>CAXUIF010000008.1:0-30154 GCA_964250995.1 uncultured Acidobacteriaceae bacterium
GTAAAGACGGAGAGGCGATGGGCCTCGAAGAACATGGGGCGGGTGAGGCGGGCAAGGGCGGCAGTGACGGCGGGGTTGAAGCGCTCGAGGTGGCCGGCAGCGAGAATACGGCCGCGGGATGCGGCAAGGGCGATGAGTTGGTCGGCTTCGGCGAGGGTGGCGGTGAGGGGTTTTTCGACCAGAACGTCGAGATTTGCTTCGAGGAGTTGCGTAGCGATTGGCGCATGGGCCGCGGTCGGAACGGCGATCGTGGCGGCTTGCAGGTCGAGGTTGGCGGCGAGGAGATCGTCGACGGTGGTGAAGCCGGGGATGTTGTAGCGGAGGGCGGCGTCCGCCCGGGTCTGCGGGTTAGGGTCGACGACGGCGGCTAGTTGAACGGGGGCAGGGTGGTGGTGAGCTGTGAGCTGCGAGGTTGCGATCTGTGAGGGGGCGGGTGACGGATCCAGGTTGCTGGGCGCAGAGAGCGACGCCGATTGTTGTTCCGGTGTGAGAGGCGGGAAATTGAGAGCCGAGACGCCTGTCTGCTCGAGGTCGCGGAAGACGCGGAGGTGATTGCGGCCAAAAGCGCCGGCGCCGATGACGGCCACGCGGAGAGGTTTGGGCACCGGCTACTTCTTGGTGGCGTAAGGGGCTTCGACGGCTACACGGCAGCGGGCGTAGAGATCGAGGAGCTGCGTGACCTGATCTTCGGGCCTGGAGGAGGACTGCATGCCGAAGCCGGGGGTGCCGGAAGTGGCACCGGTTTTGAGATTGGTGTGGGAGGCGACGAACTTGAGGAGATCAAGGGCGATGTCTTCGGAGCGGCGGAGACCGGGGTTGCTGCTTGTGTCCATGGTGTTGTGATGGTAGCGGCGCGGGGGTGAGCGGGGCAAGGTGGGTGAGGAAGCGCTCCCCCGAAGGGCGCGGAGTTACGCGGGGGACGCGACGACGTTTTTGGGTGATGAAAGGGAGCGTTGGGCTTCCCTTTTCAAAGGCGGGGTAGTCGGGGCATCATGGGAAGACGGTGCTTTTGCCTTGCGGGCGTGCGCCGGGAGACCTCCCTTTATGAGCGAAAACGGATTTAAGAATGGCACCGACAACGGCACGCCTGTGGTGACCGGCGAGGCGAGCGGACAGGTGTTGACCACAAGGCAGGGACACCCTGTCTACGACAACCAGAACCTACGGACGGTTGGGAATCGCGGGCCGGCGGTTCTGGAGAACTACCATTTTCTGGAGAAGATCACGCACTTCGACCGAGAGCGGATCCCGGAGCGGGTTGTGCATGCGCGGGGTGTGGCGGCACACGGGTATTTTGAGCCGACCGGGAAGGTGGGCGACGAGCCGATCGCGCGATACACACGGGCGAAGCTCTTCCAGACGGCGGGCAAGCAGACACCGGTTTTCGTGCGCTTTTCGACTGTGGTGCACGGAGGGCACAGCCCGGAGACGTTGCGGGACCCGCGGGGGTTTGCGATCAAGTTTTATACAGAGGAAGGCAACTGGGACCTGGTGGGAAACAATTTGAAGGTGTTCTTTATCCGGGATGCGACGAAGTTTCCGGACATGGTGCATGCATTCAAGCCGGACCCGGTGACGAATCGGCAGAGCGACGCACGGTTTCAGGATTTTCTAGCGAACACGCCGGAGTCGACGCACATGTTCACGTTCCTGTTTTCGCCGTGGGGCATCCCCGCGAACTACAGGATGATGCAGGGCTCGGGCGTGAACACGTACAAGTGGGTGAACGCGCAGGGTGAAGCCGTACTGGTGAAGTATCACTTTGAGCCAAAGGCTGGGATCAAGAACCTGACCCAGGAAGAGGCAAACAAGATCCAGGGAACGAACTTCAATCACGCAACGCAGGATTTGTACGACGCGATTGAGAAGGGCGAGTTCCCGGAGTGGGAGATGTATGTCCAGACGATGAGCGACGATGAGCATGCGGAGCTGGACTTCGATCCGCTGGACGCGACAAAGTTATGGCCGAAGGAGCAGTTTCCGTGGAAACACGTAGGCAAAATCGTGTTGAACCGGACGCCGGACAACTACTTCGCAGAGACTGAGCAGGTGGCGTTTGGAACAGGCGTGCTGGTCGACGGACTGGACTTTTCCGATGACAAGCTGCTGGTGGGTCGCACGTTCAGCTACTCCGATACGCAACGGTACAGGGTGGGGACGAACTATCTGCAGCTGCCGATCAACCAGCCGAAGGTGCCGGTGTACACGGGTCAGCGGGATGGGCAAATGGCGTACCACGTGGATCATGCGCCCGGGCAGAACCTGCATGTGAACTACGAGCCGAGCAGCATGGGTGCGTTACGAGAGGCGCCGCGGACCGGGGTGGAGTATATGCCGCGGTATGAAGGACGGATGGTGCGCCAGAAGATCGACCGCGAGAACAATTTCAAGCAAGCGGGCGAGCTTTGGCGCGAGTTCACGGAGGAGTACCGGGCAGAGTTAATCAGCAATCTTTCCGGTGCGCTGGCGAACGCGATCCCTCCGGTCCAGGACACGATCGTGAGCTATGCGACGCAGGCGGACGCGGAGTATGGGCGCCGGCTGCGTGAGGCCCTGGATAGGAAGCTGGGCAGGAACAAGGTGGCGGCGGAGACCTCGGCGGTGAAGCACGCTGAGGAGGAAGCGCTGGTAGGCAGCGCGTACTAGAGCGGAGTCAGCGGACGAAGGGGCCGATGCTTTTGGATCGGCCCCTTCTTTGTTGCCGGGTTGACCTTGGTGTTGAAGTTTTGAGGTTTTGAGGGCTGGACCGCTTGGGGGTGGGTTTTCACTCGGGCTCGGAGCTGAGGAGACGGCGGGCGGAGAGGGCCTTGGCCGCGAGAGCGCGGTCCGGGGTGGCGATTTCGTAGGCAATCTCAAGGATGTTGTCAGTGGCGTGAGGAAGTGTCCGGAGGGCGGAGCGTACAACGCCCCAATCGACGCCCTTGCCTGACGAAACCTCTGTGGGCCAGAGATGTTCGTCGCGGGTACCGTTGTTGTCGTGCAGGTGCAGCTCGAGGAGGCGATCGCCGAAGATCGCGAAGGCTTCGGGGAGCGCGTCCGTCAAGGCGGCGTCGCCCCACTGGTCTCGCAGGCGCTCGCGCGCAGAACGGTCGTAGCCGGTTTCTTCGGGAAGCAGGGGCCGCGCGAGATGGGCGTGGCCCGTGTCCAGGCAGAAGCCTACGGTATCGAAGTGACCGACGCGGGTGATCTCGACGAGGTGGGCGGGTGTGGCGAGGTGGTTATTGAGGTTTTCGAGCAGAAGCTGGACACCGAGCGGGGCGGCGAAGGCTTTGAGGTGCTCGATGGCAGTGAGGGACAGGTCGAGGGTCTCGGTAGACCAAGCGTCATTTCTCAGGCCGAGGTGCAGCACACAGGAGCGGAAGGGGATCTGCTCTGCGGCTTCGAGGGCGCGCTTGGTTTCGTCCATGGCGAGGATGCGATCACGTTTGTCGCGGGAGACAAGGTTGAGTGTGGGTTCGGTGTGACGGGACCACTCGGCTTCTTCAGCCTCTGTGAAGAGGGGCATGTGCATGGTGGCCTTGACGGGATTGGCACGAAACCAAAGGGCGAGGTCGCGGATGGCGTTGCGATTGCCGTAATCGAAGTGGTGACGAGACGCAAAGACCTCAATCACTTCGGCGCCGGCGCGATGCAGCGCGTCAAGATGACCAGGGCCAAGGCGGTCGGGGAGGACGAGGTGAGAGGAGATGCCTAAGGGCATGTCTTACGGTAGCGCAAGCGACGAGGTGTGCGTGCGGGGTTGTGGCGTGAGGCCGGAGCCGATGAAGCGAGCGTGACGGTGGTCCCCGTGGATGGAGAAGGCCGCAAGGGCGGCAATGCATGCTGGTGATGCAGCGTAGCGATGTTTTCGTGACTACTAAGTGTGGGGTGAATTTGGAGGCGAGATGCGAGTAATTGGGCGAGGATGGGTGCTGATCGGGCTGTTAATGGCGGTCACCATGGCGCTGCCAGGGTACGGGCAGATCGCGCTGACGACGGTGGCCGACACGGTGTACAGCGCGAGCGGCGCGCCGGCACAAGGCAGCGTTGTGGTGAGCTGGAGTGCGTTCACGACGGCGAGCGGCAACGCGGTAGCAGCTGGGTCGAGCTCTGTGACGCTGGGCGCAAATGGTGCGCTATCGATCGCGCTGGCGCCGAATGCGGGCGGAACGCCGACGGGGTCGTACTACACGGCCGTGTTTCACCTGAGTGATGGGACGACGAGCCGGCAGTATTGGGTGGTGCCGGCGGCCAGTAGCCCGGTGAAGCTGGCCGGGATCGAGAGCCAGGTGCTACCGACCAGCGTGGCGATGCAGACGGTTAGCAAAGCTTATGTGGACCGTGCCATTGCGGCGGCGGTGTCGACCGGTGTGGCCCCGACGGGTACTACGTCGACGCCAGGGTACGTACAGAAGAGCGGCGATACCATGACGGGGCCGCTCGTGCTGCCGGGAGATCCGGTAAGTGCGCAACAGGCGGCGGACAAGCACTATGTAGACGTAAACATCGCGGCGCTGGGAGGCGGAGCGGCGAGCAAGGTGAGCACACTGCCGAGCGGCACACAGACGGTCGTGCAGCCTACCGGAACGCAGCTTGAGGTGAATTCGCTCAACGGCGTGCTGGATGCGACGGGGTTCCTGACCGGCAATGGCGGAAATGGTTTGAGCAATGCGCTTTCGAGCGGCTATTGCACGAATGGATGCGAGCTTTGGATGAGCCAGACGTACCCGGGGACGGAAGGTCTGCCGCTGGGAGGCGTACCGTCGGGCACCCATATCGTAGACCGGCGCGGCGGAGCTGATTTTGAAGTGCTGGAGAACCCGCTGCCCGCGACGGGAACGGTCAATGTAGGCAGCTCGCTGACGCAGGTGACCACGCGGACGGCGCAGCAGGCATTTGCGGCCCGGCCAAGTTCGGGAGCCAACAGCATTGTGTTGAGCCTGACGCAGAATGCAGAGACAGGCGGATCGAATCAGTTCCCGGCCAACGTGGAGACAGTGCCGTACAGCAAGAGCAACTACGGCGTGATGCAGACAATCGGGAACTACAACACACAGGGCCAGCATGTGCAGGCGGGCACTGAGGTGAACTGCTATGCCGTGGGTGATTGCCTGGCAGGCGGGCAGTTCATTCGAAGCTCGGGCGGGTACCGGGACCAGGCAGATGAGGGAGCGCATCCGTTTGACTTGCAAATTGCCGAAGATACACGCGTCTTCCAGGGGACATGCAGTTCCGGATGCACGACGGGGTCGACGAATTTGGCTGTGGCTGTGACGGCGAACGCCGGGACACAGGGGGATGGGCGCTTTCTGATGGACACAAGCCCGAGCAAGGTGATCTCGGCGGGCATGGTCGTTGGCGCGGGCGGGGATGCTCTGCCGATCGTGAACTTCAGCGGCACGAACTTCCCGGTGAGCAAGCAGCTGATGCTTGCGGCTGCGGCGACGTCGCAGGCGGGGAATTTAGCGCCTGGAACGGTGACGCTGCCGATTACGACCAGCGGTCTGGCCAGTGTGTATGCCACGAGTACGGCGGCGCTGCCGGCGACCAGCGGCGTGGCCTGCCTGATGGACCAGGGAACGTTTCCGAATTTTGAGACGGCGCAATACACCGTGGTGGATGCGACGCACGTGCAGTTGGCGTTGAACAAGGTACACGCCAGCGGGACGGTGATGGCGGTGGGAGGGCTGTGTGGCTATGGGCTGGAAGAGGTGGCCGACACGATGGGACAAGTGCGCCAGATCTTTCCGGTAGCCGGGTCGCCTAGCCCGACCCAGGTGTACTACGCCGCGGCGCTGACGTATGTGGTGGGGGAGAGCGGCGGGTCCAGCACGAGCGCCTTTTTGAATCTGTCAGCAGCTGTTGCGAGTGCGACGCGAAGCGGCAATGTGGTCACCCTGAACCTGGCGCAGGGCTTGCCGTATGACGTGAACGGGCTGGGCATGACCGTAAGCGGTATGACCGATGCAAGTTATAACGGGACTTTTCAGGTCGCGAGCACCGGGCCGTACAGCCTGACCTATACGGCCAACGGCGCGGACGGAAGCAGCTCCGGCGGGACGGTGGGATTTTCTAATGGCAACTACAAGCTGTATCCGATGGCTGAAGTGCTGAGCGTGTACGGCCCAGGGACCGCGAGTGTGGATGGGACCTTCACGCTGGCAGCCAACACGGTGCCCTGGAGCGCTGGGGACACGGTAGAGCAGCCACACTACTACCAGCAGAGCACCTACGGGGACACCGAGTACATCACGCAGTTTGTGCCCCGGCCAACGCAGTACACCTCGGCGGGTAAGTTTTACTCGGGACAGCTTGGTCCTGGGGCGCGCGGCTGGGCGGTGGCCAATGGCGTACCGTCGAACAGCTATGTGGGGGCCGGCGGTACACATCAGCTGCCCGATTCGGCGTACCTGGCGTCGGGACCATGGCGCAATGCGGTGGAAGTGGATGCGGGGACCGAGGCGGTGCTGCGCATTCACTGCAACCTGCACAGCTGCAGCCGGTGGGACTCAGGGTATGCGCTCTTTGCGATGGACCGGAACGGGGGCGTGGAGGATTTCTTAACCTACTCACCGCAGAACAGCACGGCTTCATGGCTGCTGGGCGGAACCTCGTTCACCTTTGCGCCGAGTGGATTTAGCGCGAACAACGTTCAGGCGACAAGTGTTGTAGCTTCGGCGATCAAGACGGGGTTCAACGGCAACGCGCAGATCGCCTCGGGGGGGAGTTCGGGGTACAGCAACTTCACGCTGAACGGCAACAACAACGACAGCTTGCGGCTTGGGTTCATTGGTGGCGGCACGGGTGACCAAAATCTGTACCTGGATGTGCCGGTTGGCGGGCGGTTCATGTTCCGAATGGGTTCCGTGACGGCGACCAGCATGCTGGGGCCTACCGGCCTGACGACGCCCGGCGTAACGGCACCGAGGCTGGCAACAGGGACAGGAACGAACACCGACCTGGCGGGAACGCTGGTCGTAGCGGCAGGCGGCACGGTGTCGGCGAGCTACAGTTTTTCGGGTTCTTACCAGGCGGCGCCTGTGTGTCTGGTGCAGCCGCAAAGTACGACACCGGCTGTGGCGCAAGCGCTGAACGGCTATTTGGCACAGGTGAGTGCGACGGGCCTGACGGTCAACGTGGGGGCGGCACCGGGGAGCGCCGTGGTGTTCGGCTACGTGTGCGTTGCGCGCAACTAGGGCAGGGTAGCCGATACCGAAGGCTGTCGCAGCGCGGCGGGGTGCCGTAGCGGCACTGAGGGTGAGAACAAGCTGCGTGCTGCGTGGTCGAGCAGTTCGGGCCGTTGCAGAGAGCAGGTGCGTGGGCCACCCCCGTTAAGGGTGAGCCTGCGCCTGCTTCTGCGACGCTGTCGGCTGTTGGACGACCGCAACATAGGGCGTTTTGGTGGCGTGAAAGACAGGGCGATGAGGAAGCGAGAGAGCTCGTTTGAACTGCTGCAGCGGCTTGGGCCGAGTTTGGACGAGCCTGAGGCGGCAGTGAGGCTGGCGGAGAAGATCCTGCGCATCCGTGACCGAAGCGGCCGCGTACGGACGTTCAAGGCGAACCGGGCGCAGAGAGAGTTCGAGGAGCACCGAGGGCAGCACAACGTGGTGCTGAAAGCGCGGCAGATGGGCATAACAACCTGGGTGGCGGGGCGGTTCTTTTTGCGAACCCTGCTGCATCCTGGATGCACTTCCCTGCTGGTGGCACACAATCGGGAGGCTGCGGAAGGCATTTTCGGCATGGTGCGGCGGATGTGGGAGTATCTGCCGGAAGACATGCGGGAAGGTGAGTGGCGGTTGCAGCGTGCGAACGCGGGCGAGATAGTGTTTGCGGAGACTGGGAGTGAGTTTCGCGTAGCAAGCGCAGCCGATGCGAATGCAGGGCGAGGGCTAAGCGTGCAGAACCTGCATTGCAGCGAAGTAAGCCGGTGGCCGGGCGATGCCGCGGCGACGCTGGCGGGTTTACAGGCGGCGCTAGCACCAGATGGGGAGATGGTTCTGGAAAGCACGCCGAATGGGGCGTATGGGGTTTTTTACGATATTTGGCGCAGCGCCGTGCCATGCAGCGGACCCATGGGAAAGAGCCGGGATGGAAGCGGGGCATTGGGGCCGGTCCTGGTCAGTCATTTCCTTCCCTGGTGGCTGGAGCCGGCGTATGTGGGGCCAGCAGTTGCGATGGAGGAGATGACCGGCGAGGAGCTTGCCCTGGTGAGGGAACACGCCTTGACTGAGGTGCAGATTGGGTTCCGGCGGGGGCTGGAGCGGAGCTACGGGGCACTGCGGTCGCAGGAGTTTGCCGAAGGGGCAGAGACGTGTTTTCGGGCCACAGGATCCTGCTGCTTCGAGGTGGAGGCGATCGAGCGCCGGTTGAGCGAGATAGCTGAGCCTGTAGCGAGCAGGCGCAATGGCGCCTTGCTGCAGTGGCTGCCGCCGGTGCCAGGGCGAAGCTACCTGATTGCCGTGGACACGGCTGGGGGTGGGGCCGAAGGCGACTTCGCGGCGGTGCAGGTCTTGGATCTGCGTACGGGGATGCAGTGCGCAGAGTTGCAGGAGCGGATCCGGCCGGCGGAGTTGGCCGCACTGTGCGTGGAGCTGGCGCGCGAGTATGCCGGAGCCACGGTGGCAGTGGAGCGGAACAACCATGGCGCCGCCGTGTTGGCCCTGCTGGAACAATGGCCGGAGTTGCGGCAATACCGTCAGGGTGGGCAGATGGGCTGGTTAACCTCGGCTGCGAGCAAACCAGAGATGGTGGCGCGGCTTGGGACTCTGTTGCTGCAGACGCCGGAGAGGTTCTTGAGCAGGCGCTTGCTCCGTGAGTGCCGAACGTTTGTGGCCGATGAGCGAGGGCGCGCGGGCGCAGTGCGTGGAGCGCACGACGACCTGGTAATGGCCATGGCGATTGCGCATGCCGTACGAGCGGAGATGCTGCAGTCGGCTTGACCTATTCCGAGTTTGAAGCAAAAAGATTTGCTCTTTTCTTTTGGAATGCGTTGCGTGCAATTCCGGGGCAGTTTGGTAGGGTAGTGAGTAGGAGCAAAGGTTGGCGGTTCTGGCGGTGCAAGCGATTCGGCGGATGCGCGGTGGGGCGCAGAGCCAGTTGATGCTGGGGGCAGACGGAACGCTCTGGGTCGTGAAGTTCCGCAATAATCCGCAGGGCGAGCGGGTGTTAGCCAATGAGCTGTTGGCGACGCGGATAGCGGAGGCGGTAGGGCTTCCAGTACCGAAGAGCGACGTGGTGGAAGTCAGTGAATGGCTGGTAGCCAACAGCCCGGACCTGCAGATGGATCTAGGGCGGGGCGTACGGGCGCGCTGCGATGCAGGGCTGCATTTTGGCAGCCGGTATGTGGGTGGATTGATGCCGGGGCAGGTGGTGGATTACCTGCCGGAACCGCAGATGGAAGAGGTTCGGAACCTCGGTGAGTTTGCGGGGATGCTGGTGGTGGATAAGTGGACCGGCAACTGCAATGGACGGCAGGCGGTGTTTGAGCGGAAGGCGCGAGAGCGGAAGTACCGGGCGACCTTTATCGATCAGGGCTTTTGCTTCAACGCAGGCGAGTGGAGCTTTCCGGATGCACCGGTGCGGGGGGTGTACCCGCGCAACCTGGTGTATGCGCGCGTGACCGGATGGGAAAGCTTCGAGCCCTGGCTGAGCCGGGTGGAGGCGTTCCGGGCGGAGACGCTGGGCGCGATCGCGGAGCAGGTGCCCCTGGATTGGTATGGGGGCGATCCCGGAGCGTTGGAGCGCTTGCTGGAAGAGATGGTGGCGCGACGTAGCAGGGTGCGGGAGCTGATTACAAGATTCCGCGCGTCGGGACGGCAGCCATTCCCAAAATGGGAAGAGCGGACGAGTGTGGTGGTGCCAATCTCGTGGGAGAGGATGCAAACTGCGTCCAAGATGGTGATGTGAAGAGGATGTGGGCTGGTGAGTGAGCGAGTGCCGTGCGAGTTTGCGCTGATACGGTATGTGCCGGACCCCGTGAAGGGTGAGTTCGCCAACATCGGTGTGGTCTTGCGTTCGGTGGGGGCGCAGGCGACGGTGCGGTTTACGCGGGACTGGAGCCGGGTGCGGTGTCTGGATCCAGAGGCGGATACCGACATGCTGGAAGCGCTGGAGGCCGAGATCGCGGAGCGACTGGCGGATGGCAGCCGAGGGCAGGTGGAGACGAAGCCGGTGCTGGCCACGCTCGAAGATAGCTTGTCGAACAGTGTGCAGATCACGGCGATGCGTGGGACGCTGGCCGAGAGCTTGCCGGCGGAGATCGAGCAGCTGCTGCGGATGTATGTGGAGCCGCTGCAGCGGGCAAGCGTCCGACGCAGGGTAAGTGGGCGGGCGGCGATCGCAGGGCGTATGCGCGACGAGTTCACGCGCGCGGGAGTGTGGAACCTGATGCGCAAGCGCGTAGCAGCCGCTCAGTACACGCGGCCGGGCGATCCGTTGAAGCTGGATTGCGGGTATCGGAATGGCACCGTGCGGTTCTTCCATGGCGTTTCGCTCCAGAGTGACGCGGAGTTGGCCAAGGGCGTGGCGTACTCGCTCAACGGGCTGCGTGAAGGAGTGGCAAGAGTCGAGGCAGCGGAACTGGAATTGACCGCCGTCGTGGAGACGCTTGCGACCGTACCGGATGCCGAACAATATGCGTTTGGCGTTGGTGTGATGGAGAGCGCGGGGTTACGGGTGTTGACCGTGGCGGATCTGGGGCGGGTGGCGGAGACCGCGCGGCGCGAGTTGCGGGTTTAAGGGAGCAGTCGGCAGGCGCCTGGTGCTGCCGCTGAACAGCACTTTCCTTGCGCCCGGATGGAAGCGCAGCCCCGGGGAGTGTTGCAGGACGCGAGTGGGTTGGAGTCGATGATCTAGTGGCGTGGCCTTTGGGCCGCGCCTTTTTGTTTGGCGCCCTTGTTGTTTGGCGCGGAAAGGGGAGGATTGATGGGATTGAGTGCGGTAGTTGGTCGCTGGTGGGAGCGCGTGGCAGGGATTGAGGCAGGTGCTTCCCAGGAGGGGACCGGGGAACGGAAGACCTCCGCGGTGCCGATGACTTTGGGGCTGGGTCCAGCGAGCGTGTTGATGCCGTTTCGTGTGCAGGGGGTGACAAATGCGCTTCCCAAGCCGACGGCGATGAACCTGCGCAGGCTTGCAGAGACGCCGGCGGCACGCCGTGCGATCAACTGCATTAAGGACCGGATTGCGTGCATGGATTGGCGCGTGGAGGTTCGACCGGGAGCGGGTCCGGATATGAGTGGGGACCGCCCTGAGCGGGCAGCCCGGCTTACAGCCGCCTTCGCGCAACCGAATGCGGTAGACAGTTTTCGGACGGTTATTGAACGGTTGATTGAAGACACCGTGGTGGGCGGGTTCGGCGGGGTCTAGATCGTGGTGGGCGACGCGGGGGCACCGGTGCGGCTGTACCCGGTAGATGGAGCGACGATCCAGGTGAATCCGGAGTGGGACGGGCAGCCGGAGACGCCGCGGTACGCGCAAGTGACGGGGAGGCCGGGCATTGAAGGCCGGATCCAGCTGCTGGATCGCGAACTCATGTACCTGCGGCTGAACCCGCGGTCACACACCGTGTTTGGGCTGGGGAAGATGGAGGTCGCGTTCGAAGCGATCAACGCCTTTCTAAACGCGCAGAAGTATGCCGGACGTTTGGCTTCCAACGGAACGGTGCAGTATGCGCTTTGGCTGAAGGATCGGACGCCGGAGCAGCACGAGCGGCTCACTCGCTGGTGGCAGGAGGAGGTGGAGGGCTCGGGACATGTACCGGTATTGAGTTCGGAAGAGCCACCGCAGGTGATTCGCCTGGCGCAGGGGACGGACGCGGAGTTGCGCTTGGAATGGCAACAGTTCCTGTTGACCATGATTGCGAATGCGTTTGACCTGCCGCAGATGCTGCTGGGCGTAACGCATGACGTGAACCGGTCGACGGCGCAGGAGCTCGCAGACGAAGCGTTTCAGAATGCTGTGGTGCCGCTGGCCAAACTGATTGCGGATTACCTGACGCGGGATGTGATCGCGAAGGTGCTGGGCTGGGACGATCTGCGGTTTGTATGGAGCGAACTGGAGAGCCGCGATGAGGCGACCGAGGTGAGCATCCAGATGCAGCTGCTGCAGGCAGGAGTGCTGAGCGTGGAGGAGGTAAGGGCGATGCGGGGGCTGCCGGCCCGGGTTGATGTTCAGCCATGAGCTGTTGAGGTTTCGAGCTGCGGTGGGTCGGAGCGAACGGCTGGGCGCGGCGCAGAGAAGAATGGAAGATGTCTCGAGAAGGCGGAGGTGTGCTTGGAACGAGCGGTACGGGAGCATCGTGGGGTGCGGTCGATACGGGCAATGGCGGTAGAGATCCCGGAGGTGATGGGGCATCCGAATCGTTTGCCGTTTGAAGGATGCCTGACGCTGGTGGATGTGCCGAGCGATAAGGCTCCAAGTGGAGCGCGTGGCCATCGGGTGGTGTTGACCCGGGCGGCGGCGCAGGCGGCGCTGCCCAGTCTGTTAGGCATGGCAGTGGATTACAAGGCTGGCTGGGATGGACATGATGCGCGGCAGAAGTGCGGCATTATCACGTCAGCGGAACTCGACGGGCAGCGTCTGCAGGTCAGGGGCTACCTGTATGCGCGAGATTTCCCGGAGATGGAAGCGAAGATTTCGGCGGGAGCGACGTCGAGCACGTGCGAGATGGGCATGAGCTATGAGTTGGCGGATGCGCATGTGGCGGACATGAAGGCGCAGGTCTGGACGGTGACCAAAGCGACGTTTACCGGGGCTGCCATTCTGTTGCGAGAGAAGGCGGCCTATCGCGCGACGTCGTTTCGTGTGAAGCGGTGCAACGGTCGACCGCGGTAGCCGTGGGGCCTCGGCTCGAAAACAGGAAGCGAGTTCCTGAGCGCTTGGCGCGCCAGGTGAGGGTGGATCAGCGTGGAGGACGGGATGGAAGCATTGTTGGAGCGGATCGAGACAGCAATGGCAGCTTTGGAGCAAGCAGCTGAGCGTTTAGGCGAGCGCGAAATGACGTTGTCGGCTCAGGCCGAGGAGCGTGTGGGGCGCATCGTTGCCACGGTAGAGGGGCAGCGTGAGGCTGAGTTGGAAGAGCGGCTACGGTCAGCAGAGGCCAAACTTGCTGAAGCTGAGAGCAAGATCTCCGCACTGAGCGCGGCAGCTTCGAAGGAGCCGACCGGCCGAAAGACAGTGGCGGTAGGTACGATCGCGACGCTGGCTAAGCAGGGGATCTCGGCGGGAGCGCTGGAGGGACTGGAGAGCGGGCGACTTGAGGCAGGGGCGTTGGATGCCGCACTGGTTTCGTTGTCGATCGAACAACGCTTCGCGGTGAAGGCGGAGATGTTGCGAGCGGGATTGCTAGGGTAGGCAGTTCCGGGAAGAACGCTGGCCGGACACGGCTGAAGGACGCGGCTTCTCTTCGGGAAGACAACAAGGGAACAACTGAGAGAAGGGTGCAGCCGGGGCTGCGCCCTTTTCCTTTGCACAGCAAGTATGGGAGACAGAATGAACACGAAGTTTACGGATATCAACGCGACTGCGGATTACATCGGACCTGGCGCCATTGAAGTTCCCATGTACCAGACGGAGATCGTGGACCTGGTACGGCGTCGCGGACCGTTTGGGCAACGGATCAAGCAGGTACCCGCGACCGGCCACCCGTCGCGGTTTTTCGAAGAGATGGCAATCCCGTCGCCTGCGGCCTCGGCTGGGTTCATGGACCCCCGCAACATTGTCCCGCCGGTGGTGAGTCCGACGCGCGTGGAGCGCTCGGTTCCGCTTAAGGCACTGGTCGCGCAGATCAATTACAACCTGTTCGACCTGGAGCTGGGTAAGCAGCAGAGCCAGTTTTCCTACCTGCAGGCGAAGGATTTGGCAGATACCGTCAATGGTGTCCTGCGGACGCATGACGTGGCGCTTTGGAATGGAACGGACACGAGCCTGAGCTCCCCGACCACGGCACAGTACTTTGGCGCTGCGGGCCAGATCGCCGCAGGCGGCAATTCTGTCGCGATTCCGACGAGTGAAAGCATCGTCGATGGATTCAAGTCGACCATCGCGCAGATGCTGTCCAACTCGAGCTTCGGTGTTCGTCCGACGGCGATCTACGCGAACCCGGTGCTGCTGGATCTGATCGACCGCGAGATGAAGGCCGAATACAACGTAGTGCTGAACACGAGGGCCATTGAAGGGGGCCTAACGGTAAAGACATTGTCGACCCAGGCGGGCGATATCCCGCTCATTCCGGAGTGGACATTGCCTTACACCGGCACTCCTGGTTCCGGTTCGGCGGTCTTGCCGGCGTACATCGTTACCGAAGACCTGATCGAGTACCACTGGCTGGGCGATGCGAACCCGCGGGTCTTCCAGCTTGGTGTGCCCGGTTCGCTGGCCTCGCAGCATGTGGTGGTGAAGTTTGGCGGCGTCGTCGTCAAGGGTGCGAGCTATGCACACTACCAGGTGCTGGTGAGCCGCTAAGGCTTCATCTCCGGAAGCGTACCCGGGTCCGAAAGATCGGACTCGGGTGCCCGGTTTTTGTTGTAGCAACGGAAGTGGGGGGTAGATGGCGTATCTGGAGCCTTCGGAGTATGTGGCGTATGGCCTGAGCGCGGATACGTCGGACGCGTGGGTGGCAGCGGCTTCGTCGATGATCGACGCACACTGCCGGCGTGGGTCCCTGTTGAGCGTGAATTATACGGAGCGGTTGCGCGTGAACCGGAACTGGGGCTCAGCGCAGCTGACCTATGGACCGGTGATCACGGTGAGTGCGGTACAGGCGCGGTACACACCGCAACTGCAAAGGCAATACGATTCCTTGTTTGAGTACGCGCTGGTGTTTGGACTGCCCGGCCAGTGGGTTGCGTTGGATCCAACGGCGGTGACCCTCGACGCTGCAAGCGGAGAGGTGCAGTTGCCGATGAATCTGCTGGGACTGCGCTACAGCGAGGTAGAAGTGACGTACACGGCAGGACTTGCAACGGTGCCGGACGGCGTGAAGTTCGCCTGCGCCCAGATTGTGAAGAACGCGCAAGCGACGCCCGGGCTGAATGTGAAGTCGAGCCGGCTGGATACACTTCAGACCCAGTACTTCAGCGATTCTTTGATCGACAGCCAAGTGCAAGCGTTACTGCGACCGTTTGTAGCAGAGAGGCTGGGGTAGATGGCGACGATATCAGACGAGGGTGCTCTGCGGGCGGCGTCCGCAGCCCTGTGCGCGAACGGTGGATTTGCAGTAATCCTGCGTATGCCTGGATTGGCTATCAGCGGCAGTGATGCCGAGCAGCTTGGGTTAGGTGTTCCTGAGTTTCAGGACGTGCCAATCGGCTTGGCCGTGTGGCGTAAGGTAGGCAACGACCGGGCTCTCCTGCTAGGGGCTATCGAGGTTGATAGCCTGATGGGCTCACAGGGGTTTGCGTCGGCGAAGAGCCTGTTTGAGGCAGCGGTGGGTGTGTCGGTTAGCGGTGTGCAGTATGTGATTAAAAAGTGCGAGCCAGTGCTCGTAGCTGGGGTCGCGTGTGCGTATCGACTGACGGTTGAAGAACCTATCTGGGCTTAGCAACGGGATGCGGTGCAGGTTGTGAGGCTCACGGTGAGAACAGCAGATCTCAACGAACAGATCGGGATTTGCGATTGGGGGTGTGCGTGCAGAACGCAAAGGATTCGTTCTACGAGGTGTTGCGGGGGCGATTGGCGACGTTGAATCCGGAACGGAGCGTCGTGGTGCGGGGCGTCACTCGACCGGGTCTGGTGGTGGACGAGAACGAGACGGAAAGCGTTGCGCCACTACCGGACTGCTTTCACTTGCGATGGACGGGCACCACTGTGGCGGACCAGGGCGTCCTGCCGTTCGTGACGATGACCTGTGAGATTGCGTATGGGACAGCGGGAAGCTCACTCAACGGCGGGTTGGACCGTGGACGCACTTTGGCGGCAATGGATGGAGAGTTGCTAACAGCGGTGCGGACGGCTCCGCAGAATGCGTTGAAGAGCGATTACTCCGGGCTTGCCCGGGGAGCGGCAGCTACCGCAATGAGCACGCGCCTCTGGTGGAGCGAGGTGGCCTTTGCCGGAGCAAAGACAGAAGCGGACCGTGTGACCCGAGTCGCGACGGTGCAGGTGATGAGTTTTCAGGAAGCGGGTGAACTCTGATGGGGACGGAAGTGATGGCACCCGCATTGAAGCGAGTGCGGGCGTACTTTGCGCCAGTGAACCGGACGGCGCAGCAGCCGACGCTGTTTGATCCAGCTCAGAGCGCCAGATTTCCTGTAGATATTCCTCCAGCGCCGTGGGTGGACCTCGGGTGGATTGCGGGATTTACGCGAACGAGTGGGACTGTAGTGACGCCGTTGCGGATGGGCACGCCCGCGAGCACGCAGGTGCAGGCGCGCACGGACGTCGATGCCACGGTGCGATTTGCTTTTGAGAGCTGGGGCAAGTTGCAGATGTCGCTCGCGGCGGGAACGCAGCAGATGAACCTGCTTGCGGCCGCTAGCGGTGCAGCGTTGGCAGGATCCGGTGGCGTGGCGGTTCCGGCCGTTACCCTTGGGAGCGGGTCGACAGCTCTAGCGCTGAATGTAGGCGCAACTGCTGCCGCGGCGTTTCCGCAAGGAACCCTGGTGGCGGTGGACGTGGATTACGGAACAGGAGCTACGGGGTTCGTCGGCTCCGGTGTGAGCGGTGCTTACGTGAAGTCTCCGCTACTGGATGTGGATTATGTGCGGCGAGTGTCGTTGAACGTCGCGCGGGTGAGTTCAGTAAGTAATGGCGTACTCGGCCTTGAGACTCCGCTGCTTGCGGGGGTGCCTGCGACGGGGATGAAGGTCGCTGCGGTTGTAGGTTTTTGCGATCGCGAGGGTTCGACCTTTTTTCAGGAATGGTCCGCGCTGTTTGTGGGTGAAGGACAGCAAGGAGAGCGAGTGATCTGGCACTACCCACGGCTGCAGACGGCAGCAGGAATTGCCGAAGAGGTAGGAAAGAGCGGGGGAGGGTACGAGGCGTTGCGCCTTCAGGCCCATTTCCGCGCCCTCCCCGTGACGGATGCAGTGGACGGGGAGCGGGTGATGTGCTTCCGCAGCTATATCGCAGGTTAAGGTGCGGATTTGGTAAGTGGAACCGATGGAGGGTGAGTGCGGATCACGATTGATAACGAGGATGGGCTGGGGGCGGTGGACTACACGCCCGCAGTAGCAGCTGAAGGACCGATCGAAATACAACGTGAGCTAAACGCACCTTCGCGGTGTGCCGCTGAGATCGTCTTGGGGACGCAGGGACTGGCGACACCTGCGCGCCGAGGACGCGTGATCGTGACGAACCAAGCGGGGACGATGCTGTTCACCGGCTACCTTGCTACCGAGCCTGTCGCCGTGTACGCCGGTGCGGGCACGAGCGGGCCCGTTTACCGGGCCAGGTTGAGTGCCGTTAGTGACGAATGGTTGCTAGACCGACAGCGTTCGGGAGTGGGAACCGTTACGAACGGTCTGGCATTGGCTGTGAACGGGCGCGATCTTGTGGGTCAGCTGACACAGGTCGCGCAAGGCGGAGCGAGTGGGGGGCTTACGGTTGCAGTGGGCGGCAACCCGCGAGCGGTCGGAGCCTTCGCTGTTGAACCTGCCGCAGGCTGGAGCGCCAACGCCGGCGCTACAGCGAACGCAACCTACGCCAGCTACAGAGTGCTGAATGGGGCAGTATCTGTGCTGCCGGCCGGGGCCACAACTCATTCGTTCAGTGACGCTGATGGAACCCTGAATGTAGCGGAGTTGAGTACGTCGCATGTGCGGGAACTAGCAAATGATGTGACCCTCTCGGGTGCTGAGGAACCTGCCGCCTACATACAAGAGATCTTTCAGGGTGACGGCACCACAGCAGTTTTCCAGCTTACGCAAGCCGCGTTTCGAGGGAATCACCGCCGACTTATACGGGACAGCTTTTCAGGCGCTTCTTTCGATATGACGCAATGGCTCCCGAAAGACGGTGGAGGTCATATGTCTCTCACTTCGGCGGGGCTTACCGTGAGCGGTGGGACCGGATTTGATGGACAGACTACGTTGACTGCGGTCAACGCGATTGAGATGGGTGGCTCCCTTGTGGCGCAGTTGGGCGGCGTGATGTTTGGCGCGGGCTCCGACGGTATGCTGGCGGGTTTTTACGGGGGGGCGAGCCAACTTGCAGACTGCTTTGCCGGGTTTAGGGTGCGGCAGAGTACAAGCAGTACGGGCGGCAACACGGTACTTGTTCCGGTGGTGAATGGAACCGAGGTGGGCACCACCTTCACGCCCGTAGCCGGCCACCGGTACACCTTGCGATTACGGTTGTTCTGCGTAGAGGTGCAACGTGTGTCCCAGCGGTACTACTGCATGGTGGACGGCACAGTTGCGGAGTTCGGCTCGGTGAGCGGCGTAGATGCACCGATGCATATGACCTTTGATCTTATCGATGAGGGAGTTAGTTCGAACACCCCAGCGACGGTGTTGTACGACACGCTCTCGGCAGGTGCACCGGTAGCTACAACAGCAAGCACCTGCAGCTTCGTTGCGTTGAATTCGACGAGTTTGTTTGGTTCTGTCGGCTCGGTTGAGGTAACCCGACCAGGCAGCTTGTCCGTGACAAGTACCCTGCCGAACGGTACGCAAGCGACTCGCCTGATCGGAGTTGCCGGGCAGGGTGCCGAGTGCAAGGTGAACTACGGAAGCAGTGCGGGCACGCCCGGCAAGCTAACGTTCTTTGCCGGACGAATACCGGTAGTCGGCGAACGTGTAACGGTGCTGTACCGAAGCAGTCGGCGCGCCGTGGCTCGGATCGCAGATGCGGCAAGCGTAGCGGCGGAGACAGCAGCGGGAGCCGGGGTCAGCGTATCGGGGGTAAGCCGCTGGGTAGGTCAGGTGATCGCTCCGCCTGCACGGTCCAGCGCTGATTGCGAGGCCGCTGCATCCGCTCTCTTAGCGATGGCTACGGCTCGTGCTGCAGCGCTAGGCGGGACGTATACAGCGAGAAACCCGATCCAGGATATTTGGCCGGGAGACGTGCTTGCAGTGACGTCGGCGGGAGTGACCACCTCACTGCTGGTGCGCGGAGTGGTCGTCAAAGACAGTCACGCAATGCCGGAGATCGTCGAGTACAAGGTCCGATTCGCGAACGACTGGGCGACTGAACGAGCTGACGGGCTAGGACTGAAGCTGAGCGAGACGATAGCAGCCGATGCCTGGTTGCCGGTAGCTGCAGCAAGCGGACCCGCGTTGGTCGGCGCGAACCTGCAGCAAATGACCGTGGTGAGCCTCTCAGGGACAGCCTTGCAGGTAGATGCCGGCGTGAATGCACCTGCTGGAGGCGGGTTCGAGGTTCGACGTCGCGACTGGATGTTCGGTGTAGGTGTGGACCCGCCCGATCTAGTGTTACGGAGCCCAGTTCGTAGCTTTTCCCTGCCTCGATCTGCCCAGGTGGAGCAGTTCTATGTGCGGGCCTACGACGCAAGCACCCCACCTGTGTATTCGCGTATGTCGAGTGCTCTGTTCGTTAACTGGCCTTTGGCTTAGAGCTTTGCTCCTTTTTGCCCGATGTAGGGGCTGATTCACAACTAAATGAGGCACGAGTGCCGAAGTTGAACGTCGCGGGCCTACAAGGCAGAGCCCAGAACGAGTGGCAATGTGCATGAGGTGAACCATGACGGACTTTGAGCATACCGTGCTTGAAGAATTGAGTGCCCTGAAGGTGCAGATGCACCAATTGTTCGGCATTGGACAGCCAGGGCGGCTACACATGCTGGAGCAACGGGTGGAATGCCACGAGCGCAGCATGCAGCGCATGCGCGGAATCTCCGGTGCGCTTGGCAGTGTGCTGGGCGTGGTGCAACTCGTGTTCTTTATTTTGCGCAGCAGACACTAAGGCCCGCAGAGACCAGCGGCACTGGTCTGCATTGAGGAGCGACAGTGAGGTGGAAGTTCGATGTAGCGCAGGTAGCTGGAAGTCCGAAATCGACGGTTGTGGGCCTTTGTGTCCTGGCTTTGGCTGCAGAACGAGGTGTGCACTTTGACACTGCAGGGCACCTCGCTATGAGCGCACGCGATTGGTTCGATGTTGGATGTGGGACGCTGACGGCTGTGGTAAGCGGGCTAAGCCAAGATGCGGGCAGGGGCAGAACGATCCCTCCTACGACAGATAGCACAAGTTAGCAGGCGTCCGTGTGGATGCCAGATTACGGTCTGCCTTCGGGCGGAAGGGACTTATGACTTCAACTGCCATAGTAACTAATATGTCTCCAGTCTCATTTTTTGAGCGGGTGCGATCAGAACTCAAGCGATTGTTTGTCCGTATTCCAGGATGGGAAGCAAGCGCAGCGGCTACGCTTACCTATGTGGCTCCAATGATTGAGACGTTTGTAAGTCTGGCTGCGCCAGAAGCCGCGCCCCTTGTGAACGCCATCGTCGAAAAGGTGCAGAGCGCCACGGCGGCTGCAGCAGTAGTGATCAAAACGGCTGGACCGGCACCCACCCTGGTGACCTACCTCAATGCTATCAACAACGACCTTGCCCAGATTGAAGGAGTTGCAGGCATTAAAGACCCCGCGATGGCGCAGCGTATGACGGTGCTGGTGGGAACAATCACCGCGGAAGTGAACGCAATCTTAGCCGAGGTCAATGCGACAAGGTAGGAAGCAGTTAGAGCACTGGCTCGTGCGTCGACGCCAGCAGGCACCTGGAGATACGGTGTGTTAGCGTGAGGTGGATGGAGCGCCACCTCACGCCAGCTTAGGGGAGCTAACCGAGGTCCTCGGTCCAGTTCTCTAGGTAATTCTTAAAGTCAGTCATAAACTTGCCAGCGTCGGCGCCGTCGATGATGCGGTGATCGAAGCCGAGCGTGAAGCGCTGAATGCTACGGATCGCGATGGAGTCGTTGCCCTCTTTGTCCGTGAGCACAAGCGGTTCCTTATTCAGGCCGCCGATTCCGAGGATCGCCGATTGCGGCTGAGCGATGATCGGCGTGCCGAACTGCTCTCCGAAGATTCCGGAGTTGGTCAGTGTGAAGGTACCACCAGCCACATCGTCCGGTGCCAGCTTTTTCGCACGGGCTCGCTCGGCGACGTCAACAATGCCGCGCGCCACGCCGAGGAAACTCTTCTCTTCGAGTTGTTTCAGCACAGGGACAATGAGTCCCCAATCGAGCGCAACCGCGATGCCGATATTAATGTGCTTGTTATACCGAATGGCTTCGCCTTCAGTCGCGGCGTTGACGATGGGGTGCTTACGAAGCGCTTGAACGGTAGCGCGCGTAATAAACGGCATGTAGGTCAGCTTGACGCCGTTACGCTGCTCGTACTTCGTCTTTTCCCGCTCCCGTAGCTTCACGATGCGGGTCATGTCCACCTTGAAAACGGTGTGGACATGGGCGCTTGTGGCTTTGGATTCGACCATGCGTCGCGCGATGATAGCGCGCATTTTGGACATGGGCACGAGTTCGCCCGGCTCGGGGGTAGGCGTGGCGGCTGCCTTCGCCGGTTGTGTGGTGGCCGCGGCGGATTGTGCTTGTGTATAGGTAGGGTGGGTGGCTGCGGTGGCTGTGGGCTGAGATGCCGCAGTCGTTTGACCCTGGAACTGTGAGGAGGGTTGCGCGACTGCTGATGTCATGGCCTTCGTGCCAGTTTCTAAATGACCGAGCACGTCCTGCTTTGTGATGCGACCAGAGGCGCCCGTGCCCGAAATGGCCGAGAGATCAAGCTGATTCTCTGCCGCGATTTTGCGGACGAGTGGGGACGTCCGTGGCGGTTCTGATTGTGAGGCGGAAGGCGTGCTCGTGGGCGTGGCATGCGGTGCTGCCACTGCTGCTGATGCGGGCGGTTTCGAGGCGTTTGCAGTTCCGCCAGCCGCCCCGCCAATGACCGCTACGACGGTGTTAATGGAAACCGTTGCACCCTCCGACACTTTGATCTCAGTGAGCGTCCCGGCTATAGGGGATGGTATCTCCGCATCGACCTTGTCGGTTGAGATCTCAAAGATGGGCTCGTCGCGCTGAACGGTGTCACCTATCCTTTTGAGCCACTTTGTGAGTGTTCCCTCGGTGATCGATTCGCCCATTTGAGGCATGAGCACCTCAGTGCCAGCCGGAGCTTCTGCAGCAGCCGGTGCTGGCCCATCCGAGGACCCGGTATTGATTGCCGTGTCCCGGATAGCCGTCGCCTCGGCGGCCGGCGTAACGGTGTCTTCGGCGGTGACAGATTGAGAAGCGGTTTCAGGCTCGGGCTTGCCCGCAGAAGGACTAGCGCCTACAGATGAGCCTCCTTCTGCGACCGTGCAGACAACAGTATTCACGCCTACTGTGCTGCCCTCGTTGACCATGATGGACCCTAGGGTACCCGCAACGGGCGAAGGAATCTCAGCATCGACCTTGTCCGTAGAGATCTCAAACAACGGTTCATCGCGCGCGACCACATCGCCGGGCTGCTTCAGCCACTTGGTCAAGGTGCCTTCGGTAATAGATTCGCCCATCTGGGGCATAAGGACGTCGGTCGGCATCGAGCAGAGTCTCCAGCAGCTGTAAGTTGCAGCGCATTGTGGATTATACGAATGGGCGCGTGGATGTGGCACTCGAGCAGCGCCGCTAATCGACCGCGTTCGCCTGGATCACTGACGTACAGCGGGTGCAGCCCCGGGGGGCTGGCCTGTCGATCGGTCGTTCAGCAGCTCGGCGAGAGAGCTCGAGGCCAAAACCTGGCGACGAAAGACTCGGCCAAAGTTTCGAGTTACTGCATGAGCCGCATCGGTCAGCGTTGGTTTCTCCGGGAGGTTGCTTTGTAACTCCAGCGAAGTGACCTCGCGGTCGCTGATGCCACACGGAACAATCCATCTGAAATCGCGAAGGTCGGTCGTCACGTTCAGCGCGAATCCGTGCGTGGTGATGGCTTGTGCGACGTGTATTCCGATGGCCGCGATCTTCTTTTCCAGAATGCCGCCGCCGCTGCATGTCCAAACGCCAGTACGTTGAGGGATCCGTTGCGCAAGGACGCCAAAATCCTTGCAGGCGAGGATCAAGGCTTCCTCAAGCAGTCGAACAAAGTCGACTGGACCAAGATGGGGTCCTCGCTTCCCCGGAAGATCTTCGCCTCGGAGATCGAAGATGGGGTAGCCCACCAGCTGCCCGGGGCCGTGGTAGGTGATGTCGCCGCCCCGGTTGGTCTCATGCACCTCGACTTCCTGTGCGGCCAACCTCGCCGGGGTGGCAAGCAGGTTCGATCGTTGAGCGTTTCGGCCCAGGGTAAGGACGGGCGGGTGCTCCATGAGCAGCAGAACATCGCCGAGCGCACCCATCCTGCGCGCCTCGGCAACCCTGCCCATGATGCAGACACCTTCCGCATAGGAGATGCGCCCAAGCTGGAGTGTGTGCAGGTACATGGTCAAAGACCCAGATCGGACAAACCAGGGTGGGCGAGAGGACGAGCACCGAGTTCCCAGTGAAAGAGTCGATCTGCTTCGCGTATGGGCACATCGTTGATGCTTGCATGGCGCGCGCGCATCAGACCGCTCTCGTGGAAAAGCCAGTTCTCATTACCGTAGGAGCGAAACCACGTGCCCGCGTCATCATGCCACTCGTAGGCGAACCGGACCGCGATACGATCTTCACCGAAGGACCAAAGCTCTTTGATGAGGCGGTAGTCTAGTTCGCCTTGCCACTTGCGCGTCAGGAACGCCACTATCTGCTCTCGCCCGTTGACAAACTCGGCCCGGTTACGCCAGCGGCTATCGACCGTATAAGCCACTGACACAGCACGCGGGTCGCGGCTGTTCCAGGCGTCCTCGGCCTTGCGCACCTTCACCACGGCAGTTTCGTGCGTGAAAGGTGGTTGTGGCGGCCGGATCTCAGGGCCCATCACGTGTCCTCCGCTAAACGCGTCCGATATGGGTTGAAGGTTCGCTGGGCCGCGCTCCATTACACATTGATCGCCATGCCTTCCACACTGGAGAAGCCATCCAGAAGAGCTTCATACAACGTGGGGTGGGCGTGAATGGTGAACATCATCTCTTCCACAGTAGCCTCCAGCTCCATGGCTGTGACGCACTCGGAAATGAGCTCTGTGGCGGAAGGCCCAATGATGTGCACTCCCAGGATCTCTCCGTACTTCGCGTCCGACACCACCTTCACAAAGCCATCATGCGCATCCAGGATTGTGGCCTTTGAGTTGCCCACAAAGGGGAACTTGCCCACTTTCACCATGAGGCCTTTCTCTTTTGCCTGGGCTTCGCTGAGGCCAACACTGCCAATCTGCGGGTCGCAGTAGGTGCAACCTGGAATGCGGTCCTTGCGCACAGGGCGGGCGTACTTGCCCGCTGCCTTGCTAGCGACCACAATGCCCGCCATTGCGCCAACATGCGCGAGTTGCGGCAGGCCGGCCACAATGTCCCCAATGGCGTAAAGACCAGGCAGCTTGGTTTCCATCCACTCGTTTACGGGCACGAACCCGCGCTGGAGATCCAGGCCGACCTTATCCAAACCAGCGTCGTAGGTACGGGGAGCACGGCCAACCGCAACAAGAACTTTGTCCGCGCGCTTGGTTTGCTGCTTCCCGGCAGCATCCGTCCAGGTGACCACAGCGCCGTCAGCCACTTTCTCGATCTTCTCGACCTTGCAACTGACATGTAGGTCCATACCGCGTTTCTTATACTGCCGCGCAAGCTCCTTGGAGACTTCCTCATCCTCCACTGGCACAAGCCTGGGCAGCGCTTCAAGGATCGTGACCTCGGCGCCAAAGCTGTTCATCACCGACGCGAACTCAACCCCGACGGCACCCGAGCCGATCACGATCATCGACTTTGGCATCACGGGCAATGTGAGGATCTGCATGTTGGTCATGATGGTGTCGTCGGCTTCGTAGCCGGGCAGCATACGCGCGTCTGACCCCATGGCAAGCACGAGTTTCTTACCCTTTACCGTGGTCTTGCTCTGCTGAGAGTACCCTTCCGCTTGCAGGTCACGTCCGCGCTCTTCGACCTTGTCTTCGTCCGTGACCTCGACTGCCCAGACCCCGCCCTGGGCGGGCCCGGTAAGGCGCCCATGACCGCGCACCACCGTGATCTTGTTCTTCTTCATCAGGAAGTCGAGACCTTTGGTGTGCTTGTTGGTGATGTCGTTTTTGCGCTTGATGACGTTGTCCCAGTTCACGCGCGGAGCCTCGACGTTATCGATCCCGTAGCTCTGGGCGTGCTTCAAGTGATCCCAGATCTCAGCCGAAAACAGCATGCTCTTCGTCGGAATGCACCCCCAGTGCAGGCATGTGCCGCCGAGCTTGTCGGTTTTCTCGATCAGGGCCACCTTCAGGCCTAATTGCGCTGCCCGAATCGCGCAGCTGTAGCCGGCGGGTCCCCCGCCGATAAGAACGAGATCGTAAATCGTTTCTGCCAAGGTGATGCACTCCGTTCCTGCAGTTCCGGCTTGCATGTTGCAGTCACTGCGATCAAGCGCAACGCCGAAAGGCTGACCTCTTCAGTTTACGACGTTGTTAGCCGGGTCGGTATTCGGCCCCCGGCGCCAACGTCTTTACCCACCACGACGCGCCGAGGAGGCGCGCAACCTATGCAGAACTATCGATACAGTGAAGCCGGTCTGGCCCTGACGAAGCGTTATGAGGGCCTGCGCCTCGAAGCCTATCAGGATCAAGGCGGTATTTGGACCGTGGGCTACGGGCACACAGGCAAAGACGTTCAGTCCCGCGGTCGCGTCACCCCGCTTGAAGCCGAGGCGCTTCTGCGCGCTGATCTTAGGCAGGCCATCGACTGCGTGAATAGGGCAGTTCAGGTCTGCATCGAGCAGAACCACTTTGACGCGCTAGTGGACTTTTGCTTTAACGCCGGTCGCGGTAACCTCCTGCGCTCTAGCCTGCTTACCCTGCTCAACGCTAGGGATCTCGAAGGCGCGGCCAAGCAGTTTGCGCTGTGGATCAACGTGAAAGGACAGCCAAACCGCGGCCTGGTCAGGCGCCGCTGCGCGGAAAAGGCCATGTTTCAGGGTACTTATCGAGCTAACAGTCTCGCCTAAGTGGTTACACTAGATGTTCCTTTAGGGCGTATGTGTCATGATCTCGGCACGTTCTCCGTAGCGCACGACCTGTGCTTCTCGTTGGAACGGGGGGAGCCAGGTTCTGAACCGAATGGGCAACACACCAGGCTCCCTCATGCAACCAGCCCCTGCGTACGAAATGACGTAGAGCGGATGGACCGAGGGAGTCATGCTCAGCAAGTTCTGCGTGCAGTACGAACGAACCGAAACGTCTGGCGGCATCCGCAGAATGCTTCTATCCGGCAGTCTGATACCAGGCGCATGAACAAACGGGGACTGGAGCAGCTCCGTCATGAAGTTATATTCGACACCACCACTGATCGCGCTTCTAGGAATGCCCCTCTGCCTAAGCTCATTGATGGCAGCGAGATTCGCCCGATAAATCGCAAAAGCATCATGCAGCGTAGTGACGCTGTAGACTCCCACGGTCAGCAGGAGTGCAAGAGGAAGCCAGCCGTCCCTCAGGACGCCGACTCTCTTCTGCAGCCTAAGCAGAAGTAAAACGGCAAAGGGCAACAGAGGCAGGAGGTACCGGTCCACGGTGAAGGTCGTGAGCGCCCTAGGCAGCAAAAGGGCCAGATACGCTGCCGCAAACGGCAACAGCAACACCACCGTATCGTGCCATGGTAAGGATCGAGCAGAGTGCTCCTCTACGCGCTCACGCGCCTCTGACTTGAACATGGCCGCGAGGACGCTGAGACCTGCAACAGCAATCCCGAGCGTTAAACAGAAGCGGAACGCAAAGCCGAGATGCGATGGGGACGGGCCGAGAATGGGCAGCCCAAAGTTTAGAAAAGTGTTCTCGGCCGCGTTTGGGGTCCCCGCAAGGTAAAGAAAAGGGGCAAGCGCGAAGGCGCGCGATCGATAGCTCTGCAACGCGAGAAAGAGCAGCATTGCACCACCACCCCACAGTAAAGTCTTATGGAGGACAATGCGGCTGCCACGGAGGCATGACACAAGCCCCAAGGACACCGGGAACAGCATCATCAGTCCATCCAAACCTATGCGAAAGAGCGTCCTTGCAATCACCACAAGCCAGGACCGGCGCGCAGGTCCCACCAGGAACGACTCTGCGAGCACAAAAGGTTGCTGGTTGAGCCAGTGCAGGCAAGCCGTGATGAAGATCACGCTCGACAGCCATGCCATGAAACCCGTGACAAGGGCCAGGCGATTCCTCCGCAGAAGCCACATGGCGCTGGGAACCATCACCAGAGCTCCAAGCCACGCTGTCTGCCGAGCTGTGCCTAATACGGCGTTCGACATAGCTGCGGCAGCGATCCATATGGCTGCCTGCAGTTCAACCCTGCTCTGCAAAGCGCGCACGCAACAGTAAAAACAAAGCACGCAGGCGAGCAGGCCAGGCATGTCACTGGTGAACGTGACGGATGCAATTAGAAATATCGGGCACAAAGCAAGGGTTAGGGCACCGACTACGGAGCCCCACGCGTCCATGCCGGCCCTGCGCAAAGCCTTCTGCACGATCACTACCGTCAGCAATCCCCAAAAGACCGACGTAAGACGAACCAGGGTGAAAGAGAAGCCGAAAACTTTAATCAGGGCCGCTGCGAAGTACAGAATCCAACCCAACATCGGGGCTTCCCAGCCGTTGTATTGAATACGTCCTGTCTCAGCTAGCAACTGAGCGCTACGTGCAACCGACCAGTCGTCAACGACGCCGCTTTCCACCACG
Source organism: uncultured Acidobacteriaceae bacterium (assembly GCA_964250995.1). GTDB lineage: Bacteria > Acidobacteriota > Terriglobia > Terriglobales > Acidobacteriaceae > Granulicella. The sequence goes on from CAXUIF010000008.1 coordinate 27,689, forward strand.
GGCCAGATCAGGAGGATAGCCCCTAGAAAGACGAGGCTGCAGATGAGGGCAGGTCGATGAACGCCGTTGCGCAACGATGTGCTTCCTCCAGTACGTGCGTATCCCAACAAGCTTCGAGCCCGAGCACCTACCGCCTGCGGCGAGAGAGTTCCGGCACTGTTGCTACCAAAGGAAAGGGAGGCACCATTGGTGACCTCCCTTCTTCAATGCCCGAAGCCTTAATCACCGGCGACCAGATCTTCTTCTTTCTGTTGAACTGGAGCCGCCGCCGCCCTGATCTCACCCAGCGCCACAAAGCCACCAGGCAATTCGGGCTCCTTCAGGATCTCCTTGCGATACAGCTTGGCCATTCGCGCGTTCTCTGCTTCTTGTTTCAGCTTTGCGTCGCGCGCTCGCATTTTCTCTTCACGCGCGTTCTTGGCAATGCCGGACTTCTCGAAGGTGTCGTTTGCCGCCGCATTCACATGCGCGTCGTTCAAGACCAGGTCATACTTTTCCTGCTTCTCGATACCCACCTTCTTGCCGCCCGCGAAGATCTCGTGCCGTCCATGCTCCTCGTACCACTTGGTGAGCGTAGACGTCATGTGCATCTTCTCGATGATGTTGCGCCAGCCTACACCTGTGTTGTATGCGCAGAAGCTGATCTCGCCCTCCTGCGTCGCATACGGGATGATGCATTGCTCTGTACGGCGGAAATCGTAGTTGAACAGGTCCTGGAACCACATGCCTGCGATGAACAGGAAGTTCCAGCGATCCTTGCGGCGCTTTTCAATATCGTCCAGCGTGCGATCTGCGGTGACTTTGCCGTAGTTGCGGCCAGTCGCGCCAAAGCACTTGTCGAACTTCTCCAGCAAGGAAAAGATGCTGAAATGTGTCGGAGCCTTCGCCGGCTCGTAGTTGCGAATCAACGCCAGCGCCGCACCGATCACGGTCATGACCTTGCCGCGTGCCGCATCGTTGACCTTGGCAATATCCTTGGCAAGCTGATCGGCCTTCAGGAAGGCCGTCACCGGCACAGCTTCCTTGGTCTCCTTGTCGATCATGAGCGCCATGCCGATGCCGCAGTTAGGATGGCAGCCACAGCTCAGTTGCCCCCAGTCATGCTCAGGCCCGTGTACCAGATCCGCCCAATCGGAGAAGGTCGACATAAACGAGATCGGAAACCAGTCGCGCGTGCTTTCTCCCAGGCCCGTCTGGTCCCGCACATCGTGCGCCAAATGTGACAGCGTGTACCGCTGCGCCTGACGACGCTCCTCGCTCACGGCTTCGTCGCGGCCCGTAAAGCTCACCGGCTGGAAGGAGAGGAAGTTGATCTTCTTTGGGTTATCCAGCGCAAACTGGATGATATTGCCGACCTGCTCGTTGTTGATCCCGTTAATGATCGTCGTCACCGGCACGATGTCAACGCCCGCCTCATGCAGGTTATGGATCGCCTGCAGCTTTACGTCAAAGGCGTTCCCCACCTTGCGATGCGAGTTCGCCGCGTTGCCAATGCCGTCAAACTGCAGGTACGCATACCGTAGACCCGCCTCCGCCGCAGCCTTGGAAAATTCTTTCGACTTCGCGAACTCAATTCCGTTCGTCGCTGCCTGCACGGAGTTGTAGCCAACCTTGCGCGCATACGCGACCGCATCCAGAAAATACGGGCTCAGCGTCGGCTCACCGCCGGAAAACTGCACGCTCATCTGGCGCCGCGGCTTAATGGTGATCGCGTTATCGAGCATGGTCTTGATCTCGTCCCATGTCAGCTCATGCACAAAGCCGACTTGGTTTGCGTCCATAAAGCAAGGGTCGCACATCATATTGCAGCGATTGGTCAGGTCAATCGTCAGCACCGAACCGCGGCCGTGCGTCACCGTCGACGTACCGTGGTTGTGCAACTTTTCATCATTGTGCGCACGGATGTCGCGGCCCGGAAACACCTCTTCCAGGTGCTGCATCATCGGCGGGTCGATCGACATGACGTCTTCAAAGTGGCCGTGGATCGGGCAATCCTTCACCATCAGGATCTCGCCGTCGCGCTCAATAATCTGCGCCTTGATCTCGCCCACTTTCTCGTTCAGCAAAATCTCGTGCGGCAGCTTGCCGTCCACAATCTGCTGGCGAATCTCCGGAATGCACTTGGGGCATAGCGAATCCGTCGTACGCGGCCACCCCAGCGGTGGCTTCTCCTTTTGATAGCTCTTCAGAAGCGGCTTATCGCTCCACTTCGGCGTGAAACTGTTGTTGGGGCTGATGCTGTTGAGCTTCGAATAGACCACCCAACCCGCGCGCGCGCCCCACACGACACCTTTTTCCAGAGCCTTGATTGCTTTTCCCATGACCGTCAACTTCTCCTGAAAGATCTGCCCGCTGCCCTGCTGTTCGCGGCTGCCGCTGCCCTGCCCTGCCCGAGCCTAAACCGTTTCCGTGCTGGCAGGTAGTTCCTCAACAGATGCGCCTACACCAGAAAGCGATTCTCTGTCG
>CAXUIF010000009.1:0-29036 GCA_964250995.1 uncultured Acidobacteriaceae bacterium
GGATCATCCTGACCGAGGAAAGCTATCGCAAGATCGCGGAAGTGGAGTTGGTCATCCGCGCCGGGGACCTCGTGGCAAAGTGCGAGGGGACCGACATGGATCAGGCGCTGCATGAAGCTCTGCGGCGCGTGGAGCAGCAGGCGGTCAAGCACAACCAGCGGGACAAGACGATTCGCGATCATCCGAAGCCCGTGCCGGATCAGGACGGCGATGTGCGCGGCGTGAGCGAAGCGCTAAACACGCAATGAGCATAGGTAGCGAAGGGCCCGGGTTGCCGGGCGCTTTCTTTGCTGATCAGCGGCTGCGAATCAGCTATGTAGATGTAGGATCGAAGCTATGGCGACCCCCCGCAAGGCCGCGCGCAAGAAGAACCCAAAGAAAATTACAGAGGGTGTCCTGGAGGTGCCTACGCCGTCGCCGGGGGAGGCGAACCCGCGCGAACTGGTGATCGTGACGGGCATGTCCGGGTCGGGCAAGCTCTCCGCGTTGAAGACCTTTGAGGACCTGGGGTACTACTCGGTCGACAACCTGCCGCTGGAGCTGATTCCGCGCTTTGCGGATCTGGTCGCGAAGTCGGCCGAGATCGAGCGCGCGGCGCTGGTGGTGGATGTGCGCGAGGGGATCCGGCTGGATCGTTTTCCGGTGATCCTGAAGCAGGTACGCGCCGTGTTGCCAACGCGCGTGGTGTTTTTAGAAGCCAGCGAAGACGTAATCGTGCGGCGCTTTTCGGAGACGCGCCGACCGCATCCGCTGGGGCGCGGCGAGACGGTGCTGGCGTCGATCCGGGCGGAGCGGAAGCGGCTTGATCCGATACGTAACGTGGCCGATATTCTGCTGGACACCTCGAAGTTCAATGTGCACGAGCTACGGGCGCATCTGCAGGCGCAGTTTGGGCGTGCGGAAGGGTCCAGCGATCGAAACCTGACGATTTCGATCAACAGCTTCGGGTTCAAGAACGGGGTGCCGTCCGACGCGGATCTGGTGTTCGATGTGCGCTTTCTCCCCAACCCGCACTTCATCCCGGAGTTCCGGAAGTTGACCGGCAAGCACCCGCGCGTGGCCAAGTACGTGCGCTCGTTTCCGCAGACGCGCGAGTTTCTAGACAAAGCTGCCGAGATGCTCACCTTTCTGTTGCCGCACTACATCAAGGAAGGAAAGAGTTACCTGACCATCGGCATCGGATGCACGGGCGGGCAACACCGGTCGGTGATGATCGCCGAGGAGCTGAAGAAGCGGCTGGGTGCAGCGGGGTACCGGGCCAAGACCGCGCACCGCGATATGCCGCGATAGCGGAGCGTTTGGGGCTGACAGGCTTCGGCCCAGCGATCTGTCCATCTTGGGCGACAGAGAACCGGCTTCACGCGTCGCAGCTTGGTGCGACTGCAGCACAACGCTGACGTCCTTCGCTCTGCCGGGATGACGAGCGAAATACGCCGATGGAAGAGCTGGGGTGAGGCGATGCGAGTACCGCGGCTGTATCCGATTGTGGACGTGGGCAGCTTGACGGCGCGGGGGTTGGATCTGGAGCGGTTTGCGCGGGAGTTGGTGGACGCCGGCGCGGAGATCCTGCAGCTGCGGGACAAGCATGGAGCGCCTCAAGACGTGCTGCGACGGGCGGCGGTGCTTTCTGCTGCCGTGGAAGGCACGGGGTGTTTGCTCGTGATGAACGACCGGGTGGATTTGGCGTTGCTGGCGGGCTGGCGAGCGGTGCATCTGGGCCACACGGACCTGCCACCGGAGGCGGCACGCGCCGTCTTTGGCAGCCGGGCAGTGATGGTCGGCGTGTCGACGCATCAGGACGCGCAGGTGCAGACTGCAGAAGCAGGCCTGGCCGACTATGTAGCGATCGGCCCGGTTTTCGGGACCGCGACAAAGGCCGACACGGAGCCGGTGGTGGGGCTCGACGGCGTGCGGCGTGCGCGCGCGCTCACGACCAAGCCGCTGGTCGCCATCGGGGGCATCACGCGAGAGAATGCCGCGGCGGTGATCGAGGCGGGGGCCGATGCAGTGGCCGTGATTGGGGGTCTTTTTGCCCGTGGCGAGCCTGTGACGGCGGTGATGAGAGACTTTCTTCTTCGCTTGCGTTAACGTTGTTGGCAACTCCCCTTCATGACCCAGCGGCTCAGTTTGCTCGGGCAGAAAGCAGGTCCTTCGGCTTTGCCTCAGCATGACAAGACGTTGGTGGGCTTGGAAGCTGAGGAGGCGGGCGCTTCTGCAGACGCCGCTGCGGGCACGCCGCGCCTGGTGCAAGGGCTCGGGCTCTTTTCGGCCACGGCCATCGTGATGGGGTCCATGATCGGCTCCGGCATCTTCATTGTGCCTGCCGACATGAGCCGCACGCTGGGCTCGCCGGCGCTGCTGATTGCCGCCTGGCTGGTAACGGCGGCGATGACGATCATTGGTGCGCTGAGCTACGGCGAACTGGCCGCAATGATGCCCAGGGCCGGTGGCCAGTACGTGTACCTGCGCGAAGGCCTTGGACCGATCTGGGGCTTTCTGTACGGCTGGACGCTGTTCTTGGTGATCCAGACCGGCACCATCGCTGCGGTGGGTGTGGCATTTGGAAAGTTCCTCGGAGTGTTCTTCCCAGGAGTGAGCCAGTCGCGGTGGCTGTGGCATGTGGGATCCGGCAATATTGGATTGAACACGGCGAATCTCGCGGCCATCTTTGTGATTACGTTGTTGACCTTCACCAACACGCTTGGGGTGAAGCTGGGCGCGGCGGTGCAGAACGTGTTTACCAGTGCCAAGGTGCTCGCGCTGCTGGGCGTGATCATGGTCGGGCTGGTGGCGCGCAACGCCACAGCGATCGCGGCAAACTTCGGTCCGGCTTTTTGGGCAGGCGCCAACTTGCAGTTGCGGCATCCGTTGCAGGTGGAATCGTTCTTTGGGATGGGTGGCGGGGCAGCGAGGGTGGGGGCTCTCACGCTTGTGGCCGTGGTTCAGGTGGGTTCATTGTTCAGCTCCGACGCCTGGAACAACGTGACGTTCACGGCGGGGGAGATTCAGAACCCGAAACGCAACCTGCCGGTGTCACTGGCGCTGGGTACCGGGGTGGTGCTGCTCCTCTATCTGCTTTGCAACCTTGTCTACCTTGCGGTGCTGCCCATGGCGGGTACACCGGGCGCGACGACGCTGGCCGGGCGGGGCATCGCGTTCGCCGCGGAAGATCGCGTGGCAACGGCCGTCATGGAGTCTGCCTTCGCGGGCTTCGGCGCGAAGCTGATGGCTGGCGCGATCCTGGTGTCGACCTTCGGTTGCGTGAACGGCATGCTGCTGGCGGGGGCGCGGGTGTACTACGCGATGAGCAGGGATGGGCTTTTTTTCAACGCGACCGGCAGGCTCGACCCGAAGACGGGGGTGCCGCGCAATTCGCTCTGGCTGCAGTGGGCCTGGACGTGCCTGCTTTGCCTGAGTGGAAGCTATGGGCAGCTGTTGGACTATGTCATCTTTGCGGTGCTGGTGTTTTATGTACTGACCATCGTGGCGCTGTTTGCCCTGCGCCGAACGCGGCCGGACGCGCCGCGGCCCTACCGGGCGTTTGGGTATCCGGTGCTGCCCGGGTTGTATATCGGGATGGCGGTTTGGATCTGTGGTGTACTGTTGCGATACAAGCCTCAATACACATGGCCGGGGTTGCTGCTCGTGCTGCTCGGGGTGCCGGTGTATGTGCTCCGTGCGCGGGTTGGTGCGAGGACCGAGGCTGAGCCGACACTGAGGAACGTGTAAGAAAACGGGAGAGGGAATGCCGAATCTGCTGGCGATCAAGCCGCTGTCGATGTTGCTGCACGAGGCTGAGAACGAGGGCGAAAGCGGCCTGAAGCGCGCCCTGGGACCCCCTGAACCTCATCACGCTGGGCATTGGCGCCATCATCGGTGCGGGCATCTTTGTGCTCACCGGCCAGGCCGCCGCGAAGCATGCCGGACCTGCCGTTGTGCTCAGTTTCATCGTAGCGGGCATTACCTGCGCCTTTGCCGGGCTTTGTTACGCGGAGTTTGCTTCGCTGATTCCCATCGCTGGCTCGGCGTACACGTACGGCTATGCCACGTTGGGTGAGTTCGTGGCCTGGGTGATCGGCTGGGATCTGGTGCTGGAGTACGCCTTCGGGGCGGCCACCGTAGCTTCGGGGTGGAGCGGCTACCTCGTTGGTCTGCTGCAGGACTTCCACATCCACCTGCCGCCGCAGCTGACCACGACCCCCGGCAATGTGCTCTACATGTTCCACGATCGGTGGCAACCACTGTCCGCATTGCCGGCAGGCCTCGACACAAGTGCGTTGCCGCATGTTACGGGCGTGTTCAACCTCGTCGCGTTCATTGCCATCGTGATTATCACGGCCGTACTGGTCATCGGCATTCAGGAATCAGCCAATCTCAACTCCGCGATTGTGATCGTCAAGCTGGCGATCGTGGGGGTGTTCCTCGTGCTAGGGATCGGCTTCTTGCTGAAACATCCGGCAGTGGCCCATGCGAACTGGCACCCCTTCATCCCGCCGAGCCAGGGTCCAGGCGCCTTTGGCATCGGGGGCATCACCGCCGGAGCCGCCTCGATTTTCTTTGCCTACATCGGCTTCGACGCGGTCTCGACCGCAGCGCAAGAAGCGAAAAATCCGCAGCGTGATATGCCGATCGGCATCTTGGGCTCACTCGTGATCTGCACCGTGCTGTACATCCTGGTATCCGGTGTGCTAACCGGGCTGGTCAATTACCACGCGCTGAACGTGGCTGACCCAGTCGCCGTCGGCATCGATGCCACGGGCGTGCGGTGGGGTTCGATTCTGGTCAAGATCGGCGCGGTGTTTGGGCTGGGCACGGTGATGCTGGTGATGTTGTTGGGGCAGTCACGCGTCTTCTTTTCGATGTCGCGTGATGGCCTGCTGTGGAAGTGGGCCGGCGCGATCCATCCGCGCTTCCGCACACCGTGGATCTCCAACATTGTCGTGGGTTTGATCGTGGCGTTTATGCCGGCGCTGCTTCCGATCGACAAGCTGAGCGAACTGGTCAACATGGGGACGTTGCTGGCCTTCGCGATCGTGTGCGCGGGTGTGTGGATTCTGCGCCGCCGCAACCCGACCCTTCATCGCCCTTTCCGTACGCCGTTGGTTCCCCTGGTGCCGATTCTTGGCATCCTCAGCGCATTGTACCTGATCTGGACGCTTCCGGCGCTGACCAAAATCGTAGTCACAGGATGGCTGCTCGTGGGACTGGTCATCTACTTCACCTACAGCGTGAAGCACAGCAAGGTCCAGCGGCTTGCCGCAACCGGGTCGGGAGCACAGGTCGACTCCGGCTCATAAGTGGCTCTGGACTGCAGGGCGCCAAGACGGGCCCTAATTGTGCACCGCGTTGTGAGCCCTTGCGGCGCTGGCCTGGGTGGTTGGCGAACTTACAGTCAGCGTCGCTGGATTAATCGGGGAAGGATCGTCGCGCAGTTTGACGAACAAGGTACCTCCAGCCCCCAGCGGGTGGGGCACCGGAAGCGAGGCGCCGGTGAAACCGTCCGGCACCGGGTCGGGATCGGCAAAGGCCGGGTCGGCGCTGACTGCCTGCAGCAGGAACAGGTTGGAGCCGGTAAGACTGCACGGCATAGAGGCGTCGGTGGGGCACTGCAGGTGAGCCAGCGTGGGCAGACGCACAAGCGTGCCCAGCGGTATCCAGTCGCTTTCTCGAGACGGCTCCTCGGTGCTGGTGGACGGAGGAACGGCCGCTGGGGTATCGCCTGGTGATCCCGCAGACGGAGCAGCGGGTTCGGCATCACTGCGTTTTGCCCGGCCGCTTGCGGCGGGAAAGACGACCCGCAGACGTAGTGCGCCGAAGGCACTCGGACCGAACGAGCGCAGCGGGTCAAGACTCGCGACCACGGTGCGCGGGTCCTGGAGCACAAGGCCGCCGGACGGCGCAAGAGTCAGCACCGTGCGTAGCGTGCCGTCCGAGGTTTCGACCTCAATCCGGCCGTTGCGCGGGAAATCCAGGCGGCTCTTGAGAGTAAACGTGAGGTGAGCGGCCAAGGGCAGGTCGTCAGGGCTGGCAAGATTGATCGCGGAGCCTGGAACCGGATCGAAAGCGCGGCTGAGGAGCGACACTGAGGGACGAGCCGGGAGTACCGTCAACGCAAGCGGCAGGTGACGCCCGTCGTTCAACGTGACCTGGGCGACGAGCTTGTCGCCTGCGCGGGTGGGAGGTGCAGGAGCACCTGGCGGCAGGACAAGGCGCAGCATCGGCGCGGGCTCGGGCGTAGTGGCGTCCGCCGTTTCCGCACCGCTGGGCGGCTCAGGGCGGAACACGAGATCGCCAAGGGTGACCTTCTGAATGCTGGCGAGATTGCTGCCCTTGAGCAGCAGAGCGCGGTCCCCGGCGGGCAGCGCGACGCTCTCCATGTGAGGCGGATCCGCGAAGGTTTGCGCGGCGACCTCATCCGGTTTCGGCTGACCATATTGCGTGATCTGCAAGTGGAGGTCGCCGGGGCTGATCCGGCGCGCGTCCGGAAGGCTGACCGCGAGGAGGTCTCCATGGTCGGCCCGAGCCTCCTCTTTGAACAATAGCGGTGTCTGGTCACGGCTGTTTGGAGGTACTGCGGTGACTGCGTGAACGCAAGCGCTTCCGGTGGACTGAAGGAACATTTGGGCACTTTTGCCCGCGATGAGGTCGCCCGCGGAACCGTCCGGATTGACGAGGTGCCAGTCGCCCCCTGGAAGCTGCTGCAAGGGAAGGGTCGGGCCGGCGAAGTCGTCGAATCCCCACTGGCCGCGAATGGTTCCCGTAAGCAGGACGGGCATCGGCTGTGCTTTCGAGGGAGCCATATCCGGCTTCGCCAATACGGGCGCAGTGCTGCCGAGCGGGCCGACCAACGCCCGCGGATCATGCAAGGCGACGTGGTGCTCGAGGCTCTGTTGTAGGACCAGACCACCTTCGAAGGCATCGGCGGCGAGTGGGATGTCTGGCTCAGCGGGGGCGCCTGGCGGCGTGTTCAGATGCAGGACGAGATTGGTGGCGAAGTCTGTGGAGAATACCAGCGGCGCGCCTTCGATCGGCAGAACCACCTTCGGCTTGAGCAGGCAAGCCGTCTCGCTCGCGTCGGCTGGGCGCAGAGGCGGCTTTTGCGCAGGCTGGATGCTTGGCAGCCCGATCACGAGCACCGACTTCGGGTTGTGAAATGAGGGTGGTGTATTGAGACGCAGGTTTAGCGCTTCGCCTTGCGGGAACGCAATCGCAGGAATGTATTGGTACTGGGCCGTGTGCAGATTGCTCATGATCCGCACCAGGTCGACGATGGCGCCGACGTATGCGGAATACACGCCCGCACCGGCGAGGCCGGTGTAGCTGGCCGCCTGGATAAAGTCCGAGTTGGGACCACTGGACAGGGAACTGACGATGTTCTGGCCGTGTCCGTCGTCCAGCAAGGTTTGTGTGCCGGTTTGGGTCAGGCAGGTGAACTGTGTGTCGACCGTCCGCTTAAAACAGTCCGCGTTGGGCTTCAGCGAAAGGGTACGCGCGAGGAGGTCGGAGCGCTTTTGCAGCTCGATCGGGTCGGATGGCGGCACCCTGCGGATGTCGGTCAGGTAGCGCTCGATGCGCGCCTGTTCAAAGCCAGCCTCGTTCAGATCCTGCGAGGCACGGACGAAGACGCCTGGGCGGCCCCGGACGGCCGACTTGAGGGTAGCGAAGTCCCCTCCCGTCTCCGGCGCCATAAACAGCACGACCTGCTGTGCCTCGGCGGGCACGGACAGAAACACGCCCTCGTCGCGTACCTCTTTCTTCCAGGTTTCTACGCGGTAGAACCAGCTGTCCGGCGGGGGATTGGTGGTCCCGCGAAGAAAGGCACAAATAAGCAGGTACTTGACCGACTGCGTGGGCGGTAGATCCGGATGAATCCAAAGCTTATCGCCAGGCTGCAGGTTGGGTACGGAAGCGATAGGGAGGGTTTGCAGGCCGCCGGCGTCAGTGCGCCGCGTCACCCGTACGTCGATCTTCGGTCCGACAAGGTCGAAACGCGCGTCCAGGGCCTGCACGGCGGGCGCACAGCCGCCTAAGAGAACGGCCAGCAGCAAAGCTCGGACGAGTGTCACCATGCTCCTCCGTTGGATGCCTTGCGGAGCAGTTTGTTTCGGTCGTACCGCGGCAAGGTCTCCGTCCCAGATGGCGACCCAAAACAGGCTCGCCTGCAGCCAGTAGGAGCTCAGGCTGCAGCCACGTTACACCGTCAGGCACCGGCAGGCGATCCACCATAGGTGGTAGTCGCCGGGGCGCGGCGTGCCGGGGGCTACTCGCGGCGGCTTACAGCTGACGCATCCTGCGGCTCGGTCCATCGCTTTCCACCGAACCGTCGCGAATGGAGATGACCCGGTGCGCAAAGTCCGCGATATCCGGCTCGTGGGTAACCAGGACAATGGTGTTCCCGCGGCCGTGCAGCTCGTCGAAGAGCGCCATGATCTCGACCGAGGTTTTGGAATCCAGATTCCCGGTTGGCTCGTCGGCCAGGATGATGCTCGGGCTGTTCACCAGCGCGCGAGCAATCGCCACGCGTTGGCGCTGTCCGCCGGAGAGCTCGTTGGGCTTGTGGTTCATACGCGTGCCCAGGTTCACGCTTTCCAGCACGGCTTTCGCGCGGTCCAGCCGCTGCGCCGCAGGTGTGCCGTTGTAGATCAACGGCAGCTCGACGTTGTGGAGCGCCGTCGCGCGGGCAAGCAGGTTAAAGGTCTGGAAGACGAAGCCGATCTCTTTGTTGCGGATGCGCGCCAGCTCGTCGTCGTTCAGCTTGGATACGTCGTGCCCGTTGAGCCAGTACTGACCGAGACTCGGCGAATCGAGGCAGCCGATCAGGTTCATCAGCGTCGATTTCCCGGAACCCGACGGTCCCATGATGGCCACGTACTCGTTATGTCGAATGCGGATGTCCACACCTCGAAGGGCGTGCACCTGCTGATCGCCCATCTCATAGGTCTTCCAGAGATTGTCGGTGACGATCACCTCTCCGGCATGCGGCCCATCGGCGTTCTTGCCGGCGCGCGTCTCTGGGGAGAGTTCGGAAAGGGGGGCGGTGGTGGCGGCCATGCGGTCTCCTGCGCTGCGGGCCCTCGAGGAAGAGCCGCCCGCGCTTGGTCTTGCTAGCTTGAGCTGTCGGCAGCCGGTGTCGCGGCGCTGGTGTCGTATTTGACGGCAGTGCCACTCTTCAGGGTGCGTAAAGTCTTGAACCGCCCGGTCGCAATCTCTTCGCCGTTCTTCAGGCCACCCAGGACTTCAACATCGGTCGCCCCCGAGATGCCTATGCGGACTGGGGTGAACTTCGCTCGCAGGGCTTTGCCGTCGTGGACCAGAACGTACACGCCCTCGGTCGTCTGCTGCCGCGTGGCTGCGGAAACGGCGCCCTCTGGCGACGCGCCATGCTTGCGAAAGAGCTCGGCTTCGGTCGCCGGATCGCGCTCCACAAGGGACTGGATCGGAATCGCGAGCACATTATCCTTGTGCGCTGTGGTGATCTTGGCGTTGACCGAGAGACCGGGGCGGAGCTCGGGTGCCGATTGATCCAGGGTCACGACGACCTTGAAATCCTTGGCTTCTTCTGTACCGGTGGTGGACTGAGAGGTCGCCACGCCGGTGGTCCGCAGCAGCGCCTGATCGCCAACCTCGGTCACGTGACCCTTGAACACCTTGCCGGGAAGGGCATCCACGGCGACATCGGCCGGCTGACCCAGCCGCAGGTTGACGATATCGGTCTCGTCCACCTTGACCTCGGCGGTGATCACGCTCATATCGGCGAGCGTCATCAGGGTGGACCCCTCGGCGTTCTGAATGCCCTCGACGACGGTTTCACCTTCGCGGACAGGGACGTTGGTGACCAGGGCGTCATAGGGCGCGCGGCTGATTGTCCTGTCGAGGATGTCGAAGTTCGAGCGCTGGGTGGCGACGGCCTGATTGACGTGGGAACGTGCGGAGAGCGTTTGCGCCTCGGACTGGGCGAGCGCGGCCTGCCGTTGTGCCAGCGTGGCGACCGCCATGTCGTAGGCCGCCTTCTTGCTGTCGAAGTCCTGCCGGGCAATCAGCTTGCCCGTGAACAGTTGCTGCGCGCGCCCATAGTCGAGCTGCTTCTGTTCGAGGTCTGCTTTGGCCTGGTCGACATTGGCCTGGGCCGTTCTTTCGGCGGCCTGGAAGGAGTTCACATCCGTGCGGCTGCTCGCGATGGTGGCCTGCTGGGCGGCGACGGTGGCGCTGGGCTGTACGTTCTCGACCGTCGCGAGAATGGCCCCGCGCTTTACCTGGTCGCCCTCCCGCACATACAGATGGGTGATGCGACCAAACGAGGTCGCGCCCACGTTGACGTAGGTCTTGGGTTTGATCTGACCGGTACCGCTGACGGTCGAGGTCAGGTCTTCCAGCACGACCTTGGCCGTCGTCACGGGCGTGACATTACCGCGGCTATGCAGCACCGTGCCGACCACAATGCCGACCACAACGAGCAGGCCGATGAGAATCAGGATGGTCTTCTTTTTGGTCATGTCCTTAGCGGCTGGACCCCTTCCAGCAAAGTTGGGCGTTGGACCGCGATACGCAAGGGGGCCGGCAATGGTTCCCGGGGGCCTGAGAATCCGCGGAATGCTGTGATCAGCATAGCAATGAACCGGCTCGGGAGCGTAACAAAGCTTGAGCATGGGCTGCGGGGAACGTATACTGGCCACGTTGTTTGCTTAGGAGTCTTCGGCCCATGCGCCTTCGTCCCTTGTTCGCTCTTACGGTGGCATTTCTTACCCTCGGCTACCCCGCATCGCGGCTGCATGCGCAAGAGGCGCCGGTGCACGATAACGGGACCGTAAACAAGGGCGCACCGGTGGAAGAGCGGCCCGATCCGCTGAAGCGTCGCCTGAGCGACCGGGAAGAGATGCAGCGGCGCAAGGCCATCCGGAACGAGTTGAGCCCCGAGGACAAGAAGTGGCTCAATGAGGATGTGCGCTGGATCATCACGGATGAAGAAGGCCGTGCCTTCAAGAACCTGTCCAACGAAGAGGAACGCCAGCAGTTTATTGAGATGTTCTGGCAGCGGCGTAACCCCAATCCGGACAGCCCGGAGAACGAATTCCGCGACGAGCACTATTCCCGCATTGCGTACTCGAACGAACACTTCGCCGCCGGCAAGCCAGGTTGGCTCACCGATCGCGGGCACATCTATATCGCCTTCGGCAAGCCGGACAGCATCGATTCCCACCCGTCCGGAGGGTCCTACGAGCGCCCCATGGAAGAGGGTGGCGGCAATACCTCGACCTTTCCGTTTGAGGTGTGGCACTACCGATACCTCGCCAGTGTTGGCGACAATATTGACATCGAGTTCGTGGATACGTGCATGTGCGGCGACTATCATGCCACCATTGATCGCTCGGAAAAAGACGCTCTGAAGCACACACCGGGCGCTGGACAGACGCTCTACGAACAGATGGGTATGGCCAAGCAGGCAGACCGGTTCACGGGCGGCCTGGAGCAGCTGGGACCCGGTCCCATGTCTTCCTCGCAACAGAGCAAGCAATTCGATCGCCTCGACACTTTCGCCAAGCTGATGGCGGCCCCACCGGTGAAGTTTGCGGATCTGGACCAGTTTCTTAGCTCGGGCAAAGTGCTGAGCGGGCCGCCGTTCCTCTTCGATGTGCGCACAGACTACGTGAAGCTCACCAACGACACCGTGCTCGTGCCGGTGACCATGCAGATCCGCAACGGCGACGTGACCTACAAGACCAAGGACGGCGACTCAACGGGCCTGGTCAATATTCTGGCCCGGGTCAGCAATATCAATCACCATGTCGTCCAGACCTTTGAAGATACGGTGCGCGTGGAGACGCCGTCGGATTTGCTGGATCGCACCAAAGGCAACAGTTCTGTCTATTGGAAGGCGCTGGCGCTTCCTCCTGGGCGGTACAAGCTCGAAATCGCCATCAAGGATGTGAACAGCCCGGAGCATGTGGGAACGTGGCGGCGCAGTGTGGACGTGCCGAAGTTTGATGACGACCGCTTGGGCCATTCTTCGCTGATCCTTGCTGACCATATGGAGCGCGTTCCGTCCAAAGACGTGGGGACCGGTAACTTCGTGATTGGCAACACCAAAGTCGTACCCCGCGTTCCCGCAACCGTGACGACCCCGATCATCTTCCATCGGGCGCAGAACCTGAACTTTTGGATGCAGGTGTACAACCTCGGTATCGGCGAAAACAAGCGCAATGACGCTACTATTGAGTACCAGATTCTGGACTCAGCCACCAGCAAACAGGTTCTGGATTCTCAGGAATCCGCCGCAAAGCTGAACCCCAATGCAGATCAGTTAACCCTCGAGAAGACCATGCCCCTGGGCAGCCTGGAGCCCGGGCACTACCAAGTGGTAATCAAGGTGAACGACGGTGTGTCCAAGCAAACTCTCGCCGAAAGTGCACCGTTTATCGTGGAGCAGTAGACCCCGTCACCAGCTCATTCCTCCGGTTCGCCTAGCAGACAGCACACGCCGGGTGACCGACCCATCTCCATGATCCGTGAGGATCGTCTTCGGAGCGTCTGGACGCGCGAAAGAAGGTACTTGGCGCGGTGAAACGTGTCGTATCGTCGCTGGCTGCTGGCATGCTTTGGGTGAGCCTCGCGCCGGGGTGTGTCTGGGCGGCCTCGGACGCGGCTGTCGAGGGCGTGGTACGGGATGCGCACGGTGCTCCTCAAGGGGGTGCTCTCGTTGAGCTGCTCGGCCCGAATGCGTCCGTGATTGCGCGTGCGTTGACGGACGGAAAGGGACGCTACCTCCTGAGTGGCGTGCTGCCGGGAGAATACCGGCTCCGTGCCTCCGCTGCGTTGCTGCTCCCGGCCGTACAGGGCCATCTGCACCTGCGCTCGGGAATGCATGCCGTAGCCGACCTGACCATCACTGCAGTGTTCGCAGCAGGCTCTTGGCTGCCTACCGAAACGCACAGCGCAAAAGAACCTGATGATGATTGGCGGTGGGCGCTGCGCGCGACAGCCAACCGGCCGCTCTTGCGCCTGAATGAGGATGACCCGGACACGAAGAGCGCAGCTTCCTCCGCCGGTCAGGAGCCCGAACAGAACACCCGGGTTCATGGGGAGGTTGCTTTTTCGGCCGGCAATGCCCAGTTCGGCGAAGGACGAACGCAGGAGACCGTGTCGTTGGGACGAACTGAACCGGGTGCCGTGTCCATGCTCCGTACCAGCCTGGGCGAGGGCCACAGCGCGAATGCGGGACGGCACCTCACCGTCGCTGCGAGTACCGAGCGCACGCGCTTGGGGGATGGCACCGCACGCTTCTATCTGGGCTTCGCGTCGCGACCGGAGTTGCAGGCAGGGGCTGGCGAAGGGCTCACCATCGTTCAGTTGGCCACAACGGAGACACTCGCGTTCGGCGATACGGTCATCGTAGACGCGGGTACGCTGCTGACAGCTGAGCACCTGGTTGACCAGCGCCTCTCGTCCGCACCGTATCTACGTGTGGCCTTCCGGCCCTCTCCGGGGCTCGTGCTCGAGTACCGGCTCGCAACCAGTCGCACACTCCAGGCGTCCGAGGATCTTCGCGACGTCGTGCTGCCGGAGACTCTGCGTAGCGACCCACAGGGTCACCCATTGTTGGACCGGGATCTCCACCAGGAGATCAGGGCCGCGTTGACAGGGAAAAATAACGTGCTTGCCGTCGCCCTTTACCGGGACAGCGTGTCCCAGGACACGCTGGAAGCCGAAGGCAGCGGTGCGGCGAAGGAGTTTTCGGGTCTGCCTGTGATCGTCGATCCATCGTCCGACGTCGTGCGCCTCGCCGTTCCCGGCTACGAGACGGTTGGGGGCAGGGTCACCTTGACTCGCACCGTGACGCATGCGGCATCAGCGTGCATTGAAGGAGATATGGGCCGCGCGCTCGCCCTGCCACCAGGGCCGGCAAAGCTACAGGCAGTGCCCAGATCCTTCCACCCCGTGGTGGCTGGTGCCGTGGAGGGCTCTTTGAAGGTCCACGGCGATCGGACCGGGACCCGGCTACAGGTCGGCTACCGTTGGCAGCCCGGTCAGTTGCTGAGCCAGGTCGATGAGTTCGACGTGCCCTTCGGAGACGCGTTCCTCGGACTGAAGGTGAAGCAGAGGCTTTGGGCAGGGCACCGCCTGCAGGGCGTCAATGCCGTCTTGGTCGCCTCGAATCTGCTTGCGCAGGGGTACCGGCCTGTCCTAGGGCCAGACGGACACACACTGTACCTGACGCCCGTACCTCGAACGCTGCAAGCGGGACTTGCTTTCAGCTTCTAGCAGGCCAGGCAGCTCGCGCATACAACCTTGCGCAGATCGATACAGCCCACCTCGCGTCTGGATACACCGGCCGCTTCTCCCAACTGCGCTAGGCGCGCCATGCCGTCTTGCGAACGAGGCAGCGGGACTCGGTCACGGCTAATTGCTCGTAACCGCGTGTGGTTACGAATGGAGCTGGTGCCCGAAAGATAACTACGCTAAAGTTGTACTTCCGTACAACCGATGGCTCGTTTCAGTGCACAAGGGCTGTCCTATACTGCGGATATTTGGCTAGCAAGGGGACAGCAACATGCCGGAACGAGTCCGCAGTCGGACGTCTACCCGAAAGAAAACAGGCCGGCTGATCGTCGGAGCGGTGGTTCTATGCTCCGCAATGAGCTGTGCAGCGCCTGTCCTCTATGCTTCGGACTGCAGTCGTTGGATCGCTGAATATAAGCAGGGCATCCTGCAACGTCGCGCAGCCCGCCGTCTTCTGGCGGCGAAGTACCGCCTCACGGCCCTGGTTCGTCCACCGCAACCCGTGCACCACCATCCGATGCGCCGCCCTATGGGGCCCTTAGAGGCATTGCACCGGTTCCAAATTGATTGCGGGGATCTTGAATCGCCGGAGCTAGCGCCCAGGCTGCCGACCTTTCCCGTGGTACCGAAACCGCTTATGGTGGAATTTCCTGAAGCTCCCCCACCGGATCTGCCTTTGCCTGCGATTACCGAGGTAAGTGAAGCTGTGCCACCCTTGAATGACGTTCCAACAGTGATCTCGCCGGCCGCGGCCGCCCCGGTAGCAGGTCCTGTGCCCGAGCCGAGCAGTCTTCTGTTGGTGCTAACGGGAACCGGCGCAGCATGGAGCATGCGGCGCCGTAAATCAAAGTTGTCTTAGGTCCTACCTGACCCACCGCTCAATCGGTTCGCTCTAAGTAGCAAGGACGTTACCTTGGCCAGCCGTGAGTACGGGCCCTTCCGGCATCCGCATCTACAGAATGCTTCGATTAGAGCCAAGGACAATCGATCCCACTGCGTGCTTGTCAGCGGGTCCTTGCTCCGTGCGGCGCGTCGGGATAGCAGAAATCTCCTGAGAGAGCAGGCGCTGAAGCGAGCGGCTATCAGCGACATCCAGCCGTGTCTCCCGCAAGAAAGTCTCGTGCTGTTCCAGATTCGTGTCTGCGGCGGCCATCAACACGGCTTCCTGGGTAGCTGATCCAAACGCGGCATAACTGCGCCAACCCTGTTCACCACATACAACAACGAAGTGCCAGTCGCCGGGTGCTTGCAAGGATGCAGCGACGTCGCGAACAGCTTGCATCTTGGAGGTGCAGGCCGCCCTTTGCGCGGGCGATAAGTGCTCGAGGTCGCCACCAAGGCAAACGCGAGTCTGGGCAACGGCGGAGGCGCAGAGAAGCGCGCCAGCGATGGTGAAGGTACGCACTGTAGTCGAGAGTGTCATAATCTCAGTCCCCAGAAATCGGCGATGGACTGAGTTTAGGGTTGACTACATGGGTTCGCTTTCCCACGAAGGCGGTAGTGAAGCGCTCTTAAGCTGCACGTTTACGTTACCTTCCGCCCATGTCGCAGTACTGTGTCCAATTGTGGAACAGGCGCAGAGACCGGGAGGAAATATCGCCCAACAACGAACAAGGGCGGAACATTGGCATGTCCCGCCCCTGGTCTTCAAACGCGTCTCAGCAGCGCACGATCTTGTCGGAAGCCAAACCCTTTGTGGCGTTGCGAGAATCGACAACCAGCTTCGCTTCCGCAACGATCCGTCCGTAGTCATAGTCCGAGTGATCCGTAACGATCAGCACGCAGTCGTATTGGCCGAGGTCGTCCAGCGGTGTGGACGACATATTTAGGTTGTAGTGGCGACCGCGTCCCACAGTCGGATGGTACGGGTCGTTGTACAAGACCTCCGCGCCTTGGTGGCGGAGCAGTTCAATGATGGTGAGGGAAGGGGACTCGCGCAAATCGTCGATGTCCTTTTTGTAGGACATCCCCAGCATGAGAATCTTGGAGCCGTTCAGCGGCTTCTTGTGCGAGTTCAGGGCGCGCGCTACCTGTTGCACAACAAACTCAGGCATAGCTTCATTCACCTCGCCTGCCAGCTCAATGAAGCGCGTGTTGAAGTCGTACTCCTTGGCCTTCCAGGAAAGATAAAAGGGATCAATTGGAATGCAGTGGCCGCCCAGCCCAGGTCCTGGATAAAAGGCATGGAATCCGAAAGGTTTGGTAGAGGCTGCCTCGATGACCTCCCAGATGTCGATCCCCATCCGCAAAGAAAGCACCTTGAGTTCGTTTACGAGAGCGATATTGACGCAGCGGTAGATGTTCTCGAGCAGTTTCGTCATTTCGGCGGCGCGAGTTGTGGAAACGCGGACCGCACGCGTGAAAATCGCTTCGTAGAGTGTTGCTGCCATCTCGGCGGCGGTGGTGTCATGACCTCCGACGACCTTCGGGATGTCACGTCGAGCAACGTCGGTGTTGCCCGGATCCTCGCGCTCGGGGGAGAAAGCGACATAAAAATAGCCAGGTTCGACTGGATCCTGATTCGTGTGCGCTTTCAGGCCCGAGGGATTGCCGGCTTCAAGGATCGGGATGAGCACATCGTCCGTGGTGCCGGGGTAGGTAGTGCTTTCCAATACGACCAGTTGTGCCTCTTGCAACCACGGAGCCACGGCTCGAGCCGTGTTTTCAATGTAGCTGAGATCCGGCTCGCGGTGGCCGGTCAAAGGCGTTGGAACGCAAAGTACGATGACGTCCTGCTCGGTGAGACCGGCGAACGCGGCAGTGGCGCTAAACCCCCGCCGACGCGCCTCTTGGATCTCTTCGGATGGAATGCGGAAGATGTAGGATCGCCCTGCCTGTAGATCCTCAATCTTCCGTGAGTCGATGTCGAAGCCAGTCACCTGAAAGCCAGCATCGGCAAGCAATAAGGACAACGGAAGACCGACGTACCCTAAACCGATCACACCTATGCGGGCGGTCCGGTTTCGGAGGCGTTCCAGGCGTTCGGTTACGGCGGAGGACGTGGCTGGCATCGTAAGGGTGGGCATCTCGCTGTCAATTATTGCACTGCCCCGGCCACTTTCGGCCCCCTATTGGTGTCATACACTGAGTCCAACCGATGCAGGTCAGTGGGCCACCCGTGTGTGTCAAGGCTCACCAAAGTGGGATTGTCGCCGAAGTCGGAGTAGATGAGTTTAGGACAGTACAACTCCGGTCGGGCGAGAACACGCGCGCCGATCGAAGATGGAGACCTTGATGGCACGTTATCTCATTACCGGTATTGCAGGATTTATTGGGTCGACCTTGGCGCACGCTCTGGTGGAACAAGGGCACACGGTGCGCGGCATCGATAACCTGTCGACTGGTCGATTAGAAAACCTGCAAGACATTCTGCCCGCTCTACGCTTCGAGGTGGCCGACCTCCAGGACCTGCCAGCCATGCGAACTGCGTGCGAGGGTGTCGATTTCGTGCTGCATCAGGCTGCGTTGGCGTCGGTGCCCCGTTCGGTGAAGGATCCGGTTACGTCTCACGAGTCCAACATCAATGGAACGCTCAACCTTTTGATCGCAGCGCGTGATGCTGGGGTCAAGCGGGTCGTGTATGCAGCCTCCTCGTCGGCCTATGGTGACCAGGAAGGACAGGCCAAGCAGGAGGACATGACTCCGCGCCCGCTATCGCCCTATGCGGTCCAAAAATTGGCCTGTGAGCACTACATTCAGGCGTTTTGCCGCGTGTACGGTATGGAGGCGATCTGCCTCCGGTACTTCAACATCTTCGGACCGCGCCAAGCTGCGGATTCGCCCTACTCCGGCGTGATTGCCCATTTCATCCACAAGATGCTGGCCGATGAGGTCCCCACGATCAATGGGGACGGGACGGTGAGCCGTGATTTCAACTTCGTCGCAAATGCCGTGCAAGCGAACCTGCTTGCCTGCGAGGCACCCAGCAAGTTCGCGACCGGACGGGTATACAACGTCGGAACTGGGACCAGTCACACGCTCAACGACCTATATACAGCACTGGCTTCCATCTTCGGCTTCTCCCACACTCCGAAGTACGGTCCTGTGCGGCCAGGGGACATTCCTCATTCGCTCGCCGATATCACAAGAGCTCGTCAGGAGCTCGGCTATGCACCCGCTGTGGATTTCCGAGAAGGTTTGAAGCAAACAGCGGCCTGGTACGTAGAGCAGAGTTCAAAACAACTTGTGGCTGCCGTCTAGCTTTGCTGCGCGTGCGAGGGCACTAGCCAAGGTGAGAGAGCGAGGACGCGGCCGCGATTTTAGCCGCGTTCTTGCTTAGTCGTTCGTGTATTTGCCTTGTAATCTCGGTACCGAACTTGCGCTGCGCATGTGGAATCGATGTACGGCGCGCAAATGTTGCGACGCTGTCGTTGATGCAGTGGCACCCATACTTGGCCCTTCCACTCGTCATGGCGGTTTTAGAAATCTAATGGACTGTGCTCGGGGAGCAACCCAGCGGTACGGGTGAGGTGGAGACGCAACGATGGCTGAAGATTATGGGTTGAAGAGTTTCAATGGGATCGTTTTTGCTGTGCTTGGGCTCATGGCTCTGGTTTTGTTGACCGCTGTGTTCCTGATTCAGCGCAATCACCCGAAAGCCGACAAATCGAAGACACAACCCTCGACCCAATCGTCTCCTTTGCCGCACCCGCAAGGACCCTGATCGCCGGCATTGTGCTGAACCGCGCGTGGCCGTTCTGTCAGCCTCTTCATTCTACCCGGGCCACGCTGGCTACTTCTGATTACTGTGCTCCGCGCCGCCGAAGTACCGTCTTCACGGTCTCGAACATAATCAACATGTCGAGGCCAAGTGAGGCGTGCTTTATGTAATACAGGTCATACTCCAATTTCTCTCGAGCTTCAGCCAAGGTGGCGCCGTATCCGTAACGCACCTGAGCCCAGCCAGTCAGGCCTGGGCGGATGAGATGGCGCAGGTAGTAAAAGGGCAGGTGCTCGGAGAGCATCGGAACGAACTCAGGTCGTTCTGGCCTGGGCCCGACAAATCCCATATCCCCGCGAAGCACATTCCAAAGTTGAGGAATTTCGTCGATGCGCGTCTTGCGCATGATCATGCCCCACTTCGTGACACGCGGATCATTTTTTGTAGCCCATTTGGCTCCACCGGCTTCGGCATTGGTAAACATCGACCGAAACTTGTAGACGTAAAATGTCCGGCCAGCCATGCCCACTCGGGTTTGACGGAAGAAGATCGGCCCCTCAGAAGTGATCTTCACCAGCATCGCGACAATAGGGAAGAACGGCATAAAGAGCAGAAGACCAACACCGGCGACGATCATGGAAACGAACTGCCGTATGAACTGCTGCCACCGATTGATCCGAAAACCGTCGCTGTACAGGAAGTTGCTTGGACGGAGGCCGTCCAGCTGGATTTTCCCTGAAAGCCGTTCATTCAGATCGTTCGCGCGCTCGACCGTGAAACCCGCGAAGCGCAGGTTCAGGAGATCCTGCACCGGGAGTTCATCTCGCGCGTCCTCCACGGCAACAATGATCCGGTGAACTGGAGGTTTGGCCGTAGCAACCTGCGCAAGTTCTTCGATCCAAATCTGCTTGCGGGCGGGCTTACCGAGAGCATGAATGTCACGCCAGCCAACGACTTCCATACCCAGTTCGCGCCGAGATTGGAGGCAGTCGTAGATACCATTTGCAGTGGCACCCGAACCTAGAATGTAGATCCGCTCACGAAAGAAGGTATGTCCCACGACCCAGTCGTAAAAGCGGCGCCAACTGATGAGGGCTGGCGTCAGCAGCACGAAGGCCAGAGCATAGACGTCGGGACCAATCGAGAGCCGCGGGTAGAACTTGATCAGGCCCGACAGGAGAAAGCAGTCGAACGCCAGAACGAGCAGGATGCGGAAGTAAATTTCGAGCGGAGCAGAAACGATCTGGGGCTCATACAAATCGAAATAGTAAGAGAAGATCAGGCTGGCGGCAGTGATGCCCGCAATCTTCGCGTACCCCTCGTCATAGCTCAGGGCGATCGAAGCATCCAGGCGGCCCAGCAAAGCGAAGCTGGCGAGCAGGAAACACGCACTAACCAGAATGGCCTCGCTCAGAACGAGAACAACGGTCCGTGTGGGGTAGTACACATTTAAAAAGCGGATCATCTTGCGGCTAAGCCCCGGCTACGCTTCCGTTGTATACGTATCGTAGCCGCCGTAGTAATCCCCTTTATTGGGTAGCTTAGGCACGGCATTTAGTACGAAGCCCAATATGGGCGTGGACTTGAATTGCGCTTGGGCCTGCTGCGCTGTTTTGAACTTCGTCGTGCCCTCACGTGCAACCAGAAGTACGCTGTTGCATGCCCGGGCAAGGCTCGCGGCGTCCGCAACAAGATTGACCGGGGATGAATCCACAAAGATCCAATCGAACCAGGTACCTGCCGTTGCAATCAGCTCCGCAAAGCGGGGGTGAGCGGCCAAGTCTCCGGCGTTTTCCGCCTCCCGACCTCCGGGAATAAAGGTGAGTGCCGCCAAGCCGGGATGGATTGGAGGCGTCCGACCGACTGTCTCGCAACGCTGCATTACTTCCAGCAGAGTCTTCGATCCGGAAAGGTAGTCGGCCAGGCCAGGATCGCGGGATGTGCCAAGTATCCGATGCAGGGAACTGCGACGCATATCGCCATCAATCAGCAGCACTCGGTTTGCCTTGTGCCGAGAAAAAGACAGAGCCAAGTTGAGTGTGACGAAGCTCTTACCCTCACCGGGCAGACCGCTGCTAACCAAAATAGACTTCAGTGGCGCGGCATCTCGTGCTTCGAAGATGTGCGAACGTAAACTGCGAAATTGTTCTACGTGGGCCCCCCGCTCTTCCAGGGCAGGGAGATAGGGTGCCGAAGGCATCCAGGGCAGGCGCGGCACCTCCGAAAAATCCACAGGGGCCAGAAGCTCGCCGATGCTCTCGTCCGTAGTTGGCTGCTCGCCATAGGTCGGACCGAGCGGGTCGGACTCTGGAAGCACGACCTCAGTAAGCTCCGGATTCAGTACGTTGTGGACGGCGCGGGCGGCAGCTGCTTCTGTCGTTCTTTCGCCGGGCGTCGCCGTGCGTTCCAGTTCGGCGCGAAGAAGCGCTTCATAGATTTTGCTCATGATGTCTGCCTCTTCGGTGGGTCGGCGTGTGGAGTGGAGGTGCCGGTAGATGAGGATGGCTGCAGGATGAGATCTTGGCGCGTCGACGCGGAAGTCGCTGTTGAAGCGGCAGCACCGTCGTAAAGCATACCCGCATCCTCTTCCAGATTCAGATCCTGAATTGCAGCAAACGCGACACTCGCAGGCACCTGCCGGAGCTGGTCGACGTACGCGAAAATCAGCGCATTCTCGCAAATCAGATTGATTACGCGCGGAATGCCCCGGCTAGCGCGATGAATGAGCTGGATCGCATCAGGAAGAAAGATCTCTGCGGTAGTTCCCGCTACCCGCAGACGTCCGTGGATGTATTCAGCAGTTTGCGCGGCGGTCAGCGACTTCGTTCGGCACCACAGGGCAATGCGCTGGCGGAGCTGGCGCACGCTCGGCTGACGCAGCTTGTCTTCCAACTCGGGCTGGCCCGACAGGACGATCTGGGCCAGCTTCTGCGAGGAGGTCTCCAGGTTGGTCAACAGTCGGATCTCTTCCAAAAGCTCCCAGGAGCAATTTTGCGCTTCGTCGACGACAACGACGCAAATCTCACCGTGGCGATACCGCTCGATCAGCCATCGGTTCAACTGAATAATCATGCTGGACTTATTTCGACTGACGGGTGTGAGTCCAAAATCCGAGAGTACGAACTCTAGGAAGTCGATGATGTCCAAACGAGGATTGAAGATGAAGGCACTATGAATGCGAGTACGATGCAGCGCATTCAGCGTATGGCGAAGCAGCGTCGTCTTGCCTGTTCCCACCTCGCCTGTAAGCACCATGAAGCCCTTTCGGGAGGCGATGCCATGCTGCAAGCAGGCGAGAGCCTCCCGCGTGTGCGGCATCATGCACAGGAAGCGAGGGTCCGGATTAATGGTGAAAGGCTCGCTTTCGAGATGGAAGAATTGTTTATACATAAGCTAGCTGTGCGCCCCGGCGAGTTGCTGTTTTTTCTTTCCAAACCGAAAGAAGCGCAGAACTCGCTGCAGACTACGCCGGGCGCGCACGTCCGGGGTGTCAGAAAGCGGAATGACTCCCAGCGTAGGCAGATTCGTAAAGGCAAAGACATCTCGCTCTGTCCGAAGGGTGGTGTCTTTGTACTCCAGAAGACCGGCAATGAGCAGCCCAAGCGCAAGGCCGAAGCCGGCTCCGCTCATCGCGAAGACGGTTCGCTTAGGGGAAAACGGCGCGTCGGGCAAGTTGGCGGCGTCCATGACCTGGAAATGTTCCCCTTGCTGCCGCTTTTCAAGATCGGTCGACATGGTCGCCGTGTTGATCTTGCTTAGGAGGTCGTTATAGAAGGCCTGTGCCGTTTCATGATCGCGGGTCAGCAGCTTGTACTGCTGCTCGATAGCGGGGCTAGATTCCAGCTTCGATTGGTAGTTGCGGATGTCTGCCTGCAGCTGGGACTGCTCCTTCCGCTTCGCTTCGATACCCAGGTCTGCTGACCGGAGTTGGGCTCGTAGCTGCTGCACAGAGGCGTTCTCCCGCACGGAGGCAGGGGACCCTGGAGTTCTCGCCGATGCCGGCGATGACACCTGCTGCGTCATCTTCCTGCGGACATCTGCGATTTTGCGGCGCACGGCAACTACATCCGGGTAATCACTCGTGTAATGGAGCAGCAGGTCGGCCTCCTGACTCTGCAACACCTGTAATTCACTCTGCTCCGCATCGAGCGCTGGGTTCGAAGCAGATGGGATGACCGCCGGACTGCCGGCAACAGCGATGGGGGTGTTTGTGGCCTGAGCTAACAGTGACTGGAGCAAGGCCCTGTCCTGCTCTTTGCGCGCAAGATCCTGATTGGCTGCTTCGAGCTGTGTGCCCAGCGTGCTCAACATGTTGGAGTTTGAGCTTTCTTCGCCGGGCAGCCGTCCCATGTATTTCTGTTCGAACTGGGCTAGCTTACTGTCCTGCTCGTCCAAATTGCGCTTGGCGTTGTCGAGCTGCCCTTTGAGGAAGTCGGTAGTGCCTTCCGCAGACTGCTCACGGTGCTTGAGGTTTTCGTTCGTGAACATTGACGTAATCTCGCTGCAGACGGCCTGCGCCACGTGCGCGTCACTAGCCTTGAAGGAGATGTAGAAGCCGGGCAATCCATGTCCGATCTCGGAGTGAATGGGCTTGATCTCGATATTCTTCTGCATCATCAAGACCCTATCGTCCATGTCCGCGTGCGTGTTGCCGAACAGGTTGTAGCTCTCCAGTATCGGCTGCAGTCGCGACCGGCTTAGGATTTGCTCCTTCATGGACGCGAGCTGGCTATCCAGGTCCTCGGCCAGCACCGGCTTCACATAGCCTTCGGACACCTTCTGTCCCTCCACCAGCACCAGTGTCTGCGATTGGTATTGTGGCGGAATGGTGTAGCTAAAGGAATAGCTCACAATGGGTAGGATCAGTAACGGAAGGAGCACGATCCACCAACGCCGCTTCAAGATGGCGAAGTAGTCTTCTGGGACCAACGGACGATGACCTAGCATGGGGGCACTCCTTTACCTGCCGAGCGGAAAGCTGCGCGGGGAGTACGTGACACCCGCGCTAAAGATTTGGTAGAAGCCACTGAACGCGTTCGGGGCGTTCGAGGAAAAGTTCGGAGAAGAGGTCGTCTGGTTCTCGAGGGTGTAGCTCAGAAAGCCGGAAAAGGATCGTCCAAAGGCACGGGAGCCCTGAACACCGGCGGTGACCGCTTTACCGTTGAAGGTATACAGCTGAAAATTTGGCAAGCTGACGTTCCGGGAGAAGCCCACAGTGCCGGAAACAGCCCAGTCTCGGCCGAACTGCCGATGCGCCGACCCCATCAGACTGTCAGCAAAGGCGCCAGGGACCACGCCGGATCCATTGTTCACGCCGCGGGCATAGATCAGGCTGTAAGCGGTGGTCCGGGTGAGATAGCTGGCGCTGGCGCCAGCAGCAATCTGCACCGAACTGCCGTTTACGGCGAGGCTGGAGCCGCTGATGATCTGCGGCCCGGCGTTCACGTCCGTTTGCAGGCGAGCTGACCACCGGCGCGAATAGTCGATCGTGGCGCCCTGCGCCGAAAAGCCGTAGTTCGCACCCGAAAAGGAAAACGTGGAATAGTTGTAGCTTCCAGTGATCGTGTCACGCGCGGAAAAGTGGTAGCTTACCCCTGCGGAGCCGCCCTCTGCCGTGTTGTCGATACCGAGAGGCGCGTTATCCCCGATAAAGCGCTGGATAGCATAGATACCGGTGGCCTGAGCAGAAATTCGACCGTTGATCTGACGGCTAACCGTTCCAGACGCCGTATTGCTGACGCGAGGTCCGTAAGCGGTTAGGATGCCCAGACCGGCGCTGGGGACCACAGCAACGGGGTCGACGCCCAGATCGCCGATCCCCGGAACCCCGGAAAGGCCTCCGACAGGGCTCGCGGGGAGGTAACTGACCGAGTCAGCCAGCGCAATGTTCCATCGTTTGGTATTGAGAATCTGGGAAAACGAAAGACTTTGAAAGTACGTGGTCGGCTGGCCGGAGTTGGCCAGAAGCACGCCGCCGTTGTATATGGCACTGAAAGGGTGGAAGCGGCTCTTGGACACATAAGCAACATCACCGGAGAAATTCGTGCTGGTGCTCGTTCCCCCGTTGTAAAAGCCGTTGGAAACGGATTCCGAGCCGGTCAACGCATACGACAAGCTCCCGCCCAGGCGCGGAAGAGAGAAGCCGACACCGGGCGCTGCCGTGCCCGTGTCTGCAGGCAGCGCCTGCGCCCCCGATCGCGAGATCAGCATAGGGAGGGCAAGAAGACCCATGGGAGCCAGTTTCCGAAAGATCATCATGGGATCACAATCGTGTCGCCGTTGAGCAGGGTCACACCCTGCATGTCGCCATCTTTGATGGCCTTCTTGTAGTTGAACGGGATTTTTTGCTGCTTGCCGGCGACAGTGCGCAAGATGTAGACGTGTTTGGCATTAGCAAACGGGCCCAACCCGCCGGCGGTGGCGATCGCCTGCAAGGGCGTCATGCCCGGGGTCATCGCCAAAGGCCCAACGTGCCCGACCTCCCCAACCAGGTACACGTGCTTGCTGTTGATCGTGAGCACGGTCACGGTAACCGACGGATCTGTGATGAGCTTCTTCAGCTTGGACGTGATCTCCGCACCCAGTTGCATCGGCGTGTACCCAGATGCGGGAATGTCACCAATCAGCGCAATTGAGATCATGCCGTCAGGCCGGACGGGCAAGCTCCCCGAGAACTTCGGTTCGTTGAAGACACTGACGTCGAGCGCGTCCCCCGGGCCGATCACGTAATCCGGGTCGACCATGCCCTTCTGAGCGGCCAGGCTGATCGGACCGTCAACGGGCGCGGGAGGGGGAGCCGGGGGCTCCGCCGTGATCACCGGCTTCGTCCCAGTTTGCTGCGCCTGCGTAGTTGCGAGGCTGAGCCCGGCAAGGGCCAGCATGGCAACGGCGGTTTTTCCGGCTTTCATCATGATCCCCTTATTCAGCGCACGGCGCGACGACCGGTGGTCTTGCCCTGGAAGCGAAGCGTACGTTATAAGTAGTTTCGCTTGCTTTGGTGTCTGAAAACAAGGGGTGTCGCGAAGTCGAGCACAAATCCGTCTACAACTATGGTGGGCGACGTGACGCCCTTGTCCTATGGCAAACCAGGTGAAACGCGGTAAGCTGGTCTGCGCCACAAGCCTAGTATGATGGAGCGATCTCTGTGCAGGCCCAAACATCCAAGGTTCTCAGCCCCACAGTCGCCGGTGCATCCGGCGCTGGCGCCCGTTTGGCTGCAGGACCGTCCCCGGATCTCCCTGGATTAAAACGCGACGGCCTTACGTGGACAAGCATGCTGCCGCTTGCCTTGCTGTTCGGTCTCGTCGTTCTGCTCTACAGCAGTGTCGCTGTCAAGTTGGTTACCGACTGGTACGAGCTCCCTGACTTTTCCCACGGCTTCTTGATTCCGTTCTTCGCGGCCTATCTAATCTGGACCAAACGCGAGACTCTCCGGACCACACCTGTTCAACCTGGCTGGTCCGGGTTGCCGGTTGTGTTGTTGGGGCTCCTTTTTCTGCTTACAGGACGGCTCGGGGCAGACCTTTTCCTTTCCCGTGTTTCTTTTTTGCTGCTGGCGGCCGGATGCGTTTGGATGCTCTTTGGCCGGGCCATGCTGCGCGAGATCAGATTCGTTCTGCTGGTTTTGGTGCTCGCCATCCCTCTGCCAGCCGTTCTTTTTAATCAAATCACCTTTCCTTTGCAACTACTCGCCTCAAG
This sequence comes from uncultured Acidobacteriaceae bacterium, assembly GCA_964250995.1. GTDB lineage: Bacteria > Acidobacteriota > Terriglobia > Terriglobales > Acidobacteriaceae > Granulicella. Next base: position 26,633 of record CAXUIF010000009.1, read on the forward strand.
ATTGGCCAGTGCCCTCCTTCCCATGGCCGGGGTCCCGGTTTTGCGGGAAGGCAATGTGATTCAGCTTCCAGCGATGCAACTGGAGGTCGCCGAGGCATGCAGCGGCATCCGTTCGCTGCTGAGCCTGTTTACCCTCGCTTTGATTTACGGCTACTTCCTTGAAAGAAGCACGACGCGGCGCCTGATTCTCGTCCTCGCGAGCATCCCCATCGCGGTCGCGGCCAATGCTGCAAGAATCTTTGGCACCGGCCTTTGTGTGCAGTACTGGGATCCAGACAAGGCGATGGGATTTTTCCATGAGTTTTCCGGATGGCTCATGTTTCTGGTTTCGCTCGCCTTTCTGTACCTTGTGCACAGGATCACGGGCGTGCTCTGGCCCAAGAGACTGGAGCGTACCGCTTGAAAACGTCGCAAATCTGGCTGGTTATCGCTTGCCTCTTCGCCACCTTGATCATGATCCACGTGCGGGGAGATGTCGACGAGGTACCGCCCAGCGCTCCGCTTTCCCAACTGCCGACAACGCTGGACGGTCGGGTAGGCCAGGACGTTCCGATCAGCCCGGAGGCGCTGGAGATTCTGGGCAAGGGCGACTTCCTCAACCGGCTGTATGTACCAGGGGAGGCCATCGCGACTCCTGCGCAGCGCGGAACGGCCGCAAGCGCACCCATCCAGCTGTTCATTGCCTACTTCGCGACGCAAAGGTCGGGGCAGTCGATTCATTCGCCGCAGAACTGCCTGCCCGGCTCCGGCTGGAGCTTTCTTCACTCCGGCGTAACTGACTTTACCGATCGCACCGGAAAGACCTTTCACGTGGGGGATTACCTCATCTCAGACGGTCGGGACAAGCAGGAGGTCCTCTATTGGTACCAGTCGCACGGCCGCAGCATCGCCAATGACTATAAAGCCAAGGCGCTTATGCTCACGGACGCCATTCGATACGGCAGAACGGATGCTGCGCTGGTCCGCGTGATCACCGCCGTCGGCTCCAGTGAAGAGCCGGAGGTTGCGCACCAGCGCGTGGTGGACTTCGCAAAAAGCGTGACCCCCTTGCTGCCCGCGTATGTGCCAAATTAGCCCGCGCGTCAGCTGTCAAGATACACAAGTTCAACTTTGGATCAAAGAAGGAATACATGCACAACAACTCTTGGAAGTCCTCCGGGCACCTCGTTACGCTCCTAGGCGTATCGTTGGCCTGCGTTGGGCTAAATGGCTGCAAACACGATCCTAATAAGCAGAAACAGAAGTATCTCGAGAGCGGCCAGCACTACGAAGCGGAGGGAAAGCTCCGCGAAGCCGTCATTCAATTTTCAAATGCCCTGCGGGTGGACAAGAACTTCGCTCCGGCACACTATGAGCTCGCCAAGACCTACATCCAGCTCGGGTCCGTCGTCGCCGGCTACCAGGAACTCCAGCGGACCGTGCACCTGGCACCGAACAACCTCCAGGCACGGCTTTACCTCGGCAACATTCTGCTCGCAGGGGGCGTACCGGCACGTGCGAAGGAGCAGGCCCAGGCGATCCTCGCCGCTCAGCCCAACAACGCGGATGGGTACGCTTTGCTTTCACGGATCGCCCTCAAGGGCGGCGATAAGGCGGAGGCGCTGAAGGATATACAAACAGCCATCTCGCTCAATCCGAATGATTCCAAGCTACACACCTCCCTTGGACTTATTGAAGCGCTGACCCCTGACACGCACGGGCAGGGCCAGGTTGAGTTGGAGAAAGCGGTCGCCCTTGATGGAAAAAACCCGAATGCTCGGTTGGCTCTGGCGGGGATTCTGGCGAACAAAGGCGATCTTCCAGCGTCGCAGCAGCAGGTAGAGGCTGCCATCCAGGCCGCACCAACGGACCTTCAGGCGCGTATCGCCCTTGCAGAGCTTTACCTTCATGCAGGAGACCGGAGCAAGGCGGAACAAGCGCTCATTGATGCGGTAAATGCGATGCCAGACAAGGATCAGGTCTCCGAGATTCTGCTTACGTACTACATGCGGACAGGACAGCCGGAACGTGCGGAAACCGTTTTTGCAAACCTGCGCAACCAACACAGCAAAAGTCTCCCGATACAGATCAGCTACGCCCGGGTCCTGCTCGGCCGCGGTAAGTGGGACCAGGCCTCCGATGTAATCAAGAGCTTGTCCAAGTCCAATGGCAGCAATCCACAGGTCGCTCGCATGAATGCGGAACTGCTTCTGCATGCCGGGAAGACCCGAGACGCCTTCAACTTGCTCCAGAAAGCCGCTGCTAACGCGCCGGACGATGCGCGGCTCCAGTTGTCCTTGGGACAGACGGCCCAAGCTGTGGGAAACCCCGGCGTAGCCCAGACGGCGTTTCAGCAGGCGGCGCGGCTGGATCCGCAGAGTCTTGAGGCGGAGCGTGGACTTGCGGAGATTGCCACTTCCCGCAA
>CAXUIF010000010.1:0-6258 GCA_964250995.1 uncultured Acidobacteriaceae bacterium
TGCATGAGCCGCGGCTGAAGCTGCCCGGGGAGGAACACGCGGTGGACGTGATCGAGAAGCGGCCCTGCGGTGTGATGGCGCGGTATATGTTTCCGGCTGTGCAACCGATCTACTCCCTGGCGTTTGACCCGGCGCTGTGCGGAGGGGCGGCCCCTTTCGCGCCCGTACCGTTCACGACGTGGCTGCCGCCGAAGCATCGGGCTGTGTATGTGGTGCATAACGCCTTGCTGCCGTGAAGACTGGGGGTGGCTGGAGCCTTCAGGGCAGCAGCGCAGGCAACGTGGCATTGCCACCGTGTACCTTCCCCAGTAAACTAGGCTGGGCGCCTGGAAGTAGCACTGGCTCCGCGCGGGTCTGGCTTGGAAGGGCCGGTAGCGGACGGTGACGGACAGGCACACAACGGAGAGTTGGCAGAGCCCGGTTGAATGCACCTGACTCGAAATCAGACATAGTCGCAAGGCTATCGGGGGTTCGAATCCCTCACTCTCCGCCATCTTCCCCTATTCTTCTTTGCGACAGGGCTCCTCAGAAGTGAAGCCTTCCTTCTCGTGGTGGAGCCACCTTGTGCGGCGGCACTGTGTGCGTTCGACGCGGGTACGTGAACCCGCGCCGCGGCCTGTGAGTTTGCCTGGACCCCTCCGGGCTCCCGCAAAGCAGGGGTTTGCACAAGCAGCACAGGGCTGCGGGAGTTGACATGCCTTCGGGGTGGCGCATAGGGTGTTTGGCCACGGCCCAGTACTCTTTCGTTCAAACTTTTGGAGGCATCCTTTCGTGACCAAAATCAGGTATCAACGTGCTTTTCCGCTCTTCCTGCTCCTTGCCTTGTTGTGCGGCGTGTTCGGCTCGATGGCGGCCCAGGCGCAGAACCTGAACTTCCCTACGCCGTTGCCGAGCCCTGGGGTGGCGATGGGATCTTCGCCGTCCTTTGCTTCGTTCAACGGCAAGTTGTATGCGGGCTTCCGTTCCGATGACAGCCGCAACGTCCTGTATCTGAGTGCGTCCTCCGATGGTGTGAACTTCGCTACCGGGACCGGCTACCCCAACATCACGATGGGCTCTGCGCCCTCGCTGGCCGTGTTCAACGGCAAGCTGTACGTGGCCTTCCAGGCCAACGATGCGAGCCATGCCCTGTTTATTGCATCGTCTTCCGACGGCGTGAACTTCGCTGCGGCGCAGGGCTATGGCAACATCCAGGTGGGTGGGGCGCCTTCGCTGGCGGCGTTCAACGGCAAGCTGTATGTGGCCTTCCAGGCCAATGATCCGGGGCACGCTATCTGGATCGGGCAGTCGTCTGACGGCGTGAACTTTACGACGGCGATCGATGCGGCCGACACCACGAACACGTCGCCTTCGCTGGCGGTGTTCAACAACAGCCTGTACCTCGGATTCCGTTCCAATGACAGCCGCAATGTGCTGTATGTGGCCTCCTCGACGACCGGCAGCTTCGGGGCGGCGACGGCCTACCCCAACATTGCGATGGGGACAGCGCCAACCCTGGCCGCGGCGAACGGTGCGCTGTACATCAGCTTTCAAGCCAACGACCAGAGCCACTCTCTGTTTGTGACGGCGTCGGCCAGTGGAGCGAACTTCCCGGCCGCAACCGGGTATGGCAGCACCACAACGGGCGGTGCGACCGCGGCGGCCGCGTTCGGCAATGGGTTGTCGATCGGCTTTCAGGCCAACGACTCCAGAAACATCCTGTACACGACGAGCAACGGCGGCGCGTCGAGCGGGGGTGGCTTCAACTACACGATCTACCCGGGCTATATCGGCATTGACCTCAACAACAACACCAATGGCGCGTTCCCGGACAGCCAGGTGTATGTGGAGGTGTTGGCGATCGATCCCAAGACCAACGTGTTCAGCTGGCTGAAGCCCGATGGGACGATCACGGAGGTCTCTGCGGCAGACAACAATGGGCCCGGCCACCTGACCAAGAACGGGCAGAACTACCCGAACTACTCGTTTACGCTGGCGCAGTCCAAGTTGCTGAAGCTGCCGCAGATGTACTCCGGACGGATCTATGTGTCGCTGGGGCAGCCGGTGTATATCCCGATTGTGGGTAACGGCTATGCCGGACCGAATCCACAGAATCCGAGCGACCCGAACGTCGATGTGCACTTCGACTGGTATGAGTTCACGTACAACAGCTCCGGGGTTTACATCAACACGACGCAGGTAGACCAGTTTGGCCTGCCGCTGCTGCTGGATGTGTACGGAGCGAATCGCACGTTCCACCAGCAGACGGGCATCACTGAAACCGTGGCGCAGATCGATGGGGAGTATGGATCGGAGCTGCCGAGCAACTTCAACCGCACACCGCCGAGCAATCTGCGGATCTTTTCGCCGGCCAAGACCAGCTTTGGAGCGGGCGGCGCGGATGGAACGTACTTCGATGGCTATATCGGCCAGACGTGGAGCTACTACGGGGGCACGCCGTTGAACCTGACGCTGGGCGCGCGCAGCTTTACCGGCCATACCAGCGGCAATACGTTCGTGTTCAACGAAGTGAATACGGGCAATGGTGCTTTTTTGGGCGGGACCAACTACGTGATCGGCTACCCGAACACGCAGCAGGTGTTGGGATGCTACGGCGCATTTGCCACGGGCGATCCCAACAACGCGGACCGCAACCAGGTGGAGTTGGCGATCGAAGCGCAGCTGTGCGCGGCCTTCAACCGTCACGTTGCCATGAACGCAAGCACATGGGCGACGCCGTCCGCGTTCTACCAGGCGGCGCCGGCCAACTACTACGCCGCGTTCTGGCACCGGCACAGCGTCAATGGGCTGGCCTATGGCTTTGCCTACGACGATGTGTCCGGGCAAAGCTCGACGATCACGACGGGGCAACCGGAGCACATGGCATTCGGCATCGGCTGGTAAGGCTCAGGTGCGGGCAGGGAGAGCCCTCCTTGCCCGCGCCCAGGCTTTTAGCGGTTTGAGTTTGTGTGCGGGGGGCAATGGCGGCATGACAGCGCCGAGCACATGCCCCACGCTGCCGGAAGGGACCTCGAGGTGCAGCAGTGTGGCGAGCGTTGGCGCGACGTCGCTGATGCCGACGCGTTCCACGTGCACCCCTGCGGGGATGCCATCGCCCCAGAAGATAAGCGGCACGTGTGTGTCGTAGTTCCACGGCGAGCCGTGGGAGGTGCCGCCGGCGCCAAACACCCAGTACGGTTTGAGCACGACAAAGAGGTCCGGGCTGCGTTCCGGGAAGAAGGACCGTGCCACATAGTCGTCCGCGGTGGAGACCATGGCGGTCCGATGGAGAAGGTCCGCGCGCGTGTAGGTGCGCTCCACGAAGGGCAGTGCCTGCACGGCGTGGGCGGCTTCGTCCTCGACGTCGGTAGGGTTGAGCTTTTTGCTACGGATCAGGTCCTGGTTGAAGTAGAAGCCGCTTTCCCAGGTGCCCAGGATCCAGTTGCCCTCCCCGAAGCGAGCCGTGAGGGCATCCTGCACGGTGGCGACGTATTGGCGTTTGTCGGCGCGGCCGCCGGCCAAACGATGCGCCAGGCTCCACTCCGGGGTGGGCGCGACGCCGTGATCGGAGGTCATGACGACGAGCAGGTGGTCACGTCCACCGGCCTGCCTGGCGGCGGCTGCGATGAGGCGGCCGATTGCCGTGTCGGTGGCGACGGACATGGCCTCGACCGCGGGATCATAGGGGCCTACGGCGTGGCCGAGGTGGTCGTTGGCGGAGAAACTGACGGTGAGCAGATCCGTTGCCCCATGCTGGCCCAGATGTTCCTGCTGCATGGCCGTCTCGGCGAAGCTTTCCAGCAGGTCGTTGGACCAGGGTGTCTCTTCCCAGGAGGCAATATACGCTTTGCCGGAGGTTGCCGGAAGGACGACGAATGGCTTCGCGGCGCCCGCTGCTGTCCAGGTCTTGCCAAGCTCACGCTCGGCAGGTTTGCCGGCGTTGAACTGCGCGACCCAGCCCGGGAGCTGCGGTTGGTACCAGGTGCTGGAGACGACAGCGCCCGTGGTGTCGTCGAACCAATAGGCCGCGTCCGCCATGCGACCCACGGGCAGGATGGCCGCACGGTCCTTCATGCTGATGCCGATCACATGGCTTTGCGCGCCGTGGGCGGCCTTGAGCTCGTCGCCAACGGTGCTGATGAGCAGATTGTGCGGCGAGGAACCGGCAGCCCCGGCACGGCCGCCCAGCAGCTGTGTCCCTGCATCCTCGACCGAGGTGATGGAGCGGCCCAGCGTGCGGTCATACCACTCGTTCCCGATGATGCCGCTGGTGGCAGGAATGGACCCGGTCATAAAGGTGGCATGGCCCACAGCGGTGACGGTCGGGTAGTGATCCTGATGCGCATCCACGAAGACCGCGCCTTGCGTGAGCAGAGCGTGGAGACCGGCCGTGTATTCGCCGGCAAAGCGCGTGGTGTAGTCGAAGCGAAACTGATCGACGACGATGCCCAGCACGAGCTTGGGAACGTGCGCTCCCTCTGCCTGCGGCGCGTGAGGCGGTGAGGTCTGGGCCCCTGAGAAGAGCGTGCTCAAGGAGAGGGCGAGGAGACAAGAGCGGCTGGAACGTTTCACGCGGAACCTGCTGAGGAGGTGAGATGTGAGGAGGTGAGGTGTGAAGACAGGACGAGGTGACGGAGCACGTCCCGGGTTCAACCGGCGCCGCCCGCGGCCTGCGCTTTTTTGAGCAGAAAGGCGAGGGGAGCGCATACAAGGCAGAGAAACCCGAAGTAGCGCAGGACGTCCACATACGCGTAGGCGGAGGCCTGCGCGGTGAGGGTGGCGCTGGTGAGCGCGAGGGCGCGTTGGGCGGCAAGGCGAGGACCGGCGTGGCGGGCCATTTGCGCTGTGAGTTGAGTGAGTTGCCGGCGAAGCAGCCAGCTGGAGCCGGTGAACCAGTGTGTGAGCTCGAAGCGGTGAGCCTGGGTGTGGCGCTGGGAGATGGTGTTGGCGACGGAGATGCCGATGCTGCCGCCGACGTTGCGGAGGAAGTTGAAGATGCCGCTGGCGTTGCCGGTCCCGCCCTTGGGAATGGTGCCGAGCGCGACCTTTGAGAGGGGGACGAAGATCATGGAAAGGCCTACGCCGGAGAGCGTGAGGGGCCAGAAGAGGGTCCAGGGCGAGATGTTGAGGGTGAGGTTGCCGAGCCACAAGCCGGAGGCGCCGAGCGCGCCGAAGCCGAGCGCGACGATCCAGCGCGGATCGAATCTGGAGACGGCGGCACCGACCAGCAAGGCGGCTGCAAAGGAGCCCAGGCCGCGCGGGCTGACCGACAGGCCGGAGCGCGTGGCGGAGTAGCCGAGCAGATCCTGGTAAAAGACGGGCAGGATGGTGGTGAGTCCGTATAGGACGCCGCCCAGGCAAAAAACCAGGAAGCTGCCCATGGCCAGGTTGCGGTCGGCCAGCGCGCGCAGGTTCACGAGTGGCTTTCTGGCGCGGAGCTGGTAGACGATATAGGCCGCAAAGGTGACCGCGAAGAGAGTCACACCCCAAACGATGCGAATGTCGCCGAACCAGTCCTGTTCCTGCCCTTTGTCGAGGACATATTGCAGGCAGGCGACCCAGATGCCGAGCAGGCCGAAGCCTACGCCGTCGAACTTGCCCGGTTTTGCGTTTTTCATCTCGGGCGGGTCTTCGAGCACCCGGCTCTGCAGCAGCATCGCGCAGATGCCGATAGGGATGTTGATGTAGAAGGCCCAGCGCCACGAGGCCGCGTCTGTGAGGTACCCGCCGAAGACCGGACCGATCACCGGAGCCAGCACCACCCCAAGGGCGTAGAGGCCCAGAGCCTGGCCCTGTTTTTCGGGAGGGAAGCTTTCCAGAAGGATGGCTTGTGCGAGGGGCTGGAGCGCGCCGCCCCCGGCTCCCTGAAGGGCGCGGGCGAGGAGAATGAAGGTGAGGGACGGAGCGATGCCACAGAGAAATGAGGCAACCGTGAAGACGCCGATCGAAAAGATCAGGTACCGCTTGCGGCCAAAACGCTGGGCAAGGTAGTTGCTGGTGAGCAGAAAGGCGGCGTTGGCGACGAGGTAGACGGTGAGGACCCACTCGGCTTCGTCAGTGGTGGAGGCGGTGGAGCCGGCGATGTAGGGCACGGCGACCGAAGCGATGGAGGTGTCCATGACCTCCATGAACGTGGCCATCATGACGGCGATGGCGATCAGCCACGGATTCACTTTGGGGCGGCCTGGCATCGAGGAGAGCTTTCCGGTGAGGTGGTTAGCGAGGGCTATTTGACCCAAACCTTGGGCTCGACGCTCATCCCCGGGGCGAGCCGGTTGA
>CAXUIF010000010.1:6358-16645 GCA_964250995.1 uncultured Acidobacteriaceae bacterium
GGCTATTTGACCCAAACCTTGGGCTCGACGCTCATCCCCGGGGCGAGCCGGTTGAGGTCGGGCTGGTTGGGGCGGAAACGGATGCGGACTGGAAGCCGTTGGACGACTTTGACGTAGTTGCCCGTGGCGTTTTCCGGGGGCAGCAGACTGTAGATCGCGCCGGTGCCGCCAGGAAGGGCTTCGACATAGCCTTCGAACTTTTCCTTTAGCGCGTCGACGTAGATGGTGACGGACTGACCGGGCCACATGTTCTGCACGGCCGTTTCTTTGAAGTTGGCGGTTACCCAGATGTCGTTGGTTTGGGTGAGCGCGAACATCTCCTGGCCGGCGGTGACCTGGCTCGCAACCTGCACCTGCTTGTCCCCAATGATGCCGTCTTCCGGGGCATAGATGCGGGTGTACTCAAGGTTGAGTTCAGACTGGTCGGCCTGGGCCTGGGCGGATTGCGCATTGGCCTGGCGCTGCAGCAGCGTAGCGCGCTGCACGGCGACCTGGCGCGGGAGGTTGGACCGGGCCTGCTGGAGTTGTTCCTGCGCTGTGCCCACCGAGGCCTGTGCGGCGAGGACCTGCTTGGCGGCCGCATCGGCGGTCTCGCGACGGGAAGAGACCACGGCGGCCTGCGCGCGTTGATTGGTGGCCTGCTGGTCGTACTGCTCCCGGGAGATCTCTTCCTTTTCGACAAGCAGGCGGTAGCGCTCTTCTTCACGCGCGGCGTTCATCTCGTTGGCTTCCGCCTGGTGCAGATCGGCGAGCGTGGACTGGTACCGCCCCTGGGCCGTGGCCACGTTGGCTTCGGCGCTGGCTATGTTGAGCTCGGCTTCGCGCACCTGGGCGGATTGCGTGGTCGCGGTAATCGGGACGTTGGGCTCCTGCGCGGCCACGGCAGCCTTGGCTTGGGACAGCTGGGCGACGGAGCTTTCCTTGGCGACCTGGTTATCCCGTGGGTCAATTTCCAGCAGAAGCTGGCCCTTCTTTACGTGGTAGGTGTTCTCGACGTACACCGCGGTAACGAAGCCCGAGATGCGCGCCGCAATTGGGTCGGTGTGGCCGTCAACAAAGGCGTCGTCAGTGGTCTGATAGCTGCCGAGATAGCGGTACAGGACGACGCCCGCTACCAGCAGCAGCAGCGTGCCTAGGACAATGCCCAGCGTGGCAAAGGGGTGTTCGCGCACCCAATGGCGAAGGCGCTCTTTGGCAGGCAGCTTCGCTGGCTTTTGCTCCTCCTTTTCTTCGCCGCCGCTTTCCTGCTGTTTATCTTCGTCGCCGCCCTTCTGCTTTTCGGTTTCCTGCGCGGCACGCACGCGGTCGAGCTCCTCTCGAAGACGGGCTTGCTCGTCGTACAGCATGCGCAGGGCGAGGTCGGGGTGGGGATCGCCGGTTTGCTGGGGAAAGCTGGGCGGAAGGTCGGGCATGGCGTTATTTCCTGAGCAGTTGGGGCAGGGTTTGCTCGGCGTTGCCCATGGCGCGCGCGAGGGACACCTTGGCGAGGTTGTGCTCGAAGACAGCAGAGATGAGATCGTCATCGGCCTGGACGACGGCCTGTTCGGACTGCACCACCTCGACGCTGTCGGCGACCCCGGCCACAAAGCGGTCGCGGGATTGGGTGAGCGTCTCGTGGGAGAGCTGGACGTTGCTTTGGGCGACCGCGACCTGGTCTGCCGCGGCATTGAGGTTGATGAAGGCCTGGCGAACATCCTGGTCAACCTGGGCGTGGGCGTCGGCGAGTTCCGCCTGCCGTTGTTTGAGTGCGGCATGCGCTTGTTCGACGTCGCCGCGGATCCGGCCACCTTGGTAGAGCGGGACGGTGAGGGTGCCGTAGACCGTGTAGACCCCGGTGGCGTGATTCGTCGGCATAACCCCGGCGGCGCCGAAGTCGGCATTGACGTTCACGGTGGGCAGCCGCTCGGCATGTGCGGCTTTGACGTTGTTCTGTGCAGCACGCAGGCTGGCGCCGGCGGCCGCTACGTCGGCTCTGGCCGTTTGCGCGCGCTGCAGGGCAACATCTTCTGTTACGTCCACTAGGGGCGCAAAGGGGAACTCGTCCGCCGGGTTGAAGGCTTGGCCGAGAGGGAGGCCGATCAGCCGTGAAAGCTTGAGCTTCTGGGTATCGCGATCTGCCTCCAGCGAACGCAGCCGCTGCTGTTCGGTTTGGAATTGCACCTGCGAGCGGTCACGGTCGACACGGGCAGCCAAACCCGCGGCAAAGCGGTCGGCGGCCTGCTGGTAGATGGCGCGGGAGGTTTCCACCTGGGCCCGCGCGGCGACCACGCGGGCGTTGGTGCTGAGCAGCTGGAGATAGCTGCCCGCTACGGCGAGCACGATAAGGTCACGGGTATTGCGCGTGGCCAGGAGGCTGGATTTAAGGCCTTCGCTGGCCGTATGGAGGCTGTCGACCTTGACGAGGTCTACCACCGTTTGCTGAAGGCGGGCGGCACGCGCGTCGAAGTAATTGAACTGGACGCTTTCCGGAAGGGTCTTGAGCGAGATGCCCACGGTGCGAAGGTTTTCCCGCTCGAAAGCCTCCGTGACGGCGGCACTGACGGAGGGCAGCAGGCCGCTTCGGGCAAGGGTCCGCTCCCCTTCGGCCTGCATCACCGCGGCCGATTGCTCGATGGCGCCGAGGTTAGAGCGAAGGCCCAGGCTGAGGGCCTGTTCGAGCGTCAGCGGCAGGATGGTTTTGGTGGCGGGCCCACCGGGCGTGCTCCCGGTAAAGGGGCCGCTGACCGTAACGGTGCTGTTCAGGACGTTGCTGCTGCCGGAACCGGGTGCGGGCGAGGTTTGCTGCGTGACGGTGACGGCGTTTGACGGCGTTTGGACGCCGGAAAGCGGCAGCGGCGTTGGACGCGAGGGCGGTGTGACCTGCTCGGAAGGGGATTGCGCGCGTCCCCTGGAAGGCAGCATGCCGACCAGCAGCGCGGCCAGAGACAGCGCCACAAGGCAGGGGCCTCGGCTGCAACCAGACACAGATTGGCCAGACGGCCCAAGCCGCTTTAGCCAGACCATCGGCGTCGCGTTGAGTGCACCTCGCGGCAATCGTCAATCCTTCCAGTGCTTTGCAGGAGAGAGATGCCAAGTACGCGGACTTGGTTTCGTAAATAAAGCGCTTCGCGACAGGGCGCAGGGTGCCACGTCATTTGGTCGAACTCGCAGCGGTCGCGCAATGGTGCAGGAATCCCGAAGGAAACACTTGTGATATATGCTGGCCAATGTCTCCGGGCCCCTTGTTTGAGGTACACCTGGTGAACCAGAGCCGGACAGACATTCTGAACGGATGGAAGGAGATAGCCGCCTATCTCGGTCGCGATCCGCGCACGGTGGAGCGATGGGAGAAGCAGCGCTCTCTGCCGGTGCGCCGCTTGCCGGGAAGCGGGCGTGCTTCTGTGTACGCGCTGGTGCCGGAGCTGGATGCCTGGCTGGCCAGCAGTCCGATGCGCGAGGTGGAACTTCCGCCGCTTCAGCCGTCAGCCCTGGGTGGGGCTGGGTTGGTGCTTCCCCCGGACTGGACGGAGCGGAGTCTTCCGGCTCAAGTTCCTGATTTCGCCTCCGTGCCGGTCGAGTCGCCGAAGAGGCAGCACCGAGTGCCGGTGTGGCTGGGGTGGATGCTGAGCGCAGGGTTGCTGCTGCTTCTGGCCTGGGCAGGGTCGGTGCTGGCGGGGCGGTCGAAAGTTCGTAGCGCCGAGGCGTCGGCAAGCGGGAGTACGGAGGGCCCGCGGCTCCGGCGCATGGTTCCGCCGTCGCCGGTCTTGGGCGTGGAGCAGCTCTACCTGCGGGGTTGCTATCAGGCGGAGTTGCGCACGGCCGAGTCGTTGCGACGGGCGCAAGGGACGTTTCAGGCCGCAATCGGAAAGGACCCCGGCTATGCGCCTGCGTTTGCTGGGCTCGCCAACACGTTTCTGCTGTTGCGCGAGTATTCCACGACTCCCGACGAGGAGGCCTACGCCAAAGCGAAGCAGGCCGCCGGCACAGCGTTGAGGCTGGACCCCAACCTTCCACAGGCTCACGCGGCTATGGGCTTTGTACAGTTTTTCGGGGATTGGGATGCGCTTGGGGCGGAACGGGAGTTCACGATTGCTCTTCGGCTGGATCCGGAGCTGGCGCTGAGCCACCACTGGTATGGCTCGATGCTGACGCACGAGGGACGGTTCGCCGAAGGTCTGCGGGAACTGGAGATAGCGCAGCGGCTGGATCCAACTTCGGCGGCCATCCTGACCTCCAAGGCGTTTGCGCTGGGCCTGAGCGGTCGCCGCGACGAAGCTGCCGATCTACTGGAGGAGGCGATCAGCAGCGAGAAGATGGGACCGTACCGGAATCCAGCCACCATGCACAACGTGCTCGGCATATTGAGTTTGCTTTCGCCGCGGGACCTGCCACGGTACCTTTCCGAGACGATGGTGGCCGCAGAGCTGCGCGAAGATACAGAGACGGTCGCGGCGATGCGGCTGGCCGATGAGACGTACCGCGCGCGAGGAGAGCCTGCCATGTGGCGTGCGTTGCTGGCCGGCGAGCAGACCCGGCATGCCCGCGATGGCCCAACGTATGCCATGGCTCGCTACGAGGCAGAGCTGGGAGCCAGGGAGCAGGCTTTAGACCACTTGGCCGCTTTGTTTGTGCGGCACGACCCGGCGCTGATCGGCATCGCGGCGGATCCGCTGCTCGCCAACCTCCGTGAGGACCCCCGCTTTGTGCAAATTCGAAGCAGAATGGGGCTGCCGCACGCGTAGCTACACCGTCCCGTTCGCGGCCTGCAACTTCTGGGCGAGGGGGGCGGTGAGCCATCTTGGTAAGATGTCCGCAGACCCCGCGTGATCGGACTGGCCACATCATGAGCGCATTTTCCGAAGACATGGCCCGCTATCGCGCAAAGGGGTATGTCGGCAAGGACCTTTGGCTGCACCCGGCGGTTTGGGCGATCGCGGTGTACCGGTTCAGCAACTGGCTGTACGTCGGCAAACCTCCGGCGGCCCTGCGCATTCCGCTAAAGTTTTTGTCGTTCTTTGCCGTTAAGTTCTGTGTGGTGTTTATGGAGATGGATATCGATCCGCAGGCGATCATCGGGGGTGGGTTTTATATCGGGCATATTGGCGGGGTGCACATCAACCCGGGTGCCGTCCTCGGCAGGAACTGCGACCTGGCGCACCGGGTGACGATTGGGGCCTCGGCGATGGGACGACAGGGAATCCCGGTGCTGGGAGACGAGGTGTACATCGGCACGGGAGCGGTGCTTGTGGGCAAGATCAAGGTGGGCAATGGGGCGAAGATCGCGGCTAACACCCTTGTGATGAGCAACGTGCCAGCAGGCGCGACGGTGATGGGCGTACCCGGACGCATCATCATGCGTCCGAAACCCACGACGGCGGTGCGTGCGTCCGTGGCACAGGAACAGATGGTGGTAGGAGCGGGGGTCGATGCAGGCTGATACCGGGTGGCAGGAAACACGACACGCTCTGCAGCAGGCAGCTGCGGCGGGAGACATGCCAAGCGTGCTGCGGAGCGCACGCCAGTTGCTGGTTGCGGATCGCGCACCGGACGTCTCCTTCTGCGCCACCGTGTTCCGGAAGCTCAACGCCGAGCTGCTGCAGCACGGCCACAGGCGGCTGAAGACCTTTCTGGTGCGATCGGTCACCGTCGAGCCGATTCTGCCCGCATTGCAGGTGGAAGCCGTGTTGAACGGCTATGTGCTGGAGATTGAGGTGGGCGGCTACGGGTCCTATATGGACGAATTGCTGAACCCCGACGGGCGTTTGAGCCGGTTCAGTCCGGACCTGGTGTGCGTTTTGCTGGACACCGAAGATATGGCGGGGCGGCTGCCCGGATTGTGCGCTGCGGGGGGTGTGGACGACATCGAGGCGGAGATCGGCGCTTCTGTGGCGCGCGTCGGCCAGATGCTACGCAGCGTGCGAGCTAGTACCAAGAGTCGCTTGGTGATGCAGGGCTGCGTGTTGCCCGAGGCCACGTCGTTGGGCGCGGTGGGCGAGGCCAATGTTGCGCACAGCCTGCGGAACGCCGTGCGCGAGGTGAACCGCCAACTTGCCGAGGTGTGCCGGAGTGTGGCGGACTGTACGTTCTTCGATGTAGACGACGTTGCGGCGCGCTTTGGCCGGGAGCGCTGGCGGGACCAGCGGATGTTTCTTGCCTCTCGGCTCCCTGTGGCGCCCGGGGCGTTCCGCGTGTTTGCGCGAGGGCTCATGCGCTCGGCGTCGGCGCTGTTTCGTGCGCCACGCAAAGTGCTCTGCACGGATCTGGACAACACGCTCTGGGGCGGCATTCTGGGGGAGGATGGGCCTTCGGGTATCGCGACCGGGAGTGCGTTTCCAGGAAACTGCTATCTGGCCTATCAGCGCTACCTCAAGGAGCTTTCGGCGCGCGGTATTCTGCTCGCCGTCAGCTCGAAGAACAACGAGGCCGATGTGGCCGAAGCCTTCCGCCTGCGCGCAGCAGACCTCGCGCTAACACTGGACGACTTCGTCGCACGCAAGATTGGCTGGAACGAAAAGGCCGAGGCTCTTCGCGAGCTGGCGGCTGAGCTGTCGCTGGGATTGGATTCCTTTGTGTTTGTCGACGATAACCCCACCGAGTGTGCGGCGATCCGGCAGCAGCTGCCGGAGGTGGCAGTGGTCGAGGTCGACGTTGCCGAGCCCTGGCGGCAAGTCGCCCAGCTGGCACAGGAGTGGTTTTTCGATGCGGCGACGGTAACCGCGGATGATCGCAACCGGTCCCAGGAGTACAAGGCACAGGCACAACGGGCCGCGCTCAGTGAGAACGCGACCAGCCGGGAAGAGTTCCTGGCCTCGCTGGACATTGTGTGCACCTTCCTGAGCGCGGCGGATGCGCCCCTGGAACGTTCCGTTCAGTTGCTGGCGAAGACCAACCAATTCAACCTGACGACCCGCCGGTATTCGACAAATGAAGTGATGGGCTTTGTGGCCGATCCACAGTGCCAGGCCGTGGCGGTTCGGGTGCGGGACCGGTTCGGCGATGCGGGCGTGGTGGGGTTGGCACTGGCGCGACAGGAGGGCGATCGCTGCTGGATTGACAGCTTGTTGCTTTCTTGCCGGGTGATCGGACGGGGCATCGAGACCGCCATTCTTGCCCGCTTGGCAGAGCAAGCTGCATCCTCGGGAGCGCGCTGGCTGATGGGCGAGTACATCGAAACAAAGAAGAACGTGCCCTGCCGGGAGTTCTACCCCGAGCATGGCTTCGACCATGACCCAGCCCTGAGCGCAGGCGACACGGTGGTGTATCGCCTGAATCTGGCGGCCACCCTGCCGGAGAGCCCTGCCTGGCTAACCCTGGAAGGAAATGAGAGCTATGAGCTTGCAGCAAGTGCCGTCGTCCCTGCGTGACATCGTGGCGGACACGCTTGAGATTGCGCCGGAAGAGGTAACGCCGGAGACATCGACCGAGTCGGTCGAGGCATGGGACAGCTTTCGCCATTTGCAGTTGATTCTTTCCGTGGAAGGCGAGTACGGCGTGCAGTTCGACCCGCAGCAGGTGCCGGAGCTGACCACTGTGGCCAAGCTGCAGGCCGCGCTGCAGCAGAAGGGCGCGACGTTGTGAGTGGGGATTGGCCGGAAGGGCTGCGGTTCAAGTTGCTGCACGTCGGCGTCGCCGTCCCCGAGATCGATCCAGCGGCGAAGATGTTTGAGGCGCTGTTCGGTTCGCGGGTAGTTGCGGGTCCCTTCGACGATCCCATCCAGAAGGTGACCGTAAATTTCCTGACGCAGGCAGAGGCACCGAACGCGGATGCGGCGGAGATCGAGCTCATTGCGCCGTTGACTGCCGATGCACCAATCCAGTCCATGCTGAACAAGACCGGTGGGGGTGCTTACCATCTGTGTTTTGAAACCAACGATCTCGAGAAGGCTCTGGCGCATGTGCGGCAGCAAAAGTGCCTTGTGGTGAGTGCGCCGGCGCCGGCGGTAGCGTTTGAGGGACGGCGGATTGCCTGGTTCTATACGCCGACGCGGCTGCTCGTGGAGTTGGTTGAGCGGCCGGACTGAGCGGGGAGTCCAGCTCCGCGCGGGGAATTCAGCTCCGCGGCGGACAGCTTGCGGGTGACGCGACCGGGGCCCCGAGGCCCACGCGGCAGCTATAGCTGGAGACGGGAAGGGCCTTTTCGGCTTGGCTGAAGGCGCCCTGACGAGAAGAATGGGTCCCCGGGCTGTGGAGTGCGGCGCTGGCAGGATGGCAGCGTGTGAGTTCTTGCTCACTGCGGGGCGTGACGAGAGGATCGTAAGAGGGAAGAGGGTGGTGGCCCGGGGCAGATTCCAACTGCCGACCTTCGCCTTAGGAGTGCGCCGCTCTATGCATCTGAGCTACCGGGCCGTTGCGGTTAGTGTAGCGCGTGTGGTGAGGGGTCCCGCCAGGGCCGGGGTGGCCCTCTGTTCGGTTTAGAATAGGAGCGTGCCGAAGTACTCCATTGTGGTGCCTTTCCATAACGAAGAGCAGAACGTGACACGGTTATATGACCGTGTGAAAGACGTGATGGAAGAGGTTGGGGACGATTTTGAGCTGGTGTTTGTGGACGACGGCTCGCGCGACCGGACCTACCGCTTGTTGGAAGAGATCGCCGCGGTAGATTCGCGCGTGCTGCTGATCAAGCTGCGGCGAAATTTCGGGCAGACCTCGGCGCTCGCGGCAGGGTTCGACCATGCGACGGGCGAATATGTGCTGGCCATGGACGGCGATCTGCAGCACGACCCTGCGGAGATCCCGATCTTTCTGGCGAAGCTCGAAGAGGGCTACGACGTGGTGAGCGGATGGCGGGCGCGACGCGCGGACAGCGTGATGCTGCGGCAGGTGCCGTCGCTTGCGGCGAACCGGCTGATCCGGTGGTTGTCCGGGGTGAACATTCATGATTTTGGGACGACCTTCAAAGCCTACCGGCGCGAGGTCATCCAAAACATTCCGCTATATGGCGAGATGCACCGGTTCATCCCGGCGCTGGCGAGCTGGTATGGCGCCACCATATGCGAGGTGCCGATCTCCAATCCGGCCCGCGAGTCGGGGCGGAGCCACTACGGGCTGGGGCGCACGTTCCGGGTGATCTTCGACTTGCTGACGATTCGCTTTCTGCTCAACTACATGACGCGGCCGTTGCACCTGTTTGGCGGAGTCGGGTCGCTGGGCGTGGTGGCGGGCGGTGGAATCGCGACATGGCTGCTGTTGGCCAAAGCGCTGTCGCACAGGGCGGTGGGCGCGGAGCACGCACCGTGGTTTGCGATCGCGGCCGTGCTGATCCTGGGGGGCATTCAGCTGATTGGGATTGGCCTGCTGGGAGAGCTGCAGGTGCGGCACTTCTTCGCGCAAGGGCAGCGTTCCCCTTACTCGATCGATCGGGTGGTGCGCATGCGGCCCAGCGAAGAGCCGCTGATCCGGTAGCTGCGGGCTGGTTCAGGCGGAGAGTAGCTGGTGGTGGAAAATGGGGCTTCGCTACGCACGTCCTGGCTAGCTGACGAGTCTTTCGGGAAGGGTCTGACTGCGCGCCCTTCGAACCGACGGTGCGGCTACGGACCCACGAAACAGAACGCAGTAACGGCCGGCCTCAACGATGGTGGGCTTCATCAGACTTCTTAGAAGGGTCGGACGGTGCATGCGAGCGATACAGATACAGAAGACAGGCGGGCCTGAGGTCCTGGAGGTGGCAGACATCGCTGTCCCGCAGCCGGGGCCGGGGCAGGTTCTGGTACGGGTCCATGCCGCTGGGGTGAACTTCATCGATACCTACTTGCGGGAGGGACGATACCCGGCCACGCTGCCGTTCACGCCGGGCCAGGAGGCGGCGGGCACGGTAGAGGCGTTAGGCGAAGGAGTGCAGGACTTTCGGGTGGGCGAGCGTGTGGCCTGGACCGGCACCCGCGGCACCTACGCGGCGTTTGCTGTGGCGCCGGCGAGCGACCTGTTGCGCCTGCCCGAGGCGATCAGCTTTGAGCAGGCAGCAGCCGTACTGACCCAGGGGCTCACGGCGCATTACCTCGCCTACAGCACCTATCCAATTCAGCTGGGCGATACGGTCCTGGTGCATGCCGGTGCAGGCGGCATGGGATTGCTGCTGACGCAGGTGGCCAAGCGCTTGGGCGCACGCGTTGTGACCACGGTATCGACGGAGGAAAAAGCAGCGCTTTCACGCGAGGCGGGTGCGGATCGCGTGGTGCTGTATACACAAACGAGCTTCGTCCAAGCGGTGCGGGAGGAGACCGGTGGGCGGGGTCTGCCGGTCGTGTACGACTCGGTGGGAAAGACCACCTTCGAGGACTCGCTGAAGTGTTTACGCCCGCGGGGTCTGCT
>CAXUIF010000010.1:16745-28920 GCA_964250995.1 uncultured Acidobacteriaceae bacterium
AGCTCGCACGCGGCGTCTGGCTGCCGCCCAGAATCATTGGCGCATACGTGTAGCGATTCATGCCGGCAGCGACGCTGGGATCGTTGGCGACGAAGGCACTGAGTTCGCGTTCCTGGTCAACCTGCAATATGGCTATGCGAAAGGCGCCGTCAGGATCCAGAACTGGCCCGTATGCCAGTAGCGTTCCGGCTTCGAAGAAGCGTTTCGCATAGGCGGCGTGTTGGCCCATCAGGGCGCGCTCCGCTTCCGTCCTATCGGCCGCAAAGGTGGGGCGGGGCGGCAGGAGCCGCAGGAAGAAGGGCTGACGCACGCCCTGCAGTATGGTGAGGGCAGGGCGCGGGTAGCAAGCGGAGATACCGTAAACTGGAAGCCAGCCCCCGAATCGTTGCCGCTGTGGAGCTTCGCGGCGCGCCCCCATAATCGCTACCGCAAGGAATGTTCGGGAAGCGCGGTGAAACTCCGCCACTGCCCCGCAACTGTGAAGCGCGCACTTTCCCGTTTTCGGGGAGAGTGAGACAGGTTGGCAGGCCCACTGGCGCCCAAGGGTGACCGGGAAGGGCCTGGCCAGGTGAATATCTGTCTTGCAATCGCGCCAGTCAGGAGACCGGTTCCGCTGCGTATGCCTGCCACGCTCTCGAAGGGGGAGCGGAGGAGAACGCATCATGTTTGTGTCTGTACGCCGTTTCGGCGCTGTGTATCCGCCCTGGTCTGCCGCCCGGGTCAATGCTCGACAATCCACTCTTGTCCTTAACCGCAGGGCCGTCTTCATAGGCGGCGTGGCGGCACTCAGCGCTTGCCTGCCAGCCAATGCAGTGGTCGTGCGGGGGCGTGTGACTGACCCGTTGGGAAGGAGCATTCCGGGGGCCCGGGTGCAGTTGGTGGAGGCCGGCAAGGTCGCATCGATTGCCTATGCGGGCCCGGACGGCACCTATGAGCTGCGCTCCGGCGATGCGGGGCGGTTCACCCTGCTGGGGTCGGCAGGCGGTTTTCTTCCTGGGATCGGGCAGGACTTTTATGGAGGCGCGACGGATGTGATCGCGCAGGATGTGGTGCTGTCGACAACCACGGTGCAGCAGCAGGTTTCCGTGTCGGCCACGGAGATTCCGACACCTTTGCCGCAGCTCACGGCGCCGGTCGTGGTGATGCCCGCAGCGAGCTTCGCGACGCGTCTTGGCCTCGTAGAGGAGCTGCGTCAGTCGCCTGGGGTGTTTGTGGTCCAGAGCGGGCAGATGGGTAGCGTGACGTCGCTCTTTGTACGCGGGGGGAACTCCACGGCCAATCTGGTGCTGGTAGATGGCATTCCGGCCGAGGATGTCGGGGGGACCTTTGACTTCGGAACGGTAAGTGCCACGGGGATCGGCAGCCTTGAGTTGTACCGTGGCCCGGACTCAGCGGTGTACGGCACCGACGCAGGCGCGGGGGTTGTCGCTCTGAATACACCCAGGGGCACCACGCTGAGGCCGGTGCTGAACTATACCGGCGATGCAGGGAACCTGCACACGTACCAGAACGCCGTGACGGTCGGCGGCACGTTGCGCAAGCTGGATTACTTTGCCGGCTTCGATCGCCAGGATACCTCCAACGCCCTCCAGCGGGATGAATTCCACGACGGAACCGCCATGGCAAACATTGGGTACGACTTTAACGGGAGTACGACGCTGCGCTTCACGTTGCGCAACCAGGATTCGGCTTCCGGACTGCCGGGAGCGTACGACTTTCACGGGCTCGCTGCGGATGGCAAACTCGCCGACCAGGATCTGTATTCCGGCGTTACGCTGGAACACCGGACAGAGGCGAACTGGCATAACCTCCTCCGCTACGGGATTGCACGCAAGCGGGAGCAGGCCCTTTACTTCTCCAACCAGGGCAATCCGATCACGTTCAACTTCGGGACTGACGCGAACCCATCGCTCTTCACTGAATACTTCGGCAACGTCGTCACGCTTCGTGGAGCAAACGGCTACACTGCGACCGGCCAAGCGGCGTTGCTGACCGGTGACGACGACCAAGCTTCCAACCGCGACCAGCTCGCCTTCCAAAGCGACTGGAGTGCGTCGCGGCACCTCAATGGGCTGTTCGCTTTTCGCTACGACAACGAGCGGGGTGTGTTCAACCAACCGCCAAGTACTCTCGCCTCCGCGCTCCATCAGACGACGCAGCGAACGAACTTCGAGTACAACCTGCAGTTTCAGGGCGAGTTCTTCAGCCGGCTCTTCTATTCACTGGGTGGGGCCGTTGAAAAGAATCATCTGTACGGCATTGCCGGCACGCCGAGGCTTGGGCTGACCTATGTGCCGGTGCGCCCCGGTCCGGGCCGGCTGCGCGGTACACGTCTGCGCTTCAACGTGGCGACCGGGGTGCAGGAGCCTACGCTGGCGCTGGAGACCTACAGCCTGTACGACCAACTGCTGCACGCAGGCGACGCGACGGACGTGGCCCTCTATCGCCTGGGGCCGCCCACGGCGGAACGGTCGCGGACCTACGATTTTGGGGTCGACCAGAACCTGTATGGCAGCCGTCTGGTGCTGAAGGCGGGGTACTTCCATAACGTCTTCGACCATCAACTGGAGGGCGTCACGGGCGCGAACCTTGGAACCTACTTTGGGGTGAATCTACCGGCCTTTCAGTACTCGACGCTATATGTGAACTCGCTGGCGTTCCGCGCGCAGGGTGCGGAGGGTGAGCTGGATTGGCAGCCGCGAAGCACGCTCCTGCTGCGGGCCGGATATACGTTCCTGGGGGCTCGCGTGCTGCAATCGTTTGCGTCGGACGCGGTGGCAGCAAATCAGGGTGCGGCGACAGAGAACCCCAACCTGCCTGGGATCCCGATCGGGGCAGAAAGCCCGCTGGTCGGTGCGCGTCCGTTTCGCCGTGCGCCGCACTCGGGCTTCTTTGCGGCAGCCTACACACGGCAGAGATTCAACCTGGCGCTGAAGGGCGCGTTCGCTGGCCGGAGCGACGATTCCACCTTTTTGAACGGTTTCACGCCCACTTTCGACAACTCGCTGCTGTTGCCCAATCGCGATCTGGATTTCGGGTACGTGCGCCTGGATCTGGGCGGGGTGTACGACGTGGGCCGGCACCTTTCGGTGTTTGCCCAACTGGATAATTTGCTGAACAACCAGCATATCGGCCCGATCGGGTATCCGGGGCTTCCCCTGACAGTGAGGGCCGGGTTGAAGGTGAGGCTGGGCGGCGACTGAAGCGTCAGAAGACGTGGGACGAGGTGGCCCTCCTGGCGGTCAGGGCCACCCGTTGCTCGTGTTTGGGAGTGAGCCCCAGCGAAGGTTTTCCTCATCTAAGACGATGTGAGGTTGACCCATGAATTCGAACCGCAGGTTTCTGCTTTCCGCCGCAATTTCGTTAACCGCCCTGATGCCGCAGGCCTTCGCGCCACCGCTTTCCGCGCAGGAGCTGCCCACTGAGAGTCCCGTGCCGACGACGGCGTTGATCCATGTGCAGTCGAAGAACAACACCCCCCTAAACTCTGCGGCGCTGAAGTTGGAGGTCAACGGCCATGACGCGGCGATTGCGTCGGTGACGCCGGTTGCCAAAGAGGGGGCGCAGGTCGCCATTCTGCTGGACGACGGCCTTCGCGGCAGTTTCGGCCTTCAGCTGAATGACATGCAGCACTTCATCACCAGCCTGCCAGCGAACGTGCAGGTGCTGGTCGGATTTATGCAGAATGGCACCGTGATGCACGAGGGTGGTTTCACAACGAATCATGAGGCAGCTGCGCAGGCGCTGCGCATCCCGCTATCGTCTGCGGGGATCAGTGCAAGCCCGTACTTCTGCCTGCAAGACTTCGTCAAGCGCTGGCCGGGGCAGGGCAACGCGGCTCGGATGGTGCTGATGATCACCAACGGCGTAGATCCCTACAATGGCAGCGTGTCACCGTTGAACCAGGACAGCCCCTACGTGCAGAATGCACAAAATGATGCAGAGCGCGCCGGGGTAGCGGTGTACTCCATCTACTACGGCGACGCCGGCATGCGTGGCGGAGCAGCGAATTTCAGCGGACAAAGCTACTTGAATCAGATTGCCGATGCGACCGGCGGTGAATCGTTCTATCAGGGACGGATCACGCCGCCGAGCCTTGCTCCCTATTTCGACGAGTTCCGGAAGGCCATCGGGGAGAGTTATCTGGTGACCTTCAACGCCAGCGCAACGCACGAAAAAGCCAACACGCTGGCCAGCCTCAAGATTAAGAGCGAGCAGGCCGGGGTCAAGATCCATGCGCCCCAGGCAGTGCATCCTGGATTGGTGGAGCAGGCCGCGGAATAAGGGGCGGGCGAGTTCACCCGCCGCTTCTGTCGCATCGTTGGACAGTAATGGCGTGGCGGGTGACCTTCGCTCGCGGCATTGCCGAAAGTGCTATTTGGAACCGCTCCGCGCCCGGGTAGAAGTGATCCAGGCAGAGCAACGATGCGTGAAGTGGTTGGACATTGGCGGTGGCGGTGGCAGAGCACAGTCTGTGCGCTTTCGTTGCTTTTCCTGGCAGCCACATCGCCTTCGCAGACACCAGGTCCTGGTCAAAGAGATAGTGCCCTGCGGTTTAAACCGTTGCATACCGTCCGTGCGATCCGGTCGCTTTCCCCGGACGAGGCGGCCCGCTCTCTGCCGGTCCACCTCAGAGCGACGGTGGTCTTTTACGATGCCACGATCGACCAGCAGGTAGGGACGCTTTTTGTTCACGACGTTACAGGCGGCATCTTCGTCAAGGTGCCCGCCAGTCCCTTGCTGCCTCTACATGAGGGAAGCTTGGTAGACATCTCCGGGGTGAGTGGACCCGGCTTGTTTGCTCCCATCATCGATCTGCCCCAGATGCGGGTTGTGGGAAAGGCCGCTATGCCGCGCAAGGCGCCCCTGGTCGGTCTGGCGCAGCTGATGGGCGGAACCTTCGATTCCCAGTGGGTCCAGGTGGAAGGCGTGGTGCACTCGGTGATGCCACAGGGTCAAAACATGATCCTGCGCCTTGCCACACAGAGCGGTATGATCAGCGCGACGACCATTCGGGAACCAGGGGTCGACTACGAGCGATTGATTGATGCAGACGTGCGGACTTACGCGGTAGCAGCTTCAAGCTTCAACCAGCGTCGACAACTTGCGGGCGTGCACCTGTTCATCCCCTCCTTACGCGACGTGACGGTGCTGCACTACAGCCCTCTGGCTCCCTTCGACCTGCCCCTACGGTTGGTTCGCCAAACATCGGAGTTCGCGACCGGCCAAGAGCGTGGGGATCGAGTGCACCTTCGGGGCACCGTCACCCTGCAACGGCCGGGAGAACTCGTGTGCCTTCAGGACACAACTGGCGGGCTGTGTGTGGATACCCTGGACCGGCTGCAGGTGCCTCTCGGCTCGACGGTCGATGTAGTCGGGTTTCGCGCCGTAGGGGACGCCGGTCCCAAACTGACGGATGCCGTCGTTCGCAGCTCCGGCGAGCGACCAGGGGCCCCGGCTCCCATTCTGCTTTCAGCCGACGAGGCGCTGCAAGGTACGCACGCCGGGGAGGTGGTTCAGCTTGACGGGCAGATCGCAGGGCTGAATGCTGACCCGCGTGAGCCTGCTGTGCTGATCGCCTCCGGGGGGCTCGTTTTCTCGGCAGTGTTGCCAAGCAAATCAGTGGTCGCGGACCTTACCACTTGGCAGATCGGCAGCAGGGTCCGGGTCGTCGGGATCTGCTCCGCGATTGCCGACCTGCAGCAGGAAGATGAGCGGCAAGGCAAGGAGAGCTACGTCGGCTTTCGCCTGCTGTTGCGCTCGCCGGCGGACCTCACGATCGTGCAGCAGCCTTCATGGTGGACCCCACGCCACGCGATCCTCACCCTGAGCACGGTGCTTGTGACCACGCTGGCGGCCCTGGGCTGGGCGATGTGGCTGCATCGCCGTGTTCGGCAACAGACCGGCATGTTGAAGGAGAATGAACGCCGCTATCGTCACCTCGCCTACCATGACCCGCTGACCGGGCTGGCCAATCGTGCGCTCCTGCAACTGCGACTCAGTGCGTGTCTCGAGGAAGCCGGTAAAGCCCGTCGCTCTTTGGCTCTGCTTCTTTTAGATCTGGACGGATTTAAACAGATCAACGACACCCTAGGACACGATGCCGGGGACGCCACGCTGCGCACCGTCGCCGGCCGCCTCGAAGAGTTTGTTCAGTGGCCGAATACCGTGGCACGGATGGGAGGCGACGAGTTTGTTGTCGTTTTACTGGATCGCGATGCGGAAGCTGCCTGCTCTTTGGCTGAGCAGATTAGGGAGAGGCTTTCCGATCCTTTGCAGATTGGCTGTCACACAGCTTCCGTAGCCTGCAGCATAGGGATCAGCCTCTTCAACTCGGACACGAACAGCGTCGGTGCGCTGCTCAAAGAAGCAGACGCCGCCATGTACCAGGCCAAGCTGAGCGGACGAAATCAGGTACGGTTCGCCCCGCGCGAGCGCTTCACCCCTTCCGCTTGTGAGGATCGCGAAGCCATAGCCCTATGGGCTTGATACGGCAGATGGTGGAATGTGCAAGAGCAAACCCCGGGAGAGCCCCCGGGGTTTGCTCTTGCTGTGAACGAAGTTGCTTGATAATGTGGGGTGATGTGCGCCTGAACCGCTCAGGCTCGCGCGGGTGCCGTGACCGCACCCGCACGAGGCCAAGCCTACTCGGCTGCCGGGATGTTACCGGTAGGCTGGAGCGCGCTGGGCAGCAGAACGGAAGCGCTGCCGGACAGGGCTGCAGACAACGAAAAGGCAGTGTTGTTGGTGGTTCCGGTGGCGAGAAAGGGTGTAAGCGCAGCCGCGGCCGTGGCGCCGCTGCCCGCGTTGACAATCAACCCTGTCAACCCGTCGGTACCCTCGTAGTTGACGTTGTTCGCCGGCAGGACGGTCACACCGGCGTAGGCAGGCGAGCCGAGCGTCACAGAAGGAACGGCGCGGGCCAGGGCGCGATGCTCGGCTTCCACACCCAAAATGGCTGCCGAGACTTTGGCGAAGTTTACAAGCTGGGCCTGGGTGTAGTTTCCGCCTGCGGGGTTGGTCTGGGTGGCACTGAAGCCGTTGTATCCGGCAGCCATGGAGGCAAACTCCTCGACCGCCGTCATGTACGCGCCGATGAAGGCCGTTTCGAGTGCCAGTAGGGTCGGCAGCACGTTGCTCAACTTGTCGAAGGTGCCTGCGGGGAAATAGAAGCTGGCAGGAACACCAGCCGCAACGTCGCCGCTGCCGTCGGTCTTCAGGTTCAGCAACGTCCGCAGCAGTTGTGCGTGCGCGATCTCTTCCGACAACGCTGCCTGAAAGTAAGCGACGTTCACGACGCTGCCGCTGGCCGAGACCTGGGTGGCTGACCCGCCGGTGCCGGCGAGGTTGGTGTCCTGGATGGCGCCGCCTGTCAGGATGTTGAAGTACGTGGTAATGGCAAGATCTTCGGCGATGAGGGCCGCGGTGAAGATCTGCGTTGCACTGTCCGCAGTCGCGGGTGCCTGCGCGGCCGCAGTGGTGCCTCCGCTGCAGCCGGTGATCGATGCGGCGGCAACTCCCAGCCCAGCGACGCTGAGACCCGTAAGAAACGAGCGACGGTTAACAACACTTTGAATCATTTCTTCGGTGACTTCGCGAACGGGCATGAAAACTCCTTGAAACAGGGTATGGGTGCGCAGAAAACAACCTCAAGACGCGGCGCACAAGGTAACTCGCCTGAGGTGTGGCCAGCAGCGTTCACACGCGACCGCTATTGAAAGTACGCGTGGTACGACGAAGTGGATGTGGAGCATGCTTTGGGACGTGTGCGATTCGCCTTCCCCGTCAACTGAGCACAGCGCAACCGCCTAGACTTAGTTCGAAGCCGCTCGCCGTTCAGCAGGGCAATAGGTTTCTACCTGCCAGATTGGCCCATTTCAGGATTGAGAAGTTGTCGGTCGCAGGCCATCACCTAATCGATGTAGGAGGTACCCAACTTGGAACCGCTATTCGATAGCACCAACAAAGACAGCCCCGGAGTTCTCCGGGGCTGCTTTCCCTGCGCTTGCCGTAGGTCCAGGGTTTAGTACATGCCGTCCATGCCGCCGCCATGCTGATGGCCCGCGCCTGCCGGTTCCTTCTTCTCCGGAATCTCGGAGATCATGGCTTCGGTGGTGAGCATCAGGCCGGCGATGGAAGCCGCGTTCTGCAGGGCAGTGCGCGTCACCTTGGTCGGATCGATGACGCCGGCCGCGACCAGGTCCTCGTACTTGCCCGTTCCGGCGTTGTAGCCGTAGTTGGAGTCCTTGGATTCCTGGATCTTGTTGATGACGACCGCGCCTTCCTCGCCTGCGTTGTGGACGATCATGCGGAGGGGCTCTTCGACGGCGCGCCGAATGATCTGCGCACCGATCTTCTCATCGCCCTGAAGCGACTCGACGAGCTTCTCGACGGCCTTGGCCGCACGGATCAGCGCCACACCGCCGCCCGGAACAATGCCTTCTTCGACGGCTGCACGGGTGGCGTGCATCGCGTCTTCCACACGCGCCTTCTTTTCCTTCATTTCGGTCTCGGTTGCCGCGCCGACCTTGATGACCGCGACGCCGCCCACCAGCTTGGCGAGACGCTCCTGGAGCTTCTCACGGTCGTAATCGGAGGTAGTCTTCTCGACCTGCGCGCGAATCTCCTTCACGCGGCCCTCGATCTTGGCTTCCTGCCCGCCGCCATCGATGATCGTCGTGTTGTCCTTGTCGATGGTCACGCGCTTGGCCGTGCCGAGGTCCTCGATCTTGACGCCCTCGAGCTTGATGCCGAGGTCTTCGGTGACAGCTTTACCGCCGGTCAGGACAGCGATGTCCTCCAGCATGGCCTTGCGACGGTCGCCGAAGCCCGGAGCCTTAACGGCCGCAACGTTGAGGGTGCCACGCAGCTTATTGACCACGAGGGTGGCGAGCGCCTCACCATCCACATCCTCGGCGATGATGACGAGGGGCTTGGCGGTGCGGGCGATCTGCTCGAGCAAGGGAAGCAGGTCCTTCATCGTGGAAATTTTCTTCTCGTAGATGAGGATGTAGGGATTTTCCAGCGCAGCTTCCATGCGCTCGGCGTCGGTCACAAAGTAGGGGCTCAGATAGCCGCGGTCGAACTGCATGCCTTCGACAACGTCCAGCTGGGTCTCCATGGTGCGGGACTCTTCGACGGTGATCACGCCGTCCTTGCCGACCTTCTTCATCGCCGCGGCGATGATGGTGCCGATCTGCTCGTCGGCGTTGGCGGAGATGGTGCCGACCTGGGCGATCATGTCGCCGGTGACGGGCTTGGAGAACTCGCTCAGAGAGCCGCCCTGGACGACGCCGTTCTCATCGCGCTTGCCGATGATCGCCTCAACGGCCTTGTCGATGCCGCGCTTGAGCGCCATCGGGTTCGCGCCGGCAGCTACGGTCTTCACACCCTCACGGAAGATGGCCTGGGCCAAAACGGTGGCAGTGGTGGTGCCGTCGCCGGCGACGTCAGAGGTTTTTGAGGCGACTTCCTTCACCATCTGGGCGCCCATGTTCTCGAGGCCCTCGGGCAGCTCAATCTCCTTGGCGACGGTGACGCCGTCCTTGGTGATGGTGGGCGAGCCAAACTTCTTTTCGATGACGACGTTGCGGCCCTTGGGACCGAGCGTCACCTTTACTGCGTTGGCGAGCGTGTTCACGCCGCGAAGGATCGCCTGGCGCGAATCCTCTCCGTGCAAGATCTGTTTTGCCATTGTGTTTGCTCCTGAGGGGCGAAAGCCCCATCGCTTTTCTTTCTGCTAACGGCACGGCTGAAGCCGTGCCCCTTCTAAAACTGGGGTCTTTAGGCGAGGATGCCGAGCACTTCTTCTTCGCGCATGATGAGGAAGTCTTCGCCGTCAAGCTTGATTTCCGTTCCGGAGTACTTGCCGAACAGCACGGTGTCGCCACCCTTGACGTCGAGCGGGAAGACCTTGCCTTCATCGTTCGATTTGCCCTTGCCGACCGAGATGACCTTCCCTTGTTGAGGCTTTTCTTTGGCGGAGTCGGGGATGATGATGCCGCCGCGCATCGTCTCGGTTTCTTCGAGGCGCTGGACCAGGATGCGGTCGTGGAGCGGCGTAAACTTGTTTGAGGCCATTGTGCATTGTCTCCTTGGGACGGGAAGTTGCTGTAGGAGAGGGCTGACACGGTCTGCAGGGTGACCTGGGACCGGGTTGGCACTCTCTGCTGCCGAGTGCTAATGTAGCCGGGCGGGCAGCCTGTTGTCAATACTGCATGGAAAGATGTGCGCTCTATGCGCTCAGGTTTTCATAGCGTCCGGGCAGCAGCACAGCCCCACTCACCGCGGCTGCTATGTGCGCGGTAGACTGTTTACCATGCTTTGGTCGTGGCGTGCATTGTTGTACGGGGTCCTTTCAGCTGGTCTTGCCCTTGCTTCGAAGGTGGGTGGGGCCCAACAAGAGAAGCATGGCCGTGGGTTCAAGCCTTTGCCGCCGACTGCGGAAGTGGTCGTAACCGTGGAAAAAGCCTTCAATCAGAAGCCCCTACCGAACGCCTCGGTGGTGTTCCGGGCGATGCGCGATGAGAAGATCACGGCCAACCTGGAGACCAAGACTGATCCTGACGGCCGGGCGTCGCTCGATCTCTTGGAGGTCGGCAGCCATGTCACGATCCAGGTGATCGCGGGTGGATTCGCGACGTACGCGACAGATTTCGATTTGTCTAAAGACGGCAAGCAGCTTCTGGTGAAGCTGGAACGGCCGCGCGCGCAGATCTCTCACTATGGCGACAACCAGGACCGGCCGGCGACGATGGAGCCTGGAGTGCAGGAGCATGCGAAGCCCTCACCGGCGACCTCGGTGCCGCCTGCGCCGGCGTCGCCGACAGCCCCGCTCCAGACCACACCGCCTGCAGATACCCCGGCAAACACCCAACCGGCAGGTGTCCCGCCTCTGAAGCCGGGCACTCCGCAAGCGTGATCGCCGGTTTGGAGCACTTAGGCCACCAGGGGCTTGCAGGCCGGCGCGTGCTCGTTACGGGTGCGGCCAAGCGCATTGGCCGTGTCGTCGCGCTGGAACTGGCGCGTGCGGGTGCGTCAGTGGCCATCACGTACCGCGGATCAGAAACTGAAGCAGAGGCGACACTGGGCGAGCTTGTGGCCCTGGGATCGCGAGCGATGGCCGTACCCTGCGATGTGCGTGAGGAGAAGAGCGTTGAGGCAGCGGTGGGGGAGGTGGCCGTCGCGTTTGGTGGGTTAGATCTGTTGGTCAACAATGCTGGGGCATTTGAGACGGCGCCGCTTGAGGCAATCACGGCGGAGCAGTGGGACGCAATGTTTGCCACCAATACCCGGGGACCTTTTCTGGTGGCCAAGGCCGCCTTTCCGTACCTGAAGGCAACAGGCGGGCGGATCGTCAACATTGGCTCTCTGGGCGGGATTCACCCATGGGCCACGCACGCGCACTACTGCACGTCCAAAGCGGCGCTGCATATGCTGTCGCAGACGATGGCGAAGGCATGGGCTCCGGAGATCAGCGTGAACTGTGTGGCGCCGGGCATGATCGTGACCTCGGGCGAGCCGAGCGCAGGGTATGAGAGCTTTGCGGCGAAGACGCCCATGAAGCGCAACGGAACCTCCGAAGATGTGGCGTCAGCCGTGCTGTTTTTCGCAACAGCGCCCCATTTCATCACGGGGCAGCTGCTGGCGGTGGACGGCGGGCTGGGGCTGTAGCGGCTGACCGACGGGCAACCGAGGCAGAACCTGTCCGGGAAGGATGCAGCAAAGGCAGACTGCGAACGCGGATTCCCTTCGGGAATGACAACGAAGCGAATGCAACAAACTCTGTGCGGCAGATGGTCAGGCGCGGAAGAGGCGCTGCCACCAGTGTTCTTTAAAGGGTTTCGGGTCGAAAAGGGCGACGCCGGCCTCCTGCTCCCCGAGTTGCTGACCCCCGAAAACGGCCATGGGGTTGTCGCGGCACAGCAGGTCAGCGTAGAAGGTGCCCTGACGCTTGCCGACGAGTTCACGCGCTTGGCGCATGCGGGGGGCCCGGCGTTTGGGATCGTGCGCGTCGGTGGCGAGGAAATGGACCCAGCGGTTGGTCAGCATGCGATCGGCAAGGGCTTTGGCTTTGCGGCCCATGTCCCCTGTAACCGAGCCGGCCGTGACCTGGGTGAGGAGGCCGTCGCGGAGCCATGGGAGCATGCGTTCGGGTTCCCGCTGCAACACGGGG
>CAXUIF010000011.1:0-11493 GCA_964250995.1 uncultured Acidobacteriaceae bacterium
TCCACGCGCACCACAAAGCGTGCACGCACGGGCTTACCCGCTTGCGGCACCTCGCAGGGCAAAGTGATCTCGCCGTCGACGGGCCCTGTGGGCGGCGCTGTCGGCTTGGCGGTCAGCACCACCTGGCGGCCCGTGGAGCGCAGGGCCTTTCCTTTCCTGTCAAAGGTGGTAACCGTGACGATCAGCTTGGCGCGCCGTGGATTGTTTCCTTCAAGAGGCGTCCAGTACAGGCTGCGCCCTTGGAGCTTGAGCTGAAAGAGCCGTGGGGTCTCGCCCGCTGTGACGGCTAAGGGTACGGCGTTGTAGACCATGGTGCTGGTCTCGGCGCCTGCAAGTTCGGTGAACAGCTTGCCGCTCGGCTTGCCATCAGCAAGCAGCCGGGCGGGCGCGCGCGTGTCGAAGTAGCCCTGCCGCGTGATCACCTTCAGGTCCGGGCGACCCGCGACCGTTACGGCGATCTTGCGGAAGTGAGTCACATCGCGCTGCGTATTGGTCGGCCGGTAGGTGAGTGTGTAGAAGCTGTCGCCGTCGCGGATGGATGTGCCGATCTCGGCGTCTACGTCGTTGCGACCGTACAGGGTGCGGCCGCCGGTGGCACGGGCGAGCGCGTTGAAGTTGGCCTCACCACCGAATGGTTCATACATCGCGGCCTCTGCGCCATATCGACCGGGATCGATCAGCACGCCTGCGGGGTCGATGGTGTACAGGGTGACCCGGGCATCGCGTAGCTCATTGACGGTCTGCTGAATGGCATTGTCGACGCGATCGCGGTCCAGCGCAGTGAGCGTGGCAGATACATTGGGTAGCCCCCGGCCAATCCAAATCATGGTCTTGTGCCCGACGTGGCCGTTGGACGCCTCCGCAACCCGTCGCAGCGTGAAGAACGCCGTGGCATACCGCTCGCCCACCCAGGAGAAGCTGCGCGCCTGCCACGGCAAGACCGCAAGGTGGTGCTCCAAGGCGGAAAGAATCTCGGCTTTGTTCTGGGTGTAATCGCGCAGAACCTCGAAATGCTGCAAGCTGACCGCGAGCAGCATGGTGGGCGTATCCAGTTTGTCCGGCTGGCGTTTCAACCACTTCCCCAGGGAGTACCGGGCGAAGGCGATGTCCTCGAACATGGTATTGAACTCGTCGAGGAGGATGATGTTGACGGGCGCACGCGGTGCCAGACGGTCCAGGTCCGCGGTGGAGTTGATCGTGATCTCGGGGGGAGGCGTGAAGCGCCCTGGGGCTGTGAAGTTCAGGACCGTCTGCTCCGCAGCGTCCTCCTGCACCTGAAACTGATCCCGCGTAAGGTCCGTAACGGCTTGTCCCTTCTTGTCGACAACGACCGCGTCCAGAATGACAAGCCGGGCTGTGGTCCGGATGGTATTCGCGGCGCTGGGCGGAGCGGCCGCCTCACCGTTGGGCCTCTGCACCGGCGGCGAGGGCGCAGGTTGTTGCGCCCATGTCGCGCAGGCAGACAGCCCGCACCACAGCAACAACGCCGGCAACCGAAGCACCCTTCCGAGGACGTTCATGGCAGGCCTGACCTCGTAGGAAGGATAACCCGCAGGGCCGAACGGTCGGGTATTTCAGGAAGAGAGGACGAGGAAGGGGCCGCTCTGGAAAGACGGTGCGATGCCAAAAGCGAAGAGGCCCGCGGGAACGGGCCTCTTGCCTTGAAGCGCAGGGACTGACAAGCAGATGAAAGAACTGGATGGAACAAGCGCCCTCAGGCCCCTTGCTGGCTGCGACGCCGCAGCAGCGCCGCTGCGCCAAGAAGGCCGGTTCCCAGGAACAGAATGGAACTTGGCTCAGGCGCTGCGCTGGCGAGCAGCGGGATCGTCGGATTGGTGAGCGCCCCGGTCCCGAGAAACGGAACGTTGGTGGTGGATCCCGTCGGCGTATTGCCATCGAACGCTACCTGGAAGGTGCCGGCCAATGCCTGACCGCCGTCTACGGTGTAGTACCCCGTTTCGTGGAGCACCACACTGAGATTGCCCGCCGCGTCGATGCTCTGCGTGGGCGCGTTGATCTCGTCATAGAACGCCAGCACATCGCCCTTGCTGTTGGTAATGGTGAACGCCTGCACGGTCTGCGGCAGCCCGTCGGTGTACGCGACTGTGCCGAGTTCGTAGTTTACTGTGCCACCCGAGTAGCTCGAGAACAGGCCGGTGTTGGCTTGCGTGACGAAGGGTGGAGCAAAGGTAAGCGAAGTTGGTGTGAAGCTCACATTGCCCGTCACGGTGACCGTGTCGGCAACCGCGAAGGAGGAGCAAACAGCAAGAAAAGTACCGCAAACTGCAGCACGTGCAAAACCGTTCATAGATCTCCCCGGGGTCGGTTTGAAACCGAACCTTTCCCATTTCAGATGTAGCCGCCAGGACACCCGGTTGTCGGCTAATCGTTTTTCCAGGCAGAAAGGTGCGCTATGAAGCAACACCTCCTCCTCCGTTGGCTAGATCAGACCCGAAGGTGATAGGCAAGTTGTTCTGAGGAGGTTCGTTTTACCGCGCACGGCGACAATGCCTGCAAACGGAGAGCCCAGGCCAGGGCCTGGGCTCGGTGGTGCAGAGAACGGTGTCGGCCTAAGCCTGCGCTTCTGGCTCTGCAGACGCTTTGGTCGAGGCGACCGTGAAGCTGGGGTCGCCTACCTTGAAGCGGGCAAAGCGCCGCACGGAGATGTTTTCCCCGAGCTTGGCGACTTTTTGCGCTATCAGCTGCTGAATGGTCAGCGACTGCTCTTTGATGAAGGGCTGCTCCAGAAGGCAGACCTCCTCATAGAACTTGCTCATTTTGCCTTCAAGCATCTTCTCGATGATGTTGGCGGGCTTGCCGGAGGTCGCAGCTTGCGCGCGGTAGATGTCTTTTTCGCGCTCAATATCGCTGGGCGTGACCTCGTCCTTGCTCACGTAGCGCGGGTCCACCGCGGCGATGTGCATGGAGATGTCTTTCAGCAGCTCCTGGAAATCATCCGTACGCGCCACAAAGTCGCTTTCGCAGTTCAGCTCCAGCAGCACGCCGATCTTGCCCCCCGCGTGAATATACGTGCCCACCGCGCCCTCGTTGGTGGTGCGGGAAGCTTTCTTGGCGGCCGACGCCATGCCGCGCTTGCGCAGCACCACAAAGGCGTTTTCCATATCGCCATTGGCTTCCTGCAGGGCCTTCAGGCAGTCGCCCATGGGCGCGCCTGACTTTTCGCGCAGCTCCTTCACGAGCTTTGCGTCGATTTTCGTTGTTTCAGCCACAATCATCTCTTCCTTCCTAGATCGTCCCTTGCCCAGTCCGGCGGTGCCGGCGCTCAGGCTGTCCGGACATAGTCGCGGAGCTTGCGTCCTACCCAGTCGATCACAAACATGTGACCGACCACCGCGACCGCCATGGCTGCCGTGGTGATCCCTGCCAAAACTACCTGATTTTTGCTGACACCTTCGCTCATTGGTACCTTTCTACGCTGCACGGCCTTGCCTGTTACCGCCGCGCCGCTCCAGGGCCATACTGCACCCACGGATTAGAGGCGGTACATGCCGCGAAAGGCGCAGACCTGTTCGCGGCGCCCGGTGCCCTGAGCGCCGGCGAACGAAAGGCTCTAGGCCGAGATGACCTGTTCGAGCTCGGCCGGGGTCGCCTCAGGCTCGGTTTCCGCGGCCGGGGCCTTGCGGATACCGCCGCCCAGCGCCGCGTTGAGATCGATGGTCTCCTCTTCCGGCTCCCCTTCCACCGACTCCTCGGCGGCACCGGCGGAGATGCGACCTTCGCGAAGATCGAGCTCTTCCTGGTCTTCGCCGAGCAGATGCGACTCGGGCGTGATGGCCTGTACGTCGGCATACTCGTTGGAGAACGCCTTGTCGGAGATCATCTGCGCGCCTTCAAAGGCGGCATCGGCGATCTTGGTCGTGAACAGCCGAATGGCGCGCAGGGCATCATCGTTGCCGGGAATGACATAGTCGACAACGGTCGGATCGCAGTTGGTGTCCACCACGGCGACAACCGGGATGCCGAGCTTGCGGGCTTCCGAAACGGCGATGGCCTCGTTGTTCGAATCGACCACGAAGATGGCGTCCGGCAACCGGCGCATGCTCTTGATACCGCTCAGCGAGGTGGACAGCGCCTTGCGCTCCCGTTCCAGCTTGATGACTTCTTTCTTGGTGAGCAGATCGTAGCGGCCATCGGTGGCCATGTCGTCGAGCTCCTGGAGACGCTTCACGGACTTCTGTACCGTGACCCAGTTGGTCAGCAGTCCGCCGAGCCAGCGCGAGTTGATGTAGGGCATGCCCGCACGGTTGGCCTCTTCGGCGATGGCGTCCTGCGCCTGGCGCTTGGTGCCGACAAACAGGATCAGCTTGCCCGTTGAGGTCAGGTCGGAGACAAACTTCGACGCTTCCTTGAACATCTTCAAAGTTTTTTGCAGGTCGATGATGTAAATGCCGTTGCGCTCGCCGAAGATGTACTCCTTCATCTTGGGATTCCAGCGCTTGGTCTGGTGCCCGAAGTGAACGCCGGCTTCGAGCAGCTCTTTCATCGTGATGCTTGCCATGTTGCTTCCTATCTGGGCATCGCTGTCTGTGTATCCGGGCCGGCTCGGAGAGCCGGTCCTTGGCGACAGACGATTGATCCCTTGGGTTGGGAGATTTCCTGCGGGGCCACCGGCGCGGTGCTGGTGGGTGGAACGAAGTCCGAGTTCTACGTTGTAAGGGAAACGTTGTACGTGAGAACGGAAGCCCACGTACAACGTAGAACCTACAACGTAGAAACCAAGCGCGATTAGCGCTTGCTGAACTGGAAGCGTGCGCGAGCGCCCTTTTGGCCGTACTTCTTGCGCTCCTTACCGCGCGAGTCGCGCGTGACGAAGCCGGCAGCCTTGAGGGTCTTGCGCAGCTCGACGTTGAACTCCATCAGCGCGCGCGCGATGCCGAGCTTGACCGCATCAGCCTGCCCATTGACGCCGCCGCCCTTGACCGTGGTGTACACGTCAAAGGTCTCGTTGATGTCGGCGATGCCGAAGGGCTGCTTGGCGGCGGCGCGCTGCGCAGGCGTCACAAAGTATTCCTCAAAGGTCTTGCCGTTAACCTTCCATTCCCCTGAACCGGGGCGCAGAAAGACGCGGGCAATGGCGCTCTTGCGCCGCCCGGTGCCGTAGTACTGAATCAGATCTGCCATCGTTATCCCTTAGCATGGCCCAGGGCTCAGAGCCCAGGGTCCAGAAAACTCGTTTAGCCGGCGAAGAGCCCGGACCTGCGTCAAAACTGCCTGCTGAGCCCAGAAACCCTGGACCCTGCTCCCTACTCTTAGCCGCGCAGCTCCAGCGCGACAGGCTGCTGCGCCTTGTGCGGGTGGTCGGCGCCCTTGTAGACCTTGAGCTTGGTGGCCATCTGGCGGCCAAGCTTGCTCTTGGGCAGCATGCCTTTGATCGCTTCTTCCAGGATCTTTTCGGGCCGGCGGGCGAGCAGCTTGATAAAGCTCTCCTCGCGCAAACCGCCCGGATAGCCGGTATAGCGGCGATAGATCTTTTGCTCGGCGCGCATGCCGGTCACATGAATCTTTTCGGCATTGACGACAATGACGTGGTCGCCCATGTCGATGTAGGGCGTATAGAGCGGGTTCCGCTTGCCGGTGAGGACGCTGGCGGCCTCGGATGCGAGCCGGCCGAGGGTCTTGCCCTGCGCGTCCAGCACGAACCATTTGCGGGGGATGTCCTTGCCGCTGGGGATGACGGTCGACATTATTTGTACTCCTTACCTCTGCCGTCTTCGTGGCCGGCGTGAAGCGCGAAGATATTGTGCCTAAGCCCCTGACGCGCAGGGGGTTGAAGGGTGAAAACACAAGGGCGAGCCAACCGGCGCTTTGCCGGAGGAACTACCTGTCTCGCCAAGGTGAAGCGCCTGGAACTCGCTTGCCGCAGACCAAGATAAGGCAGACCCGAGCGCGGAAGAACCGCCCTGAAGGCAGTCACCGCCAAAGGTCTAAGCCCGGCATCTCCGCCCACTGTGGTCCCCCGAGCCCCTAGGACCGCGAAAACGAAGCGGGCATAGCGCTACCTGGGCGTGGACGCAAGACTACGCAGTTTTCTAGGCTATCGTCTCCTGGGCAGTAGGTCAAGATGCGGCAAAGGGTTTTCAGGCGGGCGTTTCACCCCCGCCGTGCGACCGAGCAGGGCCGCCCGCGGACGGCCCGGAGCGAATGCTACACTTTCCGGAATCACACCGCAGACCGTATCGCTCGTGGCTGACTTCCTGTGCCCGGTATGGCTGTTTGCCGCCAGCATGAGCAATCTCACGATCGTGGACCTTCTGCAAACGGTGCTGGCGACAGGCGTCTTTCTGCTGCTGATGGTGCCACCCGGCTTTCTGTTCGGATGGACGCTGGACCTGATGCGATTCCGGTCGCGCAGCACCACCGAACAGCTGCTCTGGACGTTTGCCCTTTCCACGCCGCTCGATCTGGTGGTAGCCAACGTGCCCGGGCGATTTCTGCCGGCCTACGCCACCTTGGGTTTTTTTGCCCTGCTGGATGCCGCCGCCG
Source organism: uncultured Acidobacteriaceae bacterium (assembly GCA_964250995.1). Taxonomy (GTDB): domain Bacteria; phylum Acidobacteriota; class Terriglobia; order Terriglobales; family Acidobacteriaceae; genus Granulicella. Next base: position 6,505 of record CAXUIF010000011.1, read on the forward strand.
TGGCGCTTGCCGTACGTCTGCTCCGCCAGGGAAGGTTCGCCAGGTTGGAGCTGGATCGCAGAGCCAAGCTTGTGGTGGCCTGCCTGTTGGGCGGCGTTGTTTACCTTTGGCTGGCGGGCATGCCCCTGCAGATTGGCAACCACCTATTTGAGCCGGCCTTTGCTTCGGATTGGGAGATCCGGCTGCCGCTGATCCGCGCCGCAGCGCAAAATGGGGTCCCACCGCACAATCCGTTCTTTACCTTCGGGCAGGTGTCCCCGCCGATCCGCTACTACTACTACTGGTTCAGCGTTTGTGCGCAGGTGGTTCGTCTGGCCCACACCGGGGCGCGCGCCACACTGATTGCCAGCGCGGTGTATTCCGGTTTGTGCGCCGTGGCGACCCTGTTTCTCTGCCTGAAGTACATGGAGCGTCCGGATGGCCGGTTGCGCCAGCGGTGCCTCCTGTTGCTGGGTTTGCTGCTGGTCCTCGGCCTGGATGTGCTGCCCAGCCTGCTGGGCCTGGCCCTTTGGCACATCCGCCTGCGGGCCGAGATCGAGTGGTGGCTCCCGGACAGGTCGCCTGGCCTGATCAGCGCCATGCTCTACGCCCCACACCATGTGGCCGGAGCGGCCTGCGGTCTGCTGCAGCTGTTGCTCCTCAGCTCGCTGCTGGAGGAACCGGAGGAGCCTGGCCGCCGCCGCGTGGTGACGGTGGGGATCGCCGTTGGAATCGTCTTTGCCGGAATGGTCGGCACCTCCACGTACATCACGATGTTTTTCGGGCTGACCTCGGCGGTTCTGGGTGTGATCTGCCTTGCGCGCCGCAATCTGCGCTTGCCTGCGGCCCTTGTGCTCGCCGCCGTTCTTTCCCTCGCCGCGTCGATCCCGTACCTGCATGAGCTGACCGCCAAGACCGTGATCGCGCCGGGAACGCCGGCCGGCCGCCACCTTCTGAGCTTTGCGCTACGCGACCGCGAATACGCCAGGTGGACCGTGATCGACCTTGCCTACCGCCTGCATCGCTCTCCGCCATGGGGCCGGGCGCGGCACCTTTGGCGAGGGCTCGTCATTCTGGCCTGTTACCTCTCTGAAACCGGTTTCTATCTGGTGGCGGTGGCGGTGCAGTTCTGGCGAGAGTTTCGCTCCGGACGGTCCACCACGCCCCAAGCCAAGGTGCTGTGGCTGCTTGCGGGCTGTGTGGGCTTCTTCTTCTTCGCCGTGACCTCGGCGCCGGTGCAGATCGTGAACGACCTCGGTGTCCACGCCGGCCTGATTTTGCGCATTGTGTTGATGTTGTGGGCCGCCCAGGTGCTGGCGTGGTACTTTGCCGAGCGACACCGCCGCTCCTGGCTTCCTTGGCAATGGCGAGTCATCCGCTTGGCTACTGTGCTGCTCGTGCTCGGGCTGGTGAGCTCGGCATGGCAGATCGTGGTCGAGCGCAGCTACACCATGCTGCTGGATGCGCACTGGGTTCCCGCGGCGCCCCCGTTTCCACACGCCCGGCAACTCAGCCGCATCTACAACGACGTGCATGCGGCCCAGGCTCGCCTGGGCGAGATCCTCCCGGAAGATGCGGTCATCCAGAGCAACCCGCGAGGCGAGTACCAAACCATCTTTCGGCTGTACCAGACCCGCCGACAGGCGGCTGGCGATATGAGCTGTGAGGGTGCGTTCGGTGGAGACCCAGCGCTTTGTCGCAGTTTTGTCTTGGATCTGCTGAAGCTCTTTGGCACGCGGCCACCGATGTATCTGGAACTGCCGTCCGTGAAGGCCACCGCGGCCGACATGTCAGAGCAAGCCATGGCGGCGCTCTGCTCCAGAGTGGGCATTGAGGCAATGCTCGTCTCCAGCGCCGATCCGGTGTGGTACCAGCCCCATAGCTGGGTATGGCGCGGCAACCTTCTTTACAGCAATGCGCATGTGCGCGTCCTTCGCTGCCCGGTGAGCTGAGTGCGTTCAACCTCTGCCGCTGCGGGTCCGGTCAGAACAGGGCGCGCTTTCCGAGTCGCCCCAGCAGCTACTTCTGGTGCTTCTCGGGCTGGCTCAGCCCCCCAAACTCGCGCAACAGATTGAGCGCAACGCTGACTCCCTCTTTGACAGCCAGGCGCTCCATCGTGCTGCCCAGGGTCACGCTGGAGGCTGGGGAGTAGGCGTTGCTCAAGGCGGTGGACATCCCGAAGCCCAGCAGGCTTGAGTAGTTGGGCATCTCCTTGCCCTTGTCGTTGAAGCCGATGGCCTGGCTGCGCACCGTCCACCACAAGCGGGACTTCATAGTGCCTCGCGCTTTGCGGAAGTAGCGCGGGTCCTGGTGAAAGAGGGTGGGGAGGACGCCGTCGGTGAAGAGGTAGGTCGAGGCGAGGTTTGCCTCGTTATAGCCGAAGAGCTGCGCGAACGGACCCGCACCGGTGCCGTAGTTCGGGCCATAGTGCGCCACCTTGTCGAAGCCGTTGAACAGCAGGCCCTCGATTGGGAAGGAGGGGTCGATCACCTTACGGTAGGCGATCTTGAACTTCTGGCGCGTGGCCAGGGGAGCGACGGGGATGTCCGGGTCCTGCACCGTCTCATAGCCGGGGAACAGCAACAAAACGCGGCGATGCGGCAGCGGCGCGGTGGGCAGGTTCGGGTCAATCTTCGCCTGTGCCCGCAGCGGCGCCGTCGCAAGCAGGCAGGTGCCCGCGGTCAAACTCAACAGGAGTCGCCCGGCTTTGCGGCGCGCCGTATCGCGAAGGATCCATGCAAGAACTTGGAAGCGTGGTGTAACGATCAGAACTCACCTCAAACACACGACGGGGACGACCTGCGGCGCAACTCCGTCCAGCGTGGCAGGTTAGACGCGAACGCGAAAGGGATCGCTTCGCAAAACAGACCAACTTCAGCCAAGAACTTGCGGCCGTTGCAATGGTGATGTGCCGCCGTACTGGCAGACGCAAGTTGATTTGTGGCGCACGGTAAACAAAATGCTGGCTCCAGCGCAGGATTCGTGGTGCAATTCACAAACTTGCAACCTCTTTGAGGTACATCCCTACCATGAGTCCACGACTTTGCGGTAGCACCCGCCTTGCGGCGGTATTGGCCTTGGCCTGCACGGTGTGTCCAGCGCAACAGAGCCTCGGCGGGCTGACCGGCACCCTGACCGACCCAACCGGGGCACGGGTGCCGAACGCCACGGTGCGGCTGCAGAATGAGCAGACGGGCGCGACGCTCACAGCGACCAGCAGTTCGTCCGGCGGCTACACGCTGGTGCAGGTACCGAGCGGCACCTACACGGCCACGGTGGCCGCGCCCGGCTTCGAAACTACCGAAGAACGCAGTGTCGTCATCCAGGCCGATCGCACCGTCACGGCGACTTCGCGCTGAGGCCCGGTGCGGTCTCAAGCACCGTGGAGGTGACCGGATCGCAAGGCCTGAATGCGAGCGACCCGACCAACGGCTACGTGCTCGATCAGGCAGCGATCGAGAACGCTCCGTTGGGCACCGGCAGCTTTACGCAGCTGGCCACCCTGAGCCCTGGAGTGCATGCGGACTTCCTGGCCGATACGGGCACGAACACCGGTCTGGGCAACCAGGATCTGTATGCCAACGGCCAGCGCCTTTCGTCCAATACCTTCACCTTCAACAACGTGATGGCCAACAACCTGTTCAACGGCGCGTCCGCCAGCCAGGTAGCGGAGTCGCGTGCGGTGCTGAACACCGGCGAGAGTTTCCAGTCCAACGGCTCGATCCGCACCAATACGTCCATCTACGACGCCATTGGCGAAGCGCTGCCGACGCCGCCGCAGCAGACCGTCGCGGAAGAGCGCGTGAACACCTCCATGTACGACGTGAGTCAGGGGGCCACGGCCGGGGCGCATGTAGACGTAAGGACCAAGTCGGGAACGAACCATTACCACGGCTCGGCGTACGCGACGTTCGAGACCTCCGCGCTCAACGCCAACCCGTTTTTCAACAAGCAGGTGGGCCTACCCACGCCGGACCTGCATCGGTATGTGGTCGGCGCGGAGTTGGGTGGGCCGATCGTCCGCAACAAGCTGTTTTGGTATGGGAGCTACCAATTCACGCGCGACCGCGACGGCTTGAACTCCAGCACCAGTTATTACAGCCCGGCCGGCATCACGAACGATCGCAGCACCACCGGGCTCGCATCCGTTCTGAGCGCGGCGAAGCTGCCCGTCACAACCGCCATCGATCCCGTGGCCCTGTTCTACCTGCAAAGCAAGCTGCCCAACGGGCAATACCTGATTCGCACCCCGGCGACAGGAAAGAGCCAGGCGATCTTCAACGGGGCAGCGTCAAAATTCGATGCCGCGCAGGTGAACGGGAGTCTCACCTACGTCCTCAGCGCGAAAGACACCATCAATTCGCGCTACTACTACCAGCACGACCCAACCGAAAGCCCATTTTCGAGCGCCCCCACCGAGGGCTTCCCGCAAAAGTTCAACGCGGGCAGCCAGGTGTATTCGCTCGAAAACACAACCGTGCTGACGCCGCACCTGAGCTGGGAGCAGAAGTTCGGCTTTGTCCGCATGCTTGTCGATTCCTTTACCGGCCAGCCGTTTACGCCGCAGGCCGCGAACATCAACCTGTTCGGCAGCACGCTGCTGCCCGGGATCAGCATTCGCAACGCAAACGGGAACAAGACGCTGAACATTGGACCCACGTCGAACTTCTCCAACACCGGCTTTGCGCAAAACACCTTTGAGGGCAGTTCCGCGCTTACCTACGTGAAAGGCCCGCATGTACTGACGCTGGGCGGCAACTATGACTTTTCGCAGCTGAACATCCTGAACCGTGCCAACCAGGTGGGCACCCTGCAATACAACAGCCTGGCTGACTTCCTGACCGGCGGTCCGCTGCGCACCACCGGCGGCGCTTCCGTGTACTTCCAGGGCGCCAGCAACCGGTACTATCGCGCGCCGCAGATCGGCGCCTATGCGCAGGACCAGTGGAAGATCACCCAGCATGTAACGCTGACCGCGGGCGTTCGCTATGACGACGACGGCGGGCTCTA
>CAXUIF010000011.1:11593-21076 GCA_964250995.1 uncultured Acidobacteriaceae bacterium
GACCGCGGCGAGTACTTTACGGAGTTTTCGCCCTCCGCCGGCGGCGGGTTCAATGGGCCCTTCGGCGTTACGTTGCAGCCCCCCTTCGTGCAGCCGGTCTACGCCACCTCCACCAGCACGTCCGAGAATCCGTTTGGGACGTCTCGGCCGAGCGTAGATACCAACCCGGCGCTCTTTATTGGCAATCTGCCAAATCAGATGGCGCTGATCGGTGGCGCCTCGCCGTATCTGTTCGGGTCGTACGCCAAGAACAACGTGCTGCCCTACACCGAAAACTGGAGCCTCGATGTGCAGTACCAGTTGCACCCGCGCATTGTGGCGGAGCTGGGCTACACCGGCAACCATGGCGTCCACCAAACCGTGCCGCTGCCCTTTAACGAACCGCAAATTGCCACGCCGCAGCACCCCGTCAACGGCCAGACCTACAGCTATGGCTACAACGCGACAGATGCCAACGGGAACACCCTTCTAAGCGAGCCCTACAACACCTCCACGGGGGGCAACACCGATCTGCGCACGCCCTATATCGGCTACAGTCCCAACTCGGTCGCGTGGAGCACCGTAGGCTGGTCGCACTATGATGCCCTGCTCGCCTCTCTGCACCAGACGGCCCTGCATGGCCTGGAGTATCAGCTCTCGTACACTTACTCGCACTCGTTGGACACCTCAAGCGGCTTCGGCATCTTTTACAACGGCAACGATCCGCGCAACCTCGAATCCGGCTACGCGAGTTCGGACTACGACCGGACGCACGTGATGAGCTTTTCTTTCAACTACGCCGTGCCTTCCTTCGCTAACCACTTGGCGCGACGTCTGGGCAGTGGATGGGGCCTAAGCGGGATCGCCACGCTGGAAAGCGGGCAGCCCTATAACGTGTACGACTTTTCCGGCACGGTCGGCAGCCTGTTCTTTTCGTCCAACGACTACCTGACCAATCCCGTGCTGCCGCTGGCCCCGGGCGTCAGTGCGCGAAGCGCGTTGACGGGCCATAGTGGGGCGTTCGTGAACCCATCGGCAACGGTGCCGAACTTGGCGGATGCCGCGTTCAATCCAACAGCCTTTGCGTACCCACTCCTGCAGCCCGGGGAGTCCGGTGTACCCGCGTGCGGACCGACGACGGCCGGCACCACCGCTTGCGACACCTCGGAGTCCACCTTCGCCAGCGGCTACCGCAACATCTTCCGGGGCAGCTTCCAGAAGCGCGCCGACCTGTCGGCTTACAAGGAGACCGACCTGGCGGAGCATGTGCGTTTGCGCATCGCCATGGAGGTCTTCAACGTCACCAACACGCCGAGCTTCGACGTGCCGGGGAACAACTTCAGCGGCTCGGACTTCGGCAATCCGCCGAACTACCTGACGCTGGGAGCCGGGGCGGACCCGCAGACGTTCTCCAGCCAGGGGGTGGGTGCTGTCGTGAACCCGATCGGCAGCCCGAGGCAGGTGCAGTTCTACGCCATTCTGAAGTTCTAGACTGCTTCGTAGCCGCCATCGCAAAAGCAGCAAGGCCGCCCTGTTCAGGCGGCCTTGCTGGTTCATGGTGCTGCCTACTTCTGCCTACTGATTGCGCTTCCAGTTCAGCAGATCGCCCAGCGTGGTTGAGGACGAAGAGCCGCTGCCGGAGTTCGACTGGCCGCCACCCTTGCCCTTGTTGCCGCCACCCTGGTTGCCGGCGTAGGTCTCCTTGTAGCTTTCCACCTCAGCGCGGCTGGCCTCTTCGCCGATAGCCTTCAGGCTCAGACCGACCTTCTTCTCTTCGGGGCTCATCTTCACGATCTTGAAGTCGTGCTCGTCGCCCACGTTGAGGGTGATCGGACGTCCGTTCTCATCGGCCGCCTCGGAGACGTGGCATAGGCCCTCGACCCCTTCCGCGATCTCGATAAAGGCCCCGAACTGTGCGGTCCGCAACACCTTGCCGTGGACCACATCGCCCGCGCGGTGCTGTTCGAAGAACGTGTCCCAGACATCCGGCTGCATCTGCTTGATGCCCAGCGAAAGACGGCGGTTTTCGGGCTCAACCCCAAGCACGATCGCCTTGACCTTCTCGCCCTTTTTGAGGACCTCGGAGGGGTGCTTGATGCGCTTGGTCCAGCTGAGGTTGGAGACGTGCACCAGGCCGTCGATGCCGTCCTCGATCTCGATGAAGGCGCCGAAGTCGGTGAGGTTGCGGACGCGGCCTTCGACGATGGCTCCGGTCGGGTACTTGTCCTCGAGCGCCTCCCAGGGGTTGTCCTGGAGCTGCTTCATGCCGAGCGAGATGCGGCGGTCGTTGGGGTTTACCTGCAGGATGATCACCTCGACCTCATCGCCGGGCTTGACCATCTTGCTGGGGTGCTTCATGCGCTTGGACCAGGTCATCTCCGAGACGTGGACCAGGCCCTCGATGCCCTGCTCGAGCTCGACAAAGGCACCGTAGTCGGTGACCGAAAGGACGCGGCCGCGCACGTGTGCCCCGATAGGGTAGCGCTCGACGGCATCGAGCCACGGGTCCGGCGTGAGCTGCTTAAAGCCGAGCGAGACGCGCTGCTTATCCTTGTCGAACTTCAGGACCTTGACCTGAATGTCGTCGCCGACGTTGACCAGATCGCGTGGGTGCGTCAGCCGGCCCCAGCTCATGTCGGTGATATGGAGCAGGCCGTCGAGGCCGCCCATGTCGACGAAGGCGCCGTAGTCGGTGAGGTTCTTGACGACGCCCGTAAAGACGGCTCCCTCCTCGAGGTTGGCGAGCGTCACATCCTTCTTGGCATTCTGTTCCTCTTCGAGGATCTCCTTGCGGGAGACGACCACGTTGCCCCGCTTTTTGTTCAGCTTGATCACGCGCACGTCGATGTTCTGACCGATATACGCGTCGAGATTGCGCACGGGGCGAATCTCGACCTGCGAGCCGGGCAAAAAGGCCTTAATGCCGATGTCGACGGTGATGCCGCCCTTGACGCGCGAGACGACGATGCCGGTGACCGGGGTCTTGGTGTTGGCAGCCTCTTCCAGCTTGTCCCAGACCTTGTGGCGCAGCGCTTTCTCGTGGGAAACGAGGTACCCGCCGCCTTCCTGCTCTTCGCGCTCGACCACGACCTCGACGGTGTCGCCGACCTGAAACTTGGGCGTGCCGGTGTGATCGACCACCTGATCGAGCGGGATGAGGCCTTCGGACTTGAGTCCGATGTCGACCACGACGTGCTTATCGGTGATCTTGACGACGGTGCCGGTGACCACGGTTTCTTCCGAGGTCAGCGACTGCGCGGCGTCCTTTTCCATCGCCTGCTCGCGGTCGAAGCTTTCAAGCGCCTTGGCAAAGTCTTCCGGGTCGTACTCGGGATCGAACTCCGTCCCGCGACCCGCAGCGGGGCGGGAGGGGGCCGCAGGCTGCGCCAGCACGCGGCTCTCGGGCGCAGCCGCGCCGTGCACGGCCTCGGGCTGATTCGTAAGCTGTCCGGGGATCTGGTCGGGCATCTGCCCGAAGGTCGCGTCCGTGCTCTGATCCAGAGTTTGGGTTGGGAGCTGGTGGCCGAGCTCGGGGGAGGTGGTGTCAACGGATTCGGGCGTGGTGGGTTCCAATGTGGTGTTCAGGGCTGTGCTCTCGGTGAAAACGGGATGGTGGTCGAAGTCGGCCATGGGTAAAGCTCCGGGATCCAGTGCGGCTCCTGCCTGACTTCGTGCGCGTACTGCGGACGGCAAAGGGTCCGCCCAGAGTGGAGGGTCTGGCGAACTACGCGGTGATGTCAGAAGGAGTCTGGTGAAGCATTCAGGAGCGCTGCGACTGGAACCCACGCGCAACGGCTAGTCAAAGTTTAGCAGCGTTGAGGAAAACGGGTCAATGCGAGCCGCGTCTCGATGGCTGCGGAAGAGGGACAAAAGCTTCTGGGCAACGAAACTGCCCTTTGCATAGACGCGCGGCAAAAGAGCTTTGACTCACTTGCCCCGGCAGCCTGCCAGCCACGCGGCAAACCCAAGGCGCGCACCCTATACTCACGGCATGGATCGGCTGTGGACTCCCTGGCGCTATGCCTACATCACTGGTGAGATCACCGAAGGGGCCCGCAAAGGGGTGCCTGAGGCGCTGTCAGGCTGGCCGGGCGATCACGGGTGCGTGTTCTGCAACATGATCGGCGCGCTGGAGTGGGCGGTAGCCAACGGCATGCCTCCCCATGAGGCAGAACGCGCCATTCACCTGCTGGAGCGAGGACCGACCTGCTTTGTGGTGCTCAACGGCTTTCCTTACAACAACGGCCACCTGATGGTTGTGCCCTACCAGCACGAACGCAGCCTGGCGGCCCTCCCCTTAGCAACCGCCGAAGAGATGATCCGCATGGCCCGGCGCGCGGAGCAGGCGTTGCGCGCGGTGTACCATCCGGATGGGCTGAATATGGGCCTGAATCTCGGTGAGTCCGCCGGGGCCGGCGTGGCCGATCACCTGCATCTGCACGCCCTGCCCCGCTGGACAGGCGACACTAACTTCATGACGGTGGTCGCGGAGACCCGGGTTCTGCCGGAGATGCTGGAAGCGAGCTGGGAACGGCTTCGGCAGGCCCTCGCGCACTTGCCTGCGGAGAGCCCACTCCCGCCTGCGGACCTTCCCCGAAACGGCCCACCCGCGTCGCCTCGAAATTGGTGATCTTCCAACCGTCGCCCGGCACGCGCTGGTACACGCGGGTGTAGCGGAACGCACCCCGCAGCGGCGCTCCATCGGCCGTTCCGTCCAGCTGCGCGAGCGAGGTGACCACAGCTAGATTGCCGCTAATTTTGACCTTGGTTTCCGAGAGATCCAGCCGCCGGAGGTCGATCCGACGGGTGCGCATGCGGTCCAGCTGCTGCGGCTTGGTCACGACCTGCCCCGACGCGGTAACGCCGAGAAACTCATCGGAGAGCAGCTTGTCCATCGCCCCGGGATCTTCCGCGAGCTGGGCCTGCCGCCACTTCTGTTCCATCTGCAGGATTTCTGTACGCTCCAGCCGCTTGCGTCCGCGGTGCTGCGCGTAGAGCGGCAGCGTCGCCGCAAGCAGCAGCATGAACCAGCAGCTTCGCGACCGGACCGAATTCCCTGCGCCAACCACGAACCGCCACATGCGCGGATACTAGACCCAACGCTCCGCGGGAGTCAAAGGGTACGATCTACGACAATTGTTCGCAAAAGTGGCCCGAAATCGGGAGCGAGACACCCAATTTGGTCAGGCCAGCGCGTTGAGGTTTTCGACAACACGGTCCAGCATTCGCTGGTACAGGCCACCCACAGCCCAGCGCCGGAAGTGCTCCGACGCCCGGTGCGCCTCCACTGCCTGCCCATCGCGGTACTGCTCGTAAAGCACCACCGTATCCGGCTCGGACTCCACCGTGTGCGGGATATAGCAGAGACAGCCGGGCTCCTGCCGGGAAGCGGCGGTCAGCGCCCGCAGGAAGCCGGCGATCTCCTCCCGGTCCTCCGTTCGAAAGCGAAGGCGCACCGTGAACGAGATCACTGCAGCGCCTCCGCAAAGCCAGGCTGGACCATCGTTTGCGCCCGGTCCGGCCCGGTCGAGATCATCCCCACCCGCGCCCCCGACTCCCCCTCGATGAAGCGCATGTAGGCCTGCGCCGCGTTGGGCAGGTCGTCGAAGCTCGTGATGCCCAGGGTACTCGTGTTCCACCCCGGCAGGGTTGTGTAGACCGGCTCGATGGCCTTGAAGCCGCGCACATCGGCTGGGATGACGTCAGTGAGCTCGCCGTCGATCCTGTAGCCCGTGCACACCGGGATCTCCGGGCACTCGTCCAGAACATCCAGCTTGGTCACCACCAGCCACTCGGTCGCGTTGACCATGTTGGAGTAGCGCAGCAGCGGCAAGTCCAGCCAGCCGCAACGCCGCGGTCGTCCTGTCACGGCCCCGAACTCCTGCCCACGCGCGCGCAGCAGGTCTCCGGAGTAGCCGCCGACCTCGGTCGGAAAGGGGCCCTCGCCGACGCGCGTCACGTAGGCCTTGGTCACGGCAATTACCGTGCCGATGCGCGTGGGGCCGACCCCGGTGCCCGTCACGGCGCCGCCGGCCGTGGACGATGAACTGGTCACAAACGGGTAGGTCCCGTGGTCGATATCCAGCAGCGCCCCCTGCGCGCCTTCGAACATCACGTTTTGCCCTGCGTCGATCGCCTGGTTGAGCAAGACTGCCGTGTCGGTCACAAACGGCGCAATCTGTTCGGCCAGACGTACATAATCCTCGTACATCTGTTTGGGGTCCAGCGGCTCGGTGCCAAACAGCGCGTGCGCGATGGTGTTCTTTTCGTGGCAGGCGTTGTTGATATGCGTGCGCAGCAGCGACGTATTCAGCAGATCGACGACCCGCAGACCGTTGCGATGGATCTTGTCCTCATACGCCGGGCCGATGCCGCGCCGGGTGGTGCCGATCGTCTGCCGACCCGGCGCCGTCTCTGCCGCCAACTCGATCATGCGGTGGTATGGCAGGATGACCTGGGCGCGGTTAGAGACAAATAGCTGGCCATCTACGGGCAGGCCGGCCTCCTTCAGCTTGGCCACCTCGCCCAAAAACGCTGCCGGGTCCAGCACGACGCCGTTGCCGATCACGCCCTTGCACCCCGGCCGCAACACGCCGCAAGGGATCAGCTGCAGGACAAACTTCTTGCCCTCGATGATGACGGTGTGCCCGGCGTTGTGGCCACCGGCGTAGCGCGCGACGATATCGAACTTTTCGCTTAAGACATCGACGATCTTGCCCTTGCCCTCATCGCCCCACTGGGCTCCAAGGATGACGGCTGAGGGTTTTTGGGTGGGCTTGCTGCTTGCAAGGGTCACAGAGGTCCTAGAGGTCGAATGGCGGGCTTGCTGCACGATCTACCATCCTACAATGAACGGCCTGGACGGCAGCGGCAAGGGCCAGGACTGGCAGAGCTCACCGCGGAAGGGCTGCCCAGACAAAGCAGGCAAAGGCCAGCGTGAGGAAGGCGATTCTGACGCGGTGACGCGTGTCCCAGCGATGGTGCAGCGCGAGCCAGTCGAACCCGGTGTCCTCCACCGACGTCCGTGCCAGGCGGTTGTTCAGAGGAACCAGAGCCGTCACCGTGAACACAATTACGGCAGCCCAAAGGCCCGAAGCAGTCCAGTACAGGTACGCTTCGGCGGTATGCCGTCGCAGGATTGCCTCGGCGAGCAGAAGCAGAAGGCCAAGGGCGTACCACCCCGGCATGACGGATCCGAGCGAGCCAGCGAGCGTGCTCGCCTGCGCTCGATCGCTGTGTTTCCAGATCGCCGGGTTCACAAACGCCGAAACCGCTACTTCGTTTCCGACCATCAGCCCCGTGACTATCATTGTGAGCAGGTCCAGAATGCGCATCGCGATCTCCTCGGTTCTTGTATAGACACCGTTCAGGAGTTGCGGATGCAGCGAAGGCGGCTGACAAAGTTGTCAGCGTGGAGCGAGGGGCGATGTCGGTTTCCAAAAAGGAAGGCTCGCTTTGCCCCATTGACGGGGCTCTTCGCGTGGTGGACGGGCGATGGAAAGGAACGATTCTGTGGAGGCTCTCGGCGGGCCCTTTGCGCCCGAGTCAACTGCAACAGGCCATCCCGGAGCTCACCCAGCGCATGCTCCTACGGCACCTGCAGGAGCTCGTGCGCGACGGTGTGCTGGATCGGCAGGAACAGGGACGCGCCGTGCAGTACGCTATCTCGGCGTATGGCGCGACCCTGTTGCCGGTTATGCAACAGCTTTGCGATTGGGGGCGCGTTCACCTGGCTCGCCCCACCACGGAGCGCCCGCTTGGGAATGGCTGACCTCTCTCGCGCATGCAGCTCCCGGTTGCTCTAACCTTTGGGAAGCAGCTTTGCAGCGAAAGGCCGAGCCTTGCCCCGTTACCTCCTGATTGCCGTTGGCGGCGCGTTTGGCGCGATGGCCCGCTATGCCGTGGGGGCGTGGGCCGCGCAGCGCTTTGGGCCGCGCTTTCCGGTTGGCACCCTGGTGATCAATCTCAGTGCGTGCTTCCTGATCGGTCTTGCCATCGAGTACCTTAATCGACACACCGGCCTGAACGTGGCGTGGCGCTTTCTTCTTCCGACCGGCTTTATTGGCGCCTATTCAACCTTCTCCACCTTTGAGTTCGAGGCCTGGGCGGACGCGCAGCGCGGGGCCTGGGGGTTGGGTCTGCTGTATGTGGCGGTCAGCCTCATGGGGGGTTTCCTGCTTGTGGCGGCAGGCGTCGCGACAGCACGCGCACTGCGGTAGCGACGTTTTCGCACCAAAGTTTCAGTTGCAGGCGAAAGGGTCTCGCGCGGCATGTCGGCGAGACCCTTTGGGTTGTGGAGCCTTGAGATTCGATGGTTTCTGTTTCCTTCAGCAGGCAGACTCAGTGTTCGTGTCGCGGCGACCAGCGGAACCCTCCACCAAACGTTTGCCGATAGAACTCTCGCTGGATGGGAAAGTTTGGATCGCCGTTGTAGAAGCCGAAGACTTCATTGTTCAGGTTCAACCCATACATCACAAACGTGAAGCCTTTGGGCAGGCCGTAGGAGCCCTGCACGTCCAGCTGCAGGTGCGAGTAGAAGTAGGTGTCGCCGTTGGGCCCGTTCGGTCCTCCACCCGTGAAGTTGCCGTTGGTGTTCACGATGGGCCCGTTGTTGTCAGTTACGTACTGGTAGCTGCTGATGTTGGCCTGGTTGTACGTCATGCCGAGACGAACGGACAGGTTGCGCCGATCGTAGGTGGGCGAGAGATTGTAGCTGTTTGGTGCTTGACCAATCAGGGCCGGGTTGGCGCCCTCGGGACCGCGATTCGGTCCGCTGATGGTACCTACCGGTGTGTTGGGGTCGGCCAGGACCGCGGCACTGACGTACGGCGGCAGATGCGCTTGCGAGGAGGTGTAGCCGTAGTTGGCCGAGACGCCCAGACCGCCGAAGAGGCCGGGCAGCTGGTTGAAGTGCTGGATAAAGGCAATCTCGAATCCATACACATAGCCACTGCCAGCGTTCAGCACGCCGTTCAAGATGTGGGTGGAATTATCGATGTTATCCGCGGGCACAACCGAAGAGGTGGGGAGAATCGGGTTTACCAGATTCTTGTAGTAAAAGCCCGCCTGTAGCAGACCGGAACCCGACAGGTTGTTCTCATATAGTACGTCGATGTCGTCGGCGTATTCGGCATGCAGCGAGGGATTGCCCTGGCTGACGGAAGAGGCACGACCCGTACCGCTGGGAGCACTTACGAAGGGGATCAGGTCCTGGAAGTTCGGCCGGGACAGACCGCGGCTATAGACCAACCGCAGTCCTTGCCGGGGCGTGAGCGCATACCGCATTGACGCGCTCGGCAGCAGGTCGGTGTACGTGAATTGCGCTCGAATCGGTGTTGTCCCGGGTGTACCGGAACGCGATGTCCCTTGGTAGCCCAAGTTGTTCTCGCCTGTAGCCTCGATACGCAGACCGACGTTGAAGCGGAAGCGACCAATGTTGGTGGTGTTCATCAGGTAGCCGGCGGAGACCTTTTCAATCTGGTCAAAGCCGTTGCCGAACGAGTT
>CAXUIF010000011.1:21176-23888 GCA_964250995.1 uncultured Acidobacteriaceae bacterium
AACAAGGTGCGGCCGAATACATGGTGACCGCCAAGCTGCAGGCCCCCGATGTCCTGGATGGGACGGCGCTTCAGTGCCTGGAAGTGCGTCGATCCCTGGCCGTCGCCCTGCGTCGATAGCCCATCCCCACCGGAGGGCAGAACGAAGTTGGTGGACGGTGAGTAGATCCAATCATCGCCAAAGTTGTCGAAGTGCGAGTACAGGCTTTTGAGAAAGATGCTTGAGGTGTCGTTGAGCCGGTAGTCCACCGTGCCGCCAAAGCCCCAGCGGGTGCGGAAGTAGCGGTAGTCGCGCAGATCATAGGTGCCGGCCAGCGCCGGGCCAGGCTCTACATCGTTGATGCCGAGACCATTCCAATCATAGGAAGCGCTCGCGAGCGCACCGAGCTTTTTGCCACCAAGGAAGCGCTTGCCCAGCGTGCCGTCGTACGCATATTTGGGCCGCCCCGTCAGGATGGGCGTGTACCCGCCCGAGCCTTCCAGATAGACGGTCGGCCGATCTTCGGCCGTTTTGGTGCGCAGGTCCACTGAACCGCCGATGCCGTCGGCTTCCATGTTCGCCTGCAGGGTTTTATTGATCTGCACGGATTCGACCAGGTCTGCCGGGATGAGATCGAGCTTGATCTGGCGAACGAGCTCCGGTGACGCCAGTGTGACGCCGTCCAGCGTGGTGTGGGTCAGCCGTGGCTCGGTGCCGCGCACCTTAACGTACTTCCCTTCGCCTTCGTCGCGCTCCAGCGTGACGTCCGGCAGGCGCCCGATCGCATCGGCGACGTTGGCGTTGGGAAGGCTGGTGATGACGTCGGCGGGCAGCACGTTGATGATGTTGTCGGCGTTGAAGGTGCGGTTGATCGCTTCGAGCTCACCACCCTCGCGCGGGGCGTAGACCTCCACCTTTTGGGCGTTGGAGGCGATGCTCAGCGGGAAGTCCGAGGTCGTGGTCTGCCCGGCCGGGATGGTCACTGGCTTACTGACGTCGTTGAAGCCTGCGTACGTCACCGTGAGCGTGTATTGACCCGTGTTGACGCCCGGAAGGGTGTACTGGCCGATGGAGTTGGTCAGGGCCGTATAGCTGCCCGGGTGCAGGGTCACGCGGACGCCCTGGAGCGCGGCGCCTTGCGGGTCCGTAATGGTGCCGGTCAGCGTACCTGTGCCAGTTTGGGCGTGCACCACAGCGACGCAGGCCGCAGCCGAAAGAAACACGATGGGACGAAGCTGCTTGGAAGGCATGGACTCCTCTTGTTTTCACGCAAACCATGGCCTGCCGCCAGAGCACCAGCCTGTGGCCGGGCAGGGCGAAGCGTGGTTTTGCTGTGCTTCCAGTTCGCCGCATCTGTGTTACTCGCCCGTTGCAGCCAGGTAACGTAGGCGTGAAATCGTGACCCGTTTGTGGAAGAAAAGGGCGGGTTGCCTGCAAGAACAGCGTGCATAACGTCGAACTGAACCGCGTCGCACCGCCTTACCGCACGGCCCGGGCGCGGCGAGCCGGGGTCTTACCGCCAAGCGCGGCCTTGGTAGCCGGGGCCTTTGCAGAAGCCGTGTCACTATAGCGAATGGATCGTGCCTCGTCCCCTGCCCGCACCCAGGGTGGACCGATTGTGCCTGGCGGAGATCATGCTCTGCCGCGGCAGATGCGCCTGCGCGACCTGGTGCTGGCGCAGGTGCTCACGGTGGTGGGCAGCTCCTGGGTAGGCCTTGCGGCAGGGCTGGGGCACGCTCAGCTGGTCGCCTGGCTGTGCTCCTTCGGGCTGTTTTACCTGCCCATGGCAGTGGCGGTGTTCTACCTGAACCGCGAGATGCCGCTTGAAGGCGGGCTGTACGTCTGGGCGCGCCGGGCCTTTGGCGATGCCCTTGGTTTCTTGACGGCCTGGAATATCTGGGCATACGGCCTGGCCGTCATCGCGACGGTGCTGTTTCAAATTCCCAGCGAGCTTAGCTACCTGCTGGGCCCGCGCGCCTCCGGTCTACCGGAGAACAAGGCCGTGGTGGCCACGCTGCTCGCGGCATTCCTTCTTTTGCTGGCCTGGAGTGCGCGGCGTGGGCTGGGGTTGGGCAAGTGGATCCACAACGTCTCGGGCGTCGCCATGCTGGCCGTCTTCTGCCTGCTGATTGTGTCGCCGCTGTGGGCCTGGGCGCACGGGGTGCCCTTGCACTACGCGCCCGTGGCGCTGTACTTGCCTGCGCGTAACCCCACCTCGCTCAGCCTGCTGGGCCAGACGCTGTTTGCGGCGGCCGGCCTGGAGTACATCGCCATCATGGCCGGGGAGACGCATGCCGCCAGCCGCGACATCGGGCGCTCCGTCGTGATTGCTTCCCCCATCATCTTTCTGATGTTTGTGCTAGGCACCGCCGCCGTGCTCAGCTTTCACGAACTGCACCCCGGTCTGAAAATCAACTACGTGGCCCCGATTCCACAGACCCTGAGCCTGGCCTTTGGCGAACGCGGGGCCGGCGCGGTGGTCGGCAAAATAGCGATTCTTTTGCTGCAGATCCGTATTCTCGGTGCGGCCAGCTTCATCTTCACCGGCGTGGTGCGCCTGCCCATGGCCGCGGGCTGGGACCACCTTGTCCCGGAATGGTTTGCGCGCCTCGATCCGCGCTTTCGCACGCCGGTCAACTCCATCCTGGTGACGACGGTGGTCGTTGCCGGGCTGCTGGTTCTGGGCTCCGCGGGGGTGCATGCGGCAGAGGCCTTCGCCGTGCTGAACGACAC
>CAXUIF010000011.1:23988-28566 GCA_964250995.1 uncultured Acidobacteriaceae bacterium
AAGGTTCGATCGATCCCGAAATGGACGGCGACGTCGACCTGCGTCATGGCCCGCGCGTGCCGCAGCTCGCGCACTCGCCGGCCGAACCGGCTGCTAACGTCGCGGGGCAGCGACAGAGGCTCATCTTTAGGAAGAGGTCTGGGGCAGAAGGGGAAAGAAGACACAGCGGGGTGCATCGTATGTAGTTGCATGGCAACCTCCGGGAAGGGCGTCCTCGTGGCGGGCGTTCTGGGCAACACCCGCCACGCATGAGGGCCGCTATCCCCTAACGCGGCATGCGTTTACGGAATGTGTCAGGCCAGCCCGAAATGTCGGCTATCAGAGACATTTCCGCGGGCCCGGCATCGAATCGGTGTGCCTGAACTGCCCGAGGTAGAGACCGTTGCCAATGGCGTCCACGCGCGCGTTGCCGGGTTGCGCATCACGCAGGTCTGGACCAGCGGCAAGCCGCAGACCTTCAAGTCCACCGAAGCCGAGATCGCCGATGCGCTGGCTGGGACGCGCATCGTTGGCGTGCGCCGGGTCGGCAAGACGGTCGTCATGGATTTGGCTCCTGCGCGTATCGCCGAGTCCCCGCCCGGCCGCATACAATTCCTGGTGCACCTGGGGATGACTGGGCGACTGCTGGTCTCCGCGCCGGAGGTTCCGTGGCCTGCTCACACGCATGCCGTGCTGACGCTCAGCGATGGCCGGGAGCTGCGCTTCGTGGACGCGCGACGCTTTGGCCGGCTCAGCGTGGTGCGCGAAGCCGGGGGCTACGTCGGCCCTGGCGCAGAACCCACGACAATCAGTCCCGAAACGTTCGCCGGCCTGTTTCGCGGGCGCAAACTCGCCATTAAAGCCGCTCTGCTGAATCAGTCGATCCTGCACGGCGTGGGGAACATCTATGCGGACGAGGCGTTGTTTCGGGCGGGCCTTCGCCCGCGACGCGCCGCGGGCCGGCTCACCCGCATGGAGCTGGGCCGGCTGCACACCGCCCTGCAACAGGTGCTGGCGCGCGCTATCGAACTGGGCGGGTCCTCGGTCTCCGACTACGTCGACGCCACCGGTGTGCGGGGCTTTTTTCAGCTCGAGCACAAGGTCTACGGCCGGGCCGGCGAGGCATGCCTGGACTGCAGTGCGACGCTGAAGAAGCTCATCGTGGGCGGGCGCACCACAGTGTACTGCCCGCAGTGCCAGCATTAAGCTGAAGCCGCGTTGCAGGGAACCGACCGAGGGCATGGCTGCAGCCGTACCCTGACCAAAGGATCATCTTTGCGAAAGCTGTGACGCCCTGTCCTGGAGAGACAATCAAGCCAGGACTTGCCTGAGACGTCAGCAGCGGCTTACGGCCTGCTCGGCCGCGATCGCCGCTCCGGTAACCCGAGTGCTCTGCTCTTCGGGCACGATGTCTAGCTGGTACGCCTGCAGCGGGCTCATCTTCACCATCTCGTGCAGGTAGTTGCGTAAGAGGTTCAGGTCCAGAAAGCGCACGTTGTATCCCGTAAAGAAGAACTTTCCGGCGCCCATGACGTGGATACTGGAGGCCGTGGCGGCCGCCAGCGCGCGATGCCACAGCTCGCGGAAGGCCACGCAGCGCTCGTCGGGGCTCTTACGGCGAGTGGCGGCCTCGAAGACCTCCTCGGGTTCCATATCCAGAAAGCGCAGGCGCATGGCGCGGTGACCCATGATGCCTTCCACATGCCCCCGGCCGCCGCAGCCGCAGTAGTTCTCCCGCTCGTCGAGCGTGACTACGGTGTGGCCGCCCTCCCAGACGCCCTCCATGAACGGGTAACAGCCGTAGCCGATGCCGGTGCCCAACGTCCAGACACGGATGCGGCTGTCCAGCTTGCCGTGGCTTGCCGCGAGCCCCGCGGCGATCGCGTCGGCGTCGTTGGACACCACCACTTGTGCTTTTAGACCGTGAGCCTGCAGCGCCTGCATCAGCAACTCACCCATGCGTGCGCCCTTGAGTTGGGGCAGATTGGGTGCCTCCTCAACGACGCCGTTGCGGATCAGGCCCGGCAGCGCTACGCCCACCGCGGTGACTGCATCCTTATGGCCGTTGGCCGCGCGTACGGTGAGGTCGCAGATCGCCTCGACGAGCGCGTCGGTATGGAACACCAGCAGCGAATCGTCGTCCTCGAGATCATTCGGCAGCTCCCCTTCGGGAAAGGACAAGATCGGTCCTACCAGCTTGCTGTCGACCAAGAGCCCGGCGTAGAGGCGTTCGGCCACGACGACGCCCACGGTGAGCGGACCTGCGGCAGTGCCTGGATCTGTCTTCTCTGGTGTGTCCATGGCGAGCATTGTTACCTCCTGGCAGACGCATTGGGGAAAACCCCAGTGAGTGCGCGCCTAGGCGCGCCCGAGGGCCAGCGTGGAGTGACGTTAGCGTGCCCGCGCCACCGCCGTCAAACAGAAATTGCAGGGACCCGCCAGACCGCGTTTTCACGCCCCTATGGCCGGCCAAACCTGTTCCCTATTCGAACTTGGAGAGGCGGTTGAGGCCGTTGAAGGCGGCCACCTTGTAGCACTCCGCCAGCGTTGGGTAGTTGAACACTGTCTCCACAAAATAATCCAACTTGCCGCCCAGAGCCATCACGGCCTGGCCGATGTGCACCAGTTCGCTCGCACCCTCGCCAATGATGTGCACGCCGAGCAGCGCGTGCGTCTCGCGATGAAAGATCAGTTTCAGCCGCCCCGTGGTGTCGCCGCGGATCTGCCCACGCGCGATCTCGCGGTAGTAGGCGACCCCCACCTCATACGGCACGTCCTCTTCGGTCAGCTGTTCCTCGGTCTTGCCGAGAAAACTGATCTCCGGAATCGTCCAGATGCCGTAGGGATAAAAGCTCGGGTTGGAGACGATGGTTTCATCCCCGAGGGAGCGCGCCGCGGCGATGCGCCCCTGCTCCATGGAGACGGAGGCAAGCGACGGGAAGCCGATCACGTCACCGACCGCGTACACATTTGGCACCTTGGTGCGGAAGTCCTTGTCCACCGGGATGCGCCCCCGGTTGTCGGCCTCAAGACCGATGGCTCCGAGGTTCAATTCGTCCACGTTGCCCTGCCGGCCGACGGCGTACAGCAGCGCGTCGCCCTGGACCTTTTTCTTGGACTCCAGGTGCGCCACCACGGAGGCGCCCCCCTCGATTTCTTCGACCGACTCCACCTCTTCGTTCAGGCGCATGGTGACGCGCGCATCGCGCAAATGGTAGCTCAGGGCCTCCACGATCTCCTGGTCAGCGAACTCCAGTAGGCGGGGCCGCCGTTCGATCAAGGTCACGCGTACACCCAGCGCGGCGAACATGCAGCAGTACTCTACGCCGATGACGCCGCCACCCACGATGATCATCGTCTTGGGCAGGTTGGTGAGGTTCAGCACCAGGTCGGAGTTGATGATGGTGCGGCCGTTGATGGGGACCTTCGGCGAGGTAGCGGGTTTGGTTCCCGTGCCGATCAGGATGCTCTTACCCTCGTAGACGGTGGAGCCGCGCGAGTTGGTCACCCGAATGTGGGTCGGATCTTCGAAGCTCGCCACCCCGGTCAGCATCTCCACGTTGTTGCGCGAAAGCTGGGCGTCGGTGACGTCGATCTCGGTCTTGATGACGTGCTGCACCCGGAAAGCCAGGTCCGCCATGGTGATGCGTTCCTTGACCCGGTAGTTCATCCCGTAGATGGATTTGTAGTTGTAGCCGGAAAGATGCAACACGGCTTCCCGCATGGTCTTGGACGGGATGGTGCCGGTGTTGATGCAGGCTCCCCCGACCACCTCGCGCATCTCGACGAGCGCCACGCGTTTGCCATGTTTCGCGCCGTAGATGGCGGCGCGCTGCCCTGCCGGGCCGGAGCCGATAACGATAAGGTCGTACGCAGTGCCCATAGAGGTGGGTTAACTCTCCTCGGGTTAGGGAACGGGCCTTAGCGGTCCGCACGGTGCAAAGGGGCGTTGGAACAACGATTTCCGGCGTGCCGCTCCCTATCATAGACCCGATTGTGATCTGTGCCGGTACGCTGGTGGGGGAGGGCTCTAGCAAGATGGTGGTAGCCGCAAACCAGAATGTGCGCTACGCCATAACGGACTTAATAGCCGCTGCCCCTGCCCTCCCATTGGACGCGCGGGGGGTCCGCCGGTTGCGGTTCCTGGCCGATCTGCGCCGCTGGGCTGCAGAAGCCGTTCACTATGTTCAGCTGCGTGAAAAGTCGCTGGAGGCGGATGAGCTTTTCGCCTTGGCCAAGGACGGTATGGGCGTTCTGCGTGCCTGTGCCGGCAGGTCGGACCGCCCAGACGGTCTTCGCCCGCAGCTGTTGCTCAACGGCCGTGCGGACATTGCGGCCGCCGCGGGCCTGGATGGGGTGCACCTTTCGGCGCGCCCCGGGGAGCTTCGCCCCGCGCAGGTGCGTGAGGTCTTTCGCGCCGCCGGCCTCAGTGAATGCACGGTCAGCGTCAGCTGCCACACGCTGTCACAGGCATCGGCCGCGCGCGGCGAAGGGGCCGACCTGGTTCTCTTCGGTCCGGTGTTTGAGAAGCGGATTGAGGGCCAGGTCGTTGCGGAGGGCACGGGCTTCGAGCTGCTTCGGGCCACCTGTGCCGCGGCC
>CAXUIF010000012.1:0-28435 GCA_964250995.1 uncultured Acidobacteriaceae bacterium
GCTTACGACCACACAAAAGATCGACATCGTCTCCGTCAACGCCGCCGCAGCATAGTTCGCCGTGAAGGGACAAAGCGCCGCCATCCACACACAAGTCAGGCCCACGCGCGGCCCAAACAGCCGCTCGGCCACCTGCCCGAGCAGCCAGCACCCCAGCAGGTCCACCGCCACCTGCACCCACACCACCGCCAGGTAGTTACCCATACCAAACAGCACAAAACACGCCGCCAAAAAAAGCGGATACCCCGGCAGCCGAATGAGCGTCGACCGCACCCCTCCATCCTCGCGCAACCCATACACATGGTGAGTCAGCAGGTTATGCGCCAGATCGCCATAGACCAGGGTGTCCCCTACGAACCGGGGATGCAGCCACACGAAGAAGCCTCGTAACGCCAGCCCTGCCACCAACGCCGCTGCCCAACCTCCCCTTCGTTTCCGCGCCAGCCGCATCGTCCCTGCATTCTAGTCAAAGCAAAGACGTAAGGCGCAGGCCGCCGTGCTCAGGGCTTAGAACTCAGGGCTCAGGGCCTCTCAACCCTTCGTCCGGGGTCATGTTACTTTCGTGCAGTGTTGCACGTCTCTGAAACACGGCAAGATTTCCCTCATGCGCGTCTCTCTTGCAGCCCTCGCCGCCCAATCCCAGTCCCGCTCCTATGACATTCCCGTCGCCGTGCAGGTACGTCCTTCCCGCGGCATGGCCGGGGAGCACCACTACAACACCGATAGCTCCTCCCTGCGCAACATGCTGAAGCGCCAGACCGATCTGTCCGGCCTGGCCATCGATCGCTTCATGACCGAGCTTCGCTCCTCGGCCACCGCCCGCCTTTCCGGCGTGGAGCTCAATGACCGGACCCTGAAAGAGATTGGCTTCTTCGTCGACTAAGTGGCCGCCCCTGGCAAGACCCGACTTGCCGCCGCAGACGCCCCCTCGCCAACGCGCCACCCGCAGCGCCAACCCGCCAACTCGCCAACGCGCAGCGCCACTACGCCGAGCCGCAGCGCCACCTCCGATTGACTCCCCCGCCGCCACTCCATAGCATCACCTCTGAGGCGAAGTTTCACCCCCTTGACCACCGACGGCACCAAGCGCAAGCAGCCCGGCAAACCCATCTTTTACGACCCCGACCGGAAGCGTTGGAAGCGGCTCCGGCGTCTGTTCGATTCGCTCGCTTTGGCCGGCGCCGTCGTGGGCATTCTCTTCGTCATTGGGCTGCTCCGCATGCGGCCGCTGCACGCGCTGGATCTCCGTTCGGCCACCAAGCGCTACCGCGCACTGTCCAACCCGCCCGCGCCCGAGCTCAGCCCCAAGGGCAAGCTCAACCACTCGCTCCACCGCCACTCCGACCTCAAGCCCTCCGATGTGGTCCTCAACCAGGGCGAAGGCCTGCGCGCCGCCTTCTATAACGATGTGGACCCGGCCAGCTACGCCAGCTTCAAGCAGCATGTCAAGCAGATCGACATTCTCTTCCCCGAGTGGCTCCATGTGCTCGGCCCCGATGGCTCGCTGACCGCCTACTCCTCGGACAACACGCCCTTCCCTGTCGTTGACAACGCGGGCGTCCACGGCGTTGACCGCGAAAACAAGGTCGTCAAGACCATCACCGCGGCTAAGGAAGACACTGAAATCTTTCCTCTGGTCAACAACTACAACGCCCTGACCAATACCTTTGCGCCGGCCGGCCCCTTCCTCAGCAATCCCGGAGGTCGCGCTAACTTCGTCGCGCAGATCGATCGCCTGCTGGCCGCCAACACCCGCTACCGCGGCCTGATTCTTAGCTTCCAGGCCCTGCCCACGGCCGCCCTCCCCGGGTACGGAGCCCTGGTGCAGACGCTTTCCGATGACTTCCACGCACGCAACCTGAAGCTCTATATCACCGTTCCCGTGGGCAACACCGGCTACGATCTCGCTTTCCTCGCCGCGAAGACGGACGGCCTGGTGCTGATGAACTTCGGCGAACACCAGACCGACTCTATCTCCGGCCCGGTCGCCTCCCAAAATTGGTTTGACGATAACCTCAAGGCGGTGATGAAGCTCGTGGCTCGGCAGAAGATCTTTTGCGCCGTCGGCAACTACGGCTACGAGCCTGCCCTGCCGCTGCCGTCACCGCCCCCGACCGCGCCCTCAACCGGGACCAAGCGAAGCGCCAACGCAAAGCGCCCACGCCGCGCGCCCGCGCAAACCACCCAACCCAGGCCCGAAACCCTCGACGACGTTGCCGGCGTGACCATGATCTCCACTCAGGACGCCTGGCAGCGCGCCTCCGACGCCGAAGCCAAAATCGAGCTCGACGACACGTCCCTCAACCCGCACTTCGCCTACGACGACGAGGATGCCAAAGCCCGCCACCAGATCTGGTTCCTCGACGCCGTTACGGCGCTGAACCAGATGCGTGTGGCCCGCGCGCTCGGCCTGCAAACCTTCGCCCTTTGGCGCCTCGGCTTTGAAGACGACTCGCTCTGGCGCATCTGGGACAACCCCCTCAACAACGCACTCGTCCCGCAACTCGCCAACGTCTCGCCCGGCCAGGACGTCGACACCGAGGGCGACGGGGACATCCTCCGCGTCACCGGCCTGCCGCAGAATGGCCGCCGCACCCTCGAGCTCGACGACGACAAGACCATCCCCCCGCAGTTCCTCTCCATCGTCAACGAGACCATGGACAGCTACCCGCTGCCCTACACCGTCTCGCAGTACGGCTACCATCCCAAACAGGTCGCCATCTCATTTGACGACGGCCCCGACCCCACCTGGACTCCCAAGGTTCTCGACATCCTGAAGCGGTTCAACGTCAAGGGCACCTTCTTCATGATCGGCGAGGTCGCCCAGGACAACGTCGGCGTCATGCAGCGCGTCTTCCGCGAAGGCCATGAGATCGGCAACCACACCTTCACGCACCCCGATATCTCCGACATCTCCGAGCGTTCCGTCGATCTCCAGCTCAACGCCACCGAGCGCCTCTTCGCCGCCAAGCTCGGTGTGCAGCCCGTCTACTTCCGGCCGCCCTACTCCATCGATCAGGAGCCCGACACCAACGATCAGGCCGCGCCCATCTACCACATCGAATCGCACGGCTACGTCATCGTCGGCGACAAGATTGACACCAACGATTGGGACGAGCATCCCCGCAAATCCCCCCAGGAGATCGTAGGGAGCGTCTTCCAGCAGATCAAAGACGCCGACACCAAGCCCTGGATGCGCGGCTCCGTCATCCTCATGCACGACGGCGGCGGCGACCGCTCCGCCACCGTGGCTGCCCTCCCTGTCCTCATTCAGGCCCTCCGCGCCCAAGGCTACGAGATCGTCCCCGTCTCGCAACTGGTGGGCAAAACCCGCGACCAGGTCATGCCGCCGCTCACCTCCCGCCAGCGCCGCACGGCGCTCGTCGACTCCGTCGCGTTCTTCTTCATCGGCTTCTTCAACCACGTTGTCTTCCTCGTCTTCTTCGTCGGCGACGTCCTCATGAGCGCCCGGCTCCTCATCATCGGCCTCTGCGCCCTGATCGATCGCCTGCGCCGACGCAAGAACTTCGCAGGACCCGACTTCGCGCCCAAAGTCGCCGTTCTGATCCCCGCCTACAACGAAGAAAAAGTCATCGAGCGCACGATCCGCTCGGTGCTCATGTCCACCTACAAAAACCTACGCATCGTCGTCATTGACGACGGCAGCAAGGACGCCACCTTCGACATCGCCACCGCGACCGCAAAAAAGCGGGACGCCGAAGGGCGCGTCACCGTCCTCACCAAACCCAACGGCGGCAAAGCCGAAGCTCTTAACTTCGCCCTCGAACACATCGACGCCGCCGAGGAGCCCATCTATATCGGCATCGACGCCGACGGCGTCATCGCCCACGACGCCATCTCACGCCTCGTCTGCCACTTTGCCAACCCGCACATCGGCGCTGTCGCCGGCAACGCCAAAGTCGGCAATCGCGTCAACCTGTGGACCCGCTGGCAGGCCCTCGAATACATCACGAGCCAAAACTTCGAGCGCCGGGCTTTGGATTTATTCGACGTAGTTATGGTTGTTCCCGGCGCCATCGGGGCCTGGCGCACCGCCGCCGTCAAAGCCGGCGGAGGCTATGCCCCCGACACCGTCGCCGAAGACGCCGACCTCACCATGAACCTGCTCGAACAGGGCTATGCCGTTATCTACGAGGACCAGGCCCTCGCCTTCACCGAGGCCCCCGTCAATGCCAACGGCCTCGCCCGCCAGCGCTTCCGCTGGAGCTTTGGCATTCTGCAAGCCATCTTCAAACACAAGGCCGCCGCCCGCAATCGCCCCGCCATGGGCCTCTTCGCCCTCCCCAACATCCTCATCTTCCAGGTCCTGCTCCCCCTCGTCTCGCCGCTCATTGACCTCTTCTTCGTCTTCGGCATCATCCATTACTTCATCGACAAGCACTTCCACCCCGAAGCCGCCAACACCGCCGACCTTTACAAGCTCCTCACCTTCTTCCTCACCTTTCTCCTCATCGACTTCGCCGCCTCCGCCCTCGCCTTCCTACTGGAACGCAAGCACCCCGCCAGCAAAGGCGACGCCTGGCTCCTGGTCCACATCTGGATTCAACGCTTCACCTATCGCCAGCTCTTCAGCTGGGTCCTCATCAAGACCGTAAAGCGCGCCATCGACGGCAAGCCCTTCAACTGGGACAAACTCGAGCGCACCGCCCAAATGTCCCAGCAGACGGAACAACTCACCACCTAGCCCTCGCAGTTGCCGTTGCCTTTCTGGTTGTCATTCCCAAAGGGAATCTGCGTTTGCCCCCTCCCGGAAACCGTCTTCTCGACCCGAGCGCGAAGCACGCAGTGAAAGCTTTCCCAAATCGGGAAACCCGGCCTACGTCTTTCGGGTCATCCACCGAAATCGACGCAGACGGTGGCCTGATGGTTCTGATATACAGCAGACACGTTTATGCGAGGCTCTTCCCCAGGGCATGTCTTCCGGACGTGCGTCGTGCTTTGTGCGCTTTTTGCGTTCTTCGCAGGAACGCCTCTCACTGCCGCGCCTGCTGACCCCAGGAACACAGTCACTCCCACAAAGGCCGCCCTGGCGGCTGAGCCCTTCGTGGTCCAGCAATGGCAGTCCATCTTCAGCTTCAATGAGGACGGCACCGGTTTCCGCGAACAGAGCTTCGCCATCGCCATCCAATCCGAGGCCGCGCTCCGTTCCTTCAGCGTCATTGCCGTTCCCTTCGCGAGCGCCTCGGAGCGGGTCTCCTTCCGCTATGCCCACGTTCGCCATCCGGATGGAACTGTGGTCGAAACCGCGCCGGACGCCTCCTTCGAGCAGCCTGCCCCCGTCACCCAGGCCGCTCCGCTTTACAGCGACCTGAAACAGCAGCAACTGCCCATCAAGAGTCTTCGGGTCGGTGACGTCCTTGAGTGGCAGGTCCATGTAGACCGGTTCAAGGCCGAGAGTCCCGGCGCGTTCTGGGGACATCAGGATCTGGCCACCGATGCCGTCATCCTCTCCGAAACCATCGAACTACGCCTGCCCACCAAGCGCCCCGTCACTGTCTGGACCAATCCAGCCAACAAACTGGAGGCAGTGGTCTCCACCGAAGGCGGACAGAAGGTTTTCCGCTGGACGACATCCTCTCTCGCTCCAACGGTCGGTCCGGAAGCGGACGCAGCCAAGAAGGCGAAGGCCAAACTGGTGCTCACCCCCGCCGAAGAGCTCAATGCCACGCAGGGTAAGCTGCCGGACATCGCCTGGACCAGTTTTCCCGACTGGGCTGCCGTAGGCGCATGGTACGGCTCGCTCGAGAACGGTCGCGACCAGCCCGACGTTGCCATCGCCGCAAAGGTCACCGAACTTACCGCCGGAAAGGCGACGCTCGACGAAAAGGTACGGGCCGTATACGGCTATGTCTCCGGCCAGATCCATTATATCGGCGTGGACCTCGGCATCGGGCGCTACCAACCGCATCAGGCCAGCGCGGTTCTTGACAACCAATATGGCG
Source organism: uncultured Acidobacteriaceae bacterium (assembly GCA_964250995.1). GTDB lineage: Bacteria > Acidobacteriota > Terriglobia > Terriglobales > Acidobacteriaceae > Granulicella. The sequence continues at coordinate 5,964 of CAXUIF010000012.1, forward strand.
ATTGCAAAGACAAACACACCCTGCTCGCCGCCATGCTCACTGCCCTCGGCCTGCATCCAGATGCCGTCCTGATCGGCAGCGGCATCCGTTTCAACGATGCCGTCCCCTCGCCGGACTCCTTCAACCACCTCATCACGCACGTCCTTGTCGACAGGCAGGACGTGTGGCTCGATGCAACAGAGGAGGTGGCGCCCTACCGCATGATGGTGGCTACGCTCCGCGACAAACAGGCTCTGGTGGTTACGACGCCCGGCCCAGCGGTCGTGGAACGAACCCCTGCGGATCCCCCTTTCCCTACCTTCCAGAAGATGACCGCGGTCGGCGCCATCGACAAGGACGGGGCCTCCGAATCCCACTTCACCCTTGCCCAGCGTGGCGATGAGGAACTGCTCGTGCGCGCCGTCCTGCGCCAGATCACCCCAGCGCAGTATGACGAACTCACCCAGGGTCTTGTCGCGAATCTGGGCTTCGGCGGTACCGTCAGCCACGCCCATTTTCTCCATACCGACGACACCACCCAGCCCCTTGTCATGGAGTGGGACTACCACCGGGAAAAGGCAGGAAACGACTGGGAGAACCTGCGTACCGTCCCACAAGTCATGATGGTTCTTTTGCCTCGTATCGAGGAAAAGGAACCTCCGGTCGGCAGCGTTGAGCTGTTGGGTGCCCGCGATGTCACGGCTACTGCCGAACTGAAGCTTCCTGCCGGCTGGTCGGCTGAGCTGCCGGAGGCCGTTCATGCAAAGTCTGAGTTCGGCATCTACGATCTCGCTTTTCACTACGAAAAGGGTTCCTTGTTTGCGGAACGTCACTGGGCCTTGCTCAAGAAAGAAGTTCCCCAGGCTGACTGGAAGCGCTACAAAAAGTGGACCGACGAGATAGGTCTCGGCAGCGATCCCTACGTACAGCTTCGGCAACCCGGCGCTGAAAAGGCCGGTATCACGCCGACTGCGAAAACGCCTGCACCGGCAAACGCCGATGCGGAGTCGCTTCGCCTGATCGCCGAAGCCTATAAGGCAATCCAGGCCAACAAGCTCGATGAAGGTGCCGCTCTGCTGGATAAAGCCAAAGCTCGAGATCCTAACCAACGGAATCTTTGGGGTGACTACGGCTGGATCGCCTTTCGGCGCGGCAATCACGTCGAAGCGCTCCAGCTCTACAAAAAAGAGCTCAAGCGGTACCCCGATAGCCTGTGGGCCTACGGGTCCCTTAGCCAACTCCAGGTCATGACGGGCGATCCCGAGGGTGCGCTTTCCACCTTGAAAAACTACGTCGAGCAGGCCCCACAAGATCCGAATTCTGCGACCGCTCTCATCATGACTCTCTTGTTTCTTCATCGAAACACGGAAGCGGATGCAGCCGCGACCGCCGCCCTGGCCCGCTTGCCCGAAAGTGTGCAAACCAACACCACAGTCCAGTTCGCGGTGGCGCAGGCCCAACTCCTTGGTGGTGAGCCAGAGAAAGGAGCGGCTACCGCCGCAGCCCTGCTCGGAAACACCACCGATCTCTCAGTGATGAACAGCACAGCCTTTGCGCTGGCCGAAGCCAATCAGAATCTTGCGCTCGCTGAAAACACGCAGCGGCAGGTCCTCGACAAACTCACCGCCGAGACCCGGGCATGGACTCTGGACGAGTCCCTACCCATGCTCCAGGCCAAGAGTCGGCTACTCGCAGCCGCTTGGGACACCTTGGGCTGGATACTCTACCGCGAGGGCAAAGTGAACGACGCCGAGCCCTATATCCAGGCACGCTGGCTCTACGCTCCGGATGCAGAGGTCGGTCAGCATCTTGGCGACGTGTACCTCGCCCAGGGCAACAGGATCTCCGCTCTCAGCTCCTACCGGTTGGCGCTCGCCACCATCCCTCCCTTCGACGCGATGGGGGTCCGAAGAGCGGATACCACGCCCGCTCAAGCCGAGTTGAACCGTCGCATCGAAAAACTGGGCGGCAAAGAAGGGCCCGGCGGCGGCCGACCGGAGTTGCAGGCCCTGCGCATCCTTCCACTTCCCTCGGCAGCCGGCCACGACGGTGTGGCCGAATACAAGCTGCTGCTTTCGGCAACAGGGGTCAAGCGGGCGGAGCCAACCGGGAGCAAAACGGTGCAGGGCGGCGCAGAGTTATTGAAAGAAGCGAAACTACCGCACACTTTCTTCCCGCCCGCTTCAGAGGCGCTTCTCGTGCGCACCGGTACGCTGAACTGCCACTCCGGGCGTTGTGAGCTGGTGTTTCAGCCCTAACTCTCGCCACGCTAGGGATCGCCACCCCACAACGAACCAGTTGGAAGCGTTGCCTCTGCCCTTTGTTCAGGCCCTGCCGTTGCTTCTGGCCTCTCCGGTGCTCCTGCCGTGCTAATCACACGGACCTTCTACACTTAGAACGTCGACATGACGAAAACCGATCGCTCCAGCGATCGGGCCGTCCTGTGCCGCCAGACTGCACCGACGGCCACCGCTTCGGCAATGCCTGCCTGCGCAACTTAGATCCCTCTCACCAGTAGGGTCCCAAGCGAGATTAACGGCGCGCACCCGCGCCCTGAACACTTACTACCTGGCCAAACCGCGAGTACCCCACGAAGTCCCTTATCGAACGCACTTTGCGCAAAGGTACCCCGGGGGGTGGTCCCCAGCAGCATCGCGCGGCCGAACCCAGTTACTCTAAGGAGCGCACACCTTTCTGAAAGGCCTTGCCCCATGGACCTCGCACACCTGCCATCCTTCAAGAACGAGCCGTTTACGGACTTCTCCACGTCCGAGAATCAGCGGGCAATGCGCGCCGCGCTCGACCGCGTCCGCTCCGAGCTCAACCGGAGCTATGACCTGGTTATCGGCGGGCACCATATCCGGCAAGGTGAGCCCTTCGCTTCCGTCAATCCCGCGCGACCTGCCGAGACCGTCGGCATGCACTTCAGCGCTCCCCCCGCGCTGGCCAACGACGCCGTCCACGCGGCTCAGCAGGCCTTCCCCGCCTGGAGCCGCACACCGGTCTCCGAGCGCGCCGGCCTTCTCCTTCGCACCGCGCAGCTTGTCCGCGAGCAGCATCTTGATCTCTGCGCCTGGCTCACCCTCGAGGTCGGCAAAAATTGGGCGGAGGCCGATGCCGATGTCGGCGAGTGCATCGACTTCCTCGAGTTCTATGCTCGCGAAGCGCTCAAGCTGGACACCGCTACAACCCCGATCCAGTTTCCCGGCGAGCGCAATCAGCTCCGCTATCTTCCGCTCGGCGTCGGAGCGGTGATCCCGCCCTGGAACTTCCCGCTCGCCATCATGGCCGGCATGACCACAGCGGCCATTGTCACTGGCAACACGGTCGTGCTCAAACCATCCCCCGATGCACCCACCATCGCCGCCCGTTTCCTCGCGCTCCTTGAGCACGCCGGCATGCCGTCAGGTGTGGTGAATCTACTCCAGGGCGGTCCCGAGCTCGGCCGCGCCATTGTCGAGCATCCCCAGGTGCGCTTCATCGCCTTCACGGGATCCAAGAAGGTGGGTCTGGAGATTCACGAGCGCGCCGCCCGCACCCAGCCCGGCCAGCACTTCATCCGCCGGACCATCCTGGAACTCGGCGGAAAGGATGCGATCATCGTCTCCGCGGACGCCGATATCGACGCAGCCGTTGAAGGCGTGGCCGCCTCCGCCTTCGGCTTTAATGGGCAGAAATGTTCGGCTTGCTCTCGTGCGATCGTGGAAGATCCGATCTACGATGCTTTCTGCGAGCGCCTGCGCGAACGCGTGGCCAGCATTCAGGTGGGCGATCCGGCCGGTAACCACTTTGCCGGCCCAGTGATCAATCCAGCCGCCGTGAACCGCGTTCGGAGCTACATCGAGCTGGGTAAATCGGAGGGCCGTCTGCTGAACGGGGGTGAAGAGGTTCCTGCCGCAGATGGTGGATACTTCATCGCACCGACCGTTTTTGCCGACATCCAACCAACCTCCCCGCTCGCTCAGGAAGAGATCTTCGGTCCGGTCCTCTCCGTCATCCGTGCCAGGAGCTTCGACCATGCCCTGCAGATCGCCAACGATACCGAGTACGGCCTGACAGGCGCCGTGTACTCCGGCAATCGCGCCAAGCTGAACCTGGCTGCAGAAAGCTTCCAAGTGGGCAACCTCTACTTAAACCGCAAATGCACAGGCGCCATGGTCGGCGCTCATCCCTTTGGCGGCTTCAATATGAGCGGTACTGACTCCAAAGCAGGGGGTCCCGACTACCTTTTGCTCTTCACCCAGGGAAAATCCATCGCAGAGAAACGCGGTTTTCTTTCCGAAGCGGCGGAACAACAGGAGCAACGCATGGGGATTTGAGGACCGCTCCCAGTACGCGCCCTGCCCGGAACCTCGTCCTCAGCAAACGAGGGAACCCCGCACTTCGCCCTTTAAGCCGTCTTTACCAGCGTAGCCCGTACCCGCTCCACCGCCTCCGCCAGCGTGCGATGATGCACCGTATACAGCGCCAGTTCAAGCCGGTCCGAGACGCCGACTTTGTCGTAGATGCTGCGCAGGTAGTTCTTTACGACCTGTTCTTTGGTCCCTAGCCGCAGCGCAATCTCGCGGTTTTTCGCACCTTCTGACACCAAGGCGACGATCTGCAATTCCTTCGGCGTTAGCCGCTTCACTACCTGCGCGCCTGCGTGGTCGGGCGAAGGCATCGTGCTTACCGTGGAACGCTGCGGCACTCGCTCACCCGCTGAAACACGCCGCAAGGTCTCGATCAGTTGCGGTCCGGTGACGGCCCGGGTCACAAATCCATCTGCCTGACGTGCCATACCGTCCGGCAACGTGATCCCGTGTTCCAGGATCACCACGGCGCGGCCGCCTTCACCGTGCACCCAGTCCAGCACACCGGTGAGGTCGGACGTCAAACTCGTAGGTATCATCACGATCGGGCTTTGCACGGAGCCGACGAGTTCTTTCAGCCGCGGAACCTCGGTGCACTCTCCCATGACCTTGATATCGTTCTCGTGCGCCAACACACGAGCCGCTCCAGCCCGAAAAACTGCCTGATTATCCGCGAGGATGATCTTAATCACGACTCACCTTTTCCGTGCACACAGTGTCGGTGTGCAACGCATCTTTTCCACTCTCATCTCATCGGCTCGCTATGGCGTACGGGTATCCCACGAAAGTTCTTTTAGCCCTTCGAACGTGTTCGTACCGTTACTGAAGTGGCCCGTTTCTGGTCACTTAGCTTTCCGCCCGGAGGTCGGCTGCCTTGCTAGCATGGGTGCATGTCTGTCGCCCAATCTGACTCATTACTCCGGCCCTTTCATATCGCCTTTCCCGTCGACGACCTTGAGGCTGCTCGCCACTTTTATGGCGCAGTGCTGGGCCTGCCTGAGGGTCGGAGTGCCGCGCACTGGATCGACTTTGACCTGTTCGGACACCAGATCGTCGCTCACTACAAACCCAGGCCCGCTGCAAACGACTCGCTCCACAGCAACCCCGTAGACGGACACGACGTCCCTGTCCCGCACTTTGGCGTCATTCTCGCCCAGTCGGATTGGGAGGCCCTCGCCGAACGCGTTCGTGCTGCAGGCGTACGCTTCGTCATCGAGCCCTACACCCGCTTCAAGGGCGAAGTCGGCGAACAATCCACTATGTTCTTCTTGGACCCCGCCGGCAATGCACTGGAGTTCAAGGCGTTCGCGGACCTGAGCCAGCTTTTTGCGAAGTAGACCTTCGGCGGTTCACAGAGCCCTACGGCGTAAGTCGCCAGGACCGTGGCGCTGTCTGGCGGAACCCCTAAGGAAGGAGAACCGCATCGATTAGTGCCTGGAGATCCTCTCCATCACCGTCCCGGTAAAGTCGCTCAAATGCCGCGGTACACTGGGCCTCGAGCCTTGCATCACGGTTGCGCAGAGCTGCGGGGGCTGATTTCGCGGCTGCACTCCAACTATCATGACCGCGCAAATAGAAGTCGACCAGGGCGCCATACAGGGCCGCGCCGATCGCAATGTGCTGCGCGCTGTCCTGAGTGCCTCTAAGCGCCTCGGCCATCTCCGTGATCGCGTAGCACCGGCTCTCCACAGCTTCGGGCGGAAGGGCAGATGGCCCAGCGTCAAGAAACCGCAAGACAATGTCCCGCGCACTCGCAAGCAGGTCCGGGTCGTCCACCTGAACGGCTTGCCCGTGCACACCATATCGGCCAACGCCGGCAGACCGGATGGTCGCTCGATGTAAATGCAAGACTAGCCCAGGGTGTCCAGATCGTGCGCAAAGACCTCGATCAGGTTGCCCTCAAAACGTACCATCTCCCGCCAGGGCGCCTTCAGGAAGTTCGTGGAAGAGCACCACTACGTCGTAATCCGAGGTGATGCTGGCCGAACTTGACAGTCGCGAATTCGCCAAAATCGTGACGCGGGATCGCTGTCTCCGGCTCTCATGAAACCGGCGCGGGAAGGCCAGCACCTCTGGTTGTAGGCCCGATGCGTGATAGCTTACACCGCTACGGTAAAACTGTCCTCGCTGCGGGTCACGGCGCGGTAGAGTGTGTCGCGCTCAAACGGGATGCGACCCGCTTCAGTGATCAGGCGCTCGAGATCGCGGCGCCGCATGCCCTGCGGGGTCTTTGCGCCTGCATCGTGGTAGATCTTTTCCTCGATGACCGTGCCATCGATGTCGTCCGCCCCGAAACGGAGAGCAATTTGCGCCATCTTCGGCGTGACCATCTGCCAGTAGCTCTTGATGTGGGCGAAGTTGTCAAGCAGTAGCCGGCTGACCGCGATCTGCTTGATGTCCTGCATGCCTGTCGATTTGGGAAGGTGGCCAAGCGCGGTGTTGTCGGGATGGAAGCTGAGCGGGATGAACGTCTGGAAGCCGCCCGTATCGTCCTGTACGTCCCGGAGCTTCAACAGGTGATCGACGCGGTCTTCGTCAGTCTCGATGTGACCGTAGAGCATCGTGGCGTTCGACCGCAATCCGGCTTTGTGCGCGAGACGCGCTGTTTCCAGCCATTCTGAGCCATCGATCTTGTGGTCGCAGATGATGGCCCGCACCCTTTCGGCAAAGATTTCCGCGCCACCGCCAGGGCAGGAATCGACCCCGGCTGCCTTCATGCGCTCGAGCACCTGGGCGATGGTCATCTTGCCACGCTTGGCGAAGAAGGCGACCTCCACCATCGTGAACGCCTTGATGTGTACCTGAGGGTAGCGCTCCTTCAAGCCGCTCACCAAATCCATAAAGTAATCGAAGGGCAGATCCGGATGCAGGCCGCCCACAATGTGAAACTCGGTGACCGCTTCCGTGAGGCCCCGGCCCGCGGTATCCCACGCCTCTTCGAGCGCCATGGTGTAAGTATCCGCCGCGCCCTTTTTGCGACCAAAGGCGCACAATCGGCAGGAAGCCACACACACGTTGGTAGGGTTGATGTGGCGGTTGACGTTGAAGTACGCCAGATCCCCGTGAAGGCGCTCACGGACCAGGTTTGCCATCCAGCCGACCGCTAGCACGTCACCACTGCGGTAAAGCGCCAAACCATCGTCAAAGTTCAAGCGTTCGCCACGTTCTACCTTGTCCGCGAGGGGCACGAGTGCGCGGTCGTCGGTCTGAAATCCGTGGCGGGGCTTCGGGACGGTGCTCATACACATTCGATTCTAGACCTCGGGCGTGGATGCGCCCTACTTGCCCGCGGTCGTAGCAGGTTCCGAGGAATCAACCATCTTCGGCTGAACAATGACACCATCGAAGAGGGTCGCTCCAATCAGATGATCGCCGACCGGTCGCACAAAGCGCAGATTCCAGCCCGTGTCCCAGTAGCTGACCTTGTGTTCGCCCAAGGTGACGCTGAACGCGACCGGCGAGTTGGAGGCCGTGACCAGCACTCGGCGCCCATTTGGGTCGAAGTACAGGCTGTCGACGTCGGTAAGGAACAGATTGTGAAGCGTCTTCCACGTAGCACCGTAATCACTGGAAAACCAAACTCCCTCACGGCCGCCAACCCAGAGGTTCTTGTCCCCGTCCACCACAGCCGCCCCAATCTGCGTCAGATCGGCGGGCAGGGCAACCGTATCCCATGTCGCGCCGCCATCGGGCGAGAGCGCCAGTCGCTGCAAGCTCGCCGCCAGAACCATTGACGCAGGAGCGTCGGTACTGTCCTTGGTGGGGTTCAGCGCAGACACGGAGTGCACATCCGGCATCGCGAGCGAGCCGATCGCTGTCCAATGCTCGCCCTGGTCAGCCGAACGCAGCAGGCCAGAAGAGGTCCCGGCGAGCAGCACATCTCCGGAACGGGTCATCGCATACACAACCGCATCCAGTCTATCCGGCACTGCCGCCTTAGCGGGAACCGCCTTGCTTCCCGCAGGAGGCGGCGGGCTCGAGTGCCCGGCCTGCTTTGGCAAAGCGTGTTGTGAACGCGCTGCCGGCTTGAGGCGACCTTTCGCGAGCACCAGGTGGGCGCCGTGCCGTCCCGGGGTACGGTTCAAAGCCGCACGCCTGGCGAACCTGGGCCGGCTTGGCGGGGTGCCTCTTCCTTTAACGGTTGCCAGGGACCGCTTTACCGGCGCCTTTCGACCCTTCGTTGGTGCCGTTCCCGCCCCGCTGTGCGGGTTCGGCGCCCGTGGCGTCAGGCGTGTCGGTGCCGGCAGAACGACATTCGCCCGGGTCTCTTTTTCGGGCCTATTGACCACCGGAGCTCCGTCGAGCGCACTTGAATCGGCCCACGTTCCTTCATGCAGCCGAAAGATCCCGTGACCTGTACCGGCGAGCAATGTCCCGTTCTCCAGCGAGAGCAAACTAAACACATCGCGACCGCCCAGACCTTCACTTTGCTGCTGCCACCTCACTCCGCCATCCGCGCTTTCAAAGACGCCGCCCGTAGCCTTGTCATTCACTACGCCCACGTACACGGTTCCGGACTTCTGTGCATCTGCGGTGTAGGCCGTTACCTGACGGGTCGAAAACCCATCGTTTGAGGCTTCAAAGGTTGCGCCGGCGTCTTCGCTGCGGTACACCCCACCACGATCCGTCGCGATCAGGACGTGTTTGGCATTGGATGGATCCACGTACACGTCGTTCACGATCACATCGTCGGGCGTCAAGCGTTCCCAGTGCGCTCCAGCATCTTCGGTGCGGTACAGGCCTTCGGTGGTTCCCGCAAAGACGACGTTCAGGTTGGTAGGATCCTGCTCAAGGGTGCGCGTTCGCCGCGCGGCGGACGGAATGCCCTGCACCTTGTGAAAGAGCTCGCCCGCATCCTGGCTCTTGTAGATGCCCGAGCACGCGCTGGCATAGACCGTCTTCGGGTCTTTTGGGTCGACGATGATCGAAAACACATCCGAGTCGTCGATAATTCCCTGTTTGATGTTGGCCCACGTTGCGCCACCGTCAGTGGTCTTCCACGGCAGATGCCAGGTGCCCGCGTAGATCACATTGGGGTCTGCGGGATCTACTGCGATGGATTGAACTTCCTTGATTTCGGAGCTTCCCTCGGGGCTAATTTGCTTCCAATGCACGCCGTTATCGGGGCTGCGGTAGATGCCCCGCAAGGTCCCGGCAATAAGCGCTTTCGGATCGGAGGTCGAACGAGTCAGGGCGCGAACGGATTGTCCGCGCATCTCCGCCTGGCTGTACCAGTTCTTGCCGTAGTCGTCGCTCACAAAGACGCCGCCGCCGATGTGGTCCACGGTATACGCGGCGACGATCAACCGCTTGGGATTGTCCTGATCCACCACAATATGGTCTAGGACCAGGTCGTTCCGCTTGCTGATTTGCGCAACGCGATTCCAATGCTCGCCACCGTCGCGCGAATCGTAGATCCAGCCCGTCCCTGTCCCTAAGAAGAGGTGGCGGGAATCGGCAGGGTCGGCCGCCAACGACCGCGCACTTCCGCCATAAGGCCCCAGAGGGTACCATGTCGCGGCCCTGGCCGCCCCGGCAATCAGACCGGCGGCAAACACACCACAGCCGAGCCGCAACCAAGAAAACAGACGCATCGCACCCCTTGAAGATCCTAAGACAGGTTAAAGCAAAGCATCCCCGAAATGCGCGGGCGCATCGGGGTTGATTCGCTTTCTCTTCCCATTTTGGGATGCGGCAGGCGACCCAAGCGCCATTTCGGAACAACTTCGCCCGCTTAGCGGAGATACGCATCGTCGTTCGTGAGCCAATCCTGCCGGGGCGGGGCGAAGATGTCGAAGTCCACAGTATCTTCCAGCGCCTCGGCAGCATGGGGCAGACCGCCAGGGATGACTAGCACCTCACCGGCCCGCACGGTCACTCGCTTTTCCGCACCGTCGCCTCCCAGAGTGAACAGAAGTGCACCTTCCACGATCCAGGCAATTTGCTCATTCGGATGACTATGCCGTGGAACGGCACAGCCCTTCTTCAGCTCGATCCGCGCAAGCATTGCCTGCGACCCGGTGAGGAACGCCCTTGAAAGCAGCGGGTTCATTGTTTCCACGGGCACGTCCGCCCAGCGGGTGTGCACGGCTTCAGAAGCGTGGGAGGGAACGGGCGTAACCGGCTCAGACATTCCCCAAGCCTAACCGCTCGCCCGGGCTCTGCGCCAATTCCGTTCCGGTTCCGGGAAGCTGTTGTACAGTAGACCGAAATGCACCAAATTTGACCTTCTTGCAGCACGTGAATGCGAGAAGTCCGGTGGCCACGCAATAGCGTGGACGCAGGAATTTCTGTCTCTTCTGACCTCTCGAACGCGAAAGGACTGTGGGCATGCACCTGGTTACAGGTTGTTGGCGGACTCTCCGCCGTTTCCCCTTCAGGGCGAGTTGGCTGGTAGTTCTGCTGTGCACGCTGTTCACTGCAGGTGCGGCCCTGGCGCAGATGCCCGCGACGCCCACCACAGACCGGCTCGCTACGCTCGAGAAGACCGCCGCCGACAACGCCCTCGCCATCGCCAACGCCCAGTCAGCCGGAGACAACGCCTGGATGCTCACCTCGGCCGCGCTTGTGCTCATGATGAGCGGCCCGGGATTGGCTCTCTTCTATGGGGGCCTGGTGCGCCGCAAGAACATTCTCGGCACCATGATGCAGACCTTCGCCATGATGGCGGTCATCACGGTGCTGTGGGCGCTGATCAGCTACTCCCTGGCTTTTGGCGACGGCAACGCCTTCATCGGAAACCTCCATAACGCCTTCCTGCACGGCGTGGGCCTTACGCCGGACAAGGACTATGCGGCGACCATCCCGCTCCAAACCTTCATGGTGTACCAGTTGATGTTTGCCATCATCACGCCCGCGCTGATCTCGGGTGCGTTTGCCGAACGTATGAAATTTTCAGCGATGCTGGCCTTCCTGGTGCTTTGGGCGCTGTTCGTGTATTCGCCGATGGCCCACATGGTTTGGGGTAAACACGGGCTGCTGAACGCCGCGCTGGGCGGCCGGTTCCCTTGCCTGGACTTCGCCGGGGGAACGGTTGTTCACGTGACCTCGGGCGTCAGCGCACTGGTCACCGCGCTGTACCTCGGCAAGCGGCTGGGCTACCCGCAAAAGGCGATGCCGCCTCATTCGGTGGTGCTCAGCTTCATCGGGGCGTGCCTTCTTTGGGTGGGCTGGTTCGGCTTCAACGCGGGTTCGGCGCTCGGGGCCAGCGGTCTGGCCACCTCGGCCTTTGTCAACACCCATTTCGCGGCAGCCACCGCCGCGCTGGGTTGGATGGCCGCGGAATGGATCCGCAACGGCAAGCCCTCGGCCCTAGGGGGGATCTCCGGCGCGGTTGCCGGTTTGGTGGGCATCACGCCGGCCTCGGGCTTTGTCACGCCCATGGGCGCGCTATGGATCGGGCTGATCACCGGGGTCTGCTGTTTTCTTATGGTCGTCAAGGTCAAGAACGTCTTCGGCTACGACGACTCCCTTGATGCTTTCGGCGTGCACGGCGCGGGCGGCACCATCGGCGCGGTGCTTACCGGGCTATTCGCCAACTCCGCCATCAACCCGCTGCTCGGCAAAGACAAACCCACCGGCTTCTTCGAAGGCAACCACGGTCAGGTGATCAATCAGCTGATTGGCGTGGCCATCGCCTGGGGCCTCTCGCTTGTGGGGACCTTGCTCATCCTGTTTGTGGTCGATAAGCTCATCGGGCTACGGGTCAGCGAAGAAGACGAACGTACGGGCCTGGATCTAAGCCAGCATGGTGAAGAGGGCTACGATTGGGAAGCGGCGTAGCCAGCTCTGCTCGTTGTTTAGGGTTGGCCATCGCGCAGCAAAGTGGAGGGTCGGCTGGTGACCAGCCATGCCCTCCTCAGCAGCACAGGAGTCTGCAATGCAGAAGATTGAAGCAATCATTCAGCCCTCAAGGCTGGACGCCGTGAAAGACGCGCTGGTGGAGGCCGGCGTCTCCGGCATGACCATCTTTGAGGCCCGAGGTCACGGCCGCCAAAAGGGTCACACCGAGTTCTACCGCGGGCGCGAGTATGCCGTGGACCTGCTGCCCAAGATCAAGCTCGAGCTCGTAGTCACAGACGACATGGTCGACCGGGCCGTGCAGGCCATCATCACCGCCGCGCGTACCGGCCGTATCGGCGACGGCAAGATCTTTCTGTCGCGCATCGACGAGGCCATTCGCATCCGCAACGACGAACGCGGCGACATCGCCCTGTGAGCCCCGCCCATGCCCACTCACGACGGCGACGACCAGAGCGGTAGCGTCCTGCGCGCCGGCTACGACCGGCACCTCGCAGAGCTGCGCGACCGGTTTACACGCGATGGCGACGGCATCGCTGCGGTGCATGGCCGCACGGAGGCGGTGGATGCCCTGTTGCGGGCGTTGTGGGCTGAAGCCGTCCCGGCGCAGAGCCCGACGCACAGCCCGGCGCTCAACCCGGCGCAGAGCCGGCTCAGCACAGGTCTCGCCGTCGTTGCTGTGGGGGGCTACGGACGCAGACACCTCTTTCCCTTCTCCGATATCGATCTTCTGTTCTGCACCGAGAAGGCCGCCGCCGCCGAGATAACAAGCTGCATTCGCGGCATCACGCAGGCACTCTGGGACTGCGGTCTGCGGGTCGCCGCGGCCACCCGGACGATGGCCGAGTGCGACCGCTACAGCGCCGGTGACCCGGAAGGCGGACTCGCTCTGCTGGACCTTCGTCTCGTTGCCGGCGATAAAAAGCTCTACCAGAAACTGGAAGACACACTCCACGGCACGCGCTCCCCGCGGGACGGCAAGGCCTTGTCTACTTCTGCCGCGGAGCTCACCCGCCAGCGCCACGCTCGCTTCGGCAACACGCTGTTTCACCTTGAACCGAACGTCAAGGACGCCCCGGGCGGCCTGCGCGATGCGAATACGACTCACTGGCTCACGCTGTTGCGCGAGGGTTCAGCTGCCACCGAGCCGCACGCAGCCCTGTCTCATGAAGCCTTTGCCTTTATGACAGCGGTGCGCGTCTTTCTTCACCTCCGTCATGGGCGCGACGACAACACGCTCGATTGGCACGCGCAAGATGAGGCGGCGGCTCAAGCAATCGGCCTGCCCCGGGGCCCTGCCGCGCCAGCGCCGAATCCCGATCCGGCCTACTGGATGCGGCTGTATTTTCGGCATGCGCGGGTGCTTGAGCGGACCTTGCAGCGGCAGCTGGAGCTTTCGGGCCAGCGACCCAAACCCTCCCGTGCCGCCCTGCGCGCCAAGGCACCGCCGCGCTCCGGCTTCACGGTGGAGGACGGCACACTCAGCCTCAAGGCGGCCCGTGCCGAACTCGACCCCGCGGGCGAACCGGAGATCGTTCTAGCCGCGTTTGGCCTCTTAGCTGAAACAGGGATTCGCCTCGCTCCAGCTAGCGAAGAACGCCTCGCCGCGGCGATCCCGGCACTGTCAGCCGCGCTTGAAGACGGCCCTCTGTTATGGACCCGCTTTCGCCGCGTGCTTTGCGGCGACTACGCGGGCCACGCTCTCCGGTCCATGCACGCCCTTGGGCTCCTGGATCTCATCGTCCCGGAGTTCCATGGGATCGACTCGCTCGTCATCCGCGACGCCTACCACCGCTACACGGTCGACGAGCACACCTTTGTCCTCCTTGACGCTCTGCATGGACTCGCCGATGCCCCTCCCCCCGGCGCGCCCGAGTGGCGTCTCCGCTTCCGCCAGTTGCTGCGAGATCTGCCCCATCCCGAACTGCTCTATCTGGCCGCGCTGCTCCATGACACCGGCAAGAGCCGTTCCACGCCCGATCACGCGCAGGCCAGCGCCCAACTCGCCGATGGAGTCACGCGGCGCCTCGAACTCGAACCCTTTGACTGCAACCTCGTGCACCGACTGATCGAGTGTCATCTGGAGATGTCCGCTGCGCTGCGCCGCGACATCTTCGACGCCGAAACCGTGCGGGTCTTCGCTGACAAGATCGGGACCCACGACCTGCTGCGCATGCTCACGCTGTTCACCTTTGCCGACATCTCGGCCGTGCACCCCGATGCCCTCACACCGTGGAAGGCGGAAAACCTGTGGCGGCTCTGGATGGCTGCGGAAAATCAGCTGGACCGCAGCGTCGACCAGGATCGCGTCCATGCGGGAGAGCTCTCCTCCGCCCACGAAGCGGCCAGCATCGCGCGGGCCCTGAACCTGCAAGCCGGGCCACGGGCTGCACTTGAAAGCTTCCTGGAAGGCGCGCCCGAGCGCTATCTGCGCACCCGCTCTCCGGAAACCCTCCGGCAGCACATGGAGGCAGCCCTTTCCGGAGACAAAGCCCAGATTCTGCTGACGACGGGCACGGGCAGTCACGAGGTCACGGTGATCACCGCAGACCGTCCGCGCTTATTCGCCGATCTCACCGGAGCGCTTTCGGGTTGGGGCATGAACATCGTCTCTGCCGAGGCTTTCTCCAACGTGCATGGCACGGTGGTGGACACCTTCCGCTTTACGGACCCCTTCAAAACGCTGGAGCTGAACCCGGAGGAGCGCGAGCGCTTTCGCACATCGCTCCGGTCGGTCGTTCTCGGCACCGTACCCGTGGAGCCCCTGCTCAGCGCGAGGCGTCGCGCGCCGCGCCGTAAACCGCGGCGCCTGATCGAGACCCGTATCGAATTCGACAACATGTCTTCCGCACAAAGCACGCTGATGCAGATCGTCGCGCAGGACGAAACCGGGCTCTTGCACCAAGCCAGTCTGGCCCTGAGCGAGTTCGGCTGTAGCGTGGAGATTGCCCTGATTGACACAGAAGGCGAGGTCGCCATCGATGTGTTCTACCTCACCAAAGCGGGCGCGAAGCTGAACGAGGCCGAGCAATATACCCTGCGGCGGCGGCTGGAAGGAAAATCTCACGGACCCGGTTGAGCCCGAGGAGTACTGCCCATTTAGGACCAATCTGCCCGTTGTGTTCCCTTTCTGGACACATGGCAGCACAGCAAGGATCGTCTGGGACTTTATGTGCTGAAAGACCTTGGGGGGACCAACCCGGAAAGGGGTCGAGGCATCGCATTGTCTGTTCCCGTGGGCCAGAAGACAGCAGGTAAGGAAGACTCCTGCCCCGGGTGCGAACGTATACTGACCGTTATGACCTCCGATCCAAATCAGACCAGCACCAACGGACGTCCCGTGACGGACCCGCAGCACCGTGACCGCTATCTGTTCGGCACGTTGAACAGCTTTGGCATGAACCGTGAAAAGGTCGGCGAGGTGGATTGGGGCCACGACCAGCCTGAGGGCGTTGTTCTGGCCTCGATGGATGCGGCGATCAACTGGGTACGTAAGAACTCCATCTGGCCAATGACGTTTGGACTCGCCTGCTGTGCGATCGAGATGATGTCGATGGGCGGCTCGCGCTATGACCTCGCGCGCTTTGGCGCAGAAGTATTTCGCCCTTCGCCCCGGCAGAGTGATTTGATGATTGTCGCCGGGCGTGTGTCACAGAAGATGGCTCCGGTCATTCGCCGCTTGTATGAGCAGATGCCCGAGCCGAAGTGGGTTATTTCCATGGGGGCGTGTGCCACCTCAGGCGGTGTGTTCAATAACTACGCCCTGCTGCAGGGCGTGAATCAGATTATCCCTGTGGATGTGTACGTTCCCGGATGTCCGCCACGCCCGGAGCAATTGCTGTACGCGATCACCCTGTTGCAGGAAAAGATTCAAGGAAGCCGCGGCACCGTCAGGCAGGCGCTCAACCTCGCTTGAACCCGTGTTGGACAGAGCTTCTTTGCAGAATGCAGTAACTTCGGAGGTACCAAACGCACTTGCACCTTGAACAGGACCTGGATAGGGTCTGAAATACACTTAGGACACGCCGCAGTCAGATTGCTTTAGACAGCTGCACCATTTGCGGTACACTTTTGTCGGAAATTCCAAAAGATCGGCGAGTTGATTTCAAAACTCGCGTACAGGAAGAAGAAGTTCAGTGGAGGTTTGTCGAATGTCTTATCGTCCGTTTCGCCATTTCAGCCGGTTTCTGTTGGCTGCATGCGCGGTCAGCGTTGCCACCGCTAGCCTAAGCGCGCAGGATGCGCCAGCTACGCCGCCACCACCGCCCCCCAGCGCCCCTGCTCCTACCAGCAGCGCCGCGTACACCGGCGTCAACCCTTCCAAAGTGGATATCTTCATGGGATATTCCTACTTTGGGGCTCACGGTTATGTGAACCCGTCCGGCATTCGGTATTCGTCGGTAGACAAGGGTGCCGTGTTTAGTGCGGCCTACTACTTCACCAAGTACTTTGGTGCCGAGATTGAAGGCTTTGCGAACCCGGACGGACAGAACGACGGCCTTTACTCCGGGACCGCCGGCCCGATCGTTCGCGCCCCTCTCCAGAACTTCACACTGTTTGCTCACGGCTTGGTGGGCGGTGTGCGGCTGGGCGGACCGAACGACGACAACCCCGCAACCTTTGAGCACGAGCCCTATACCTGGGGAACGACGATCACCGCTGGTGGCGGCATGGACTACAACCTGCCCTTCCATGACGGCCTGTTCGGCATCCGTATCTTCGAAGCCGACTACCGCTGGAGTCACGTCGACTTTGGGCCTGCCACCACGGTTCCAACCGGTGGTCCGCTGGGTGGCCGCACCAACCTCAGCGCCGCTGAGCTAAGTGCCGGCATCCTGATGCACTTCGGTCACATCATTCCGCCGCCGCCGATCGCGTACACCTGCGCCTTGACGACTCCGGCCGCTGGAGCGATGATCTACCCCGGCGACCCGGTAGAGATCACCGGAACGGCCACCAACATCAACCCCAAGAAGCCCGTTACCTATAGCTGGACGTCCGATGCGGGTCCAATTGCTTCGACCTCCAACGTGGCGGCACTCGACACCAAGAGCCTGAATCCCGGGAACTTCACGGTCAAGGGCCATGTGATGCAGGGCAACAAGCCTGGCCAGTTTGCAGACTGCTCGGTGCCGGTCACTGTCACCCAGTTCCAGCCGCCCACCATCACGTGCTCGGCGAATCCGTCCACCATCTCCCCCGGTCAGTCGTCCACGATCACCTCGCAGGGTGTGAGCCCGCAGAACCGCCCGCTGACGTATAGCTACAGCGCCACGTCCGGTTCCATCAACGGCAACACGGCTACCGCGACGCTCGACACCACGGGCGCAGCTCCGGGCACGGTCACTGTCACCTGCAATGTCGTAGACGACAAGGGTCAGACAGCTTCGACCACGACCTCGGTCACGGTCTCCGCGCCGCCGCCGCCGCCGGCTCCCGCAACCAAGTCGCTCTGCTCGATCAACTTCGATCGTGACGCCAAGCGGCCTACCCGCGTGGACAATGAAGCCAAGGCCTGCCTTGACGACATCTCCCTCGCGCTGCAGCAGGATCCGCAAGCCAAGCTCGACGTAGTCGGCAGCGCCGCCTCCGACGAGAAGATGGGCGACCGCCGCGCTGCAGAACGGGCTGTCAACGAAAAAGCCTATCTGGTTGGTGAAAAGGGTATCGACGCATCCCGCATCACCGTCTTTACCGGAACGGCTGGCAGCAAGTCGGTCTCCAACACCCTGGTTCCAGCAGGCGCCACTGACGCCAGCACCGGAACTGCGGTAGACGAGTCCTCGATCAAACCGGTACCGCGCAACGCTCCGGCTCGTGGCGGTCGCGGTGGTCATCACCATCGCCGTCACAAGCGCTAAAACCCACAACCCCGAACCGCAACCGAACGGCTGGCCAGCAACCCTGGTCAGCCGTTTCGCTTTGCCGGAGTCCCATAAGCAAGGTCTTCGGCCCCGGCCACGTTTGGGGTGCTCCGGAAGGCCCGCAGTCCTTTCCGCGCGCGTCACTAGACCGGGCGAGCCCGTTCTGCCAAAATCGAAGAAGCGTTAAGCGCGCACCAAGCCGCACCCGCAAGCGTAGTACCCCACCTGGAGCGTTCATGAGCACCGTCAAAATTGGAAACAAGCAACTCGGCCAAGGCCAGCCCTGCTACGTCATCGCCGAGATCGGCATTAACCACAACGGCGACATCGATCTCGCCAAGCGCCTGATCTCTGTGGCTGTGGCCGCCGGCTGCGACGCCGTTAAGTTCCAGAAGCGCACCGTCGAGGTGGTCTACACCGAAAAGGAGCTCTCTCAACCCCGCCCCAATCCCTTCGGCGACACCAATGGCGATCTCAAGCGCGGCCTGGAGTTCGGCCAGGAGGACTACGCCGAAATCGCCGGCTTCTGCAAGCAGGTCAAGATCGACTGGTTTGTTTCTCCCTGGGATGAGGCCTCGGTCGACTTCATCGAGGAGTTCAATCCGCCGGTCTACAAGATCGCTTCGGCCTCGCTCACCGACGACAATCTGCTCAAGCACGTCCGCAAGACCGGCAAGCCCATCATCGCTTCTACGGGCATGAGCACCTACGAAGAGATCGACCACGCCGTCGAGGTCCTTGGCCGCGAGAACACCATCCTGATGCACACGACCTCAACGTATCCGGCAAAGTATGAGCAGCTCAACTTGCGTGCGATCCCTACTATGATCGAGCGCTACGCTCTACCCGTTGGCTATTCCGGCCATGAAACGGGCATTCC
Source organism: uncultured Acidobacteriaceae bacterium (assembly GCA_964250995.1). GTDB lineage: Bacteria > Acidobacteriota > Terriglobia > Terriglobales > Acidobacteriaceae > Granulicella. The sequence continues at coordinate 24,839 of CAXUIF010000012.1, forward strand.
CACCACCGTCGCCGCGGCCGTCCTCGGCGCTTGCTGCGTGGAGCGGCACATCACCATGGACCGCGCCATGTGGGGGTCCGACCAGGCTGCCTCGCTCGAGCCTAACGGGATCTCCCGCCTGGTGCGCGACATCCGCCTCTGCGAGCAGTCCATGGGTGATGGCGTCAAGCGCGTCTACGAGGAAGAGATCCCGGTGATGAAGAAGCTGCGTCGCGTCGGCGCGGCTGTCTAACCAGATGCTGCTAACACCCGAACAACGCAACGATGGCCTGCGCAACCTGCAGGCCATCGCCTTTGACGTAGACGGCGTCCTCACCGACGGCACCCTCCTTTGGTCGACCGGCACCGTCGACGAGACCAAACGCTTCAGCTTCGCAGACATCATGGGCATCTCGCTGCTGCGGCGCCTCGGCCTCAAGCTCGCGCTTGTGTCCGGCGAGCCCTCGCCGCTGGTCGACCGCTACGCCGCCAAAATGCACCTGCACCACGTCGTCAAAGGCACCCGCGACAAGGCCACAGCGGTGCGCGAGTTCGCCGCCAAGTGTAGCGTGCCGCTCGAACGCACCTGCTTCTTTGGGGACGATGTTAATGACCTGTTCGCGATGGAGATCGTCGGCCTCTGCGCCTGTCCCGCAAATGCCGCCGAAGAGGTCCGCGAATACGTTGCCGAACACGGCTTCGTTAGCACCTATCCGGGCGGTCTCGGCGCCGTTCGCGAGTTCGCTGACGCGCTTTTGAAAGCTCGCCATCTTCGGGGCCGCGATGTGTTTCTGCTGCGGCCACCGGACTAAACGAGCGTTTGCCTTCTGCTTGTCTTTCCAAAAGGAAACCTGGTGTTCAGGCTAACCACGTACGATAGGAACCGATGATCAAGCTGTCCGACTACGTCCTGAAGTTTGTCGCCGACCTCGGCATCAATCACTGTTTCCTTGTGACCGGCGGCGGCGCCATGCACCTCAATCAGTCGCTCGCCACCGAGACTCGCCTCACCCCGATCTGCAACTCGCACGAGCAAGCTTCGGCCATCTGTGCCGAGGGCTATGCGAAGGCCACCAACGGCCTCGGCTTTTGCATGGTCACCACGGGTCCTGGCGGCACCAACGCCGTCACTGGCGTCGCGGGCGCGTGGCTCGACTCAACACCCGTCCTCTATGTCTCCGGCCAGGTGAAGCGCCCAGACCGTATGTTCGACGCGCTTACCGGCAAGCCCCTTGGCATGCGCCAACTCGGTGTGCAGGAGGTCGATATCTGCTCCATCGTCGCTCCGATCACCAAGTACGCCGTGACGATCCTCGAGCCCAACGACATTCGCTATCACCTTGAGAAGGCCGTCTTCCTCGCGCTCAACGGCCGTCCCGGCCCCGTCTGGATCGACGTTCCACTCGACGTGCAGGCGACCCCTATCGACGAGTCCCAGCTCCGCGCCTTCGACCCCGCCGAGTTCGCCCAGGACATCAGCATCACCGGCACGGCCAACATCCCCGCCGAAGTCCACCGCGCCATTGAGGCTTTCAACGCCTGCGATCGGCCTCTGCTCTTTGCCGGCAACGGGATTCGCCTCGCCCGCGCGGAGGCCGAATTCGAAGAGCTCCGCAAGCACCTCGGCATCCCCTCCGTCGCCACCTGGTGTGCCGCTGATCTCATCAACTCCGACGAGCCCACCTATGTCGGCCGCCCTGGCAACGTAGCCGCCCGCGGCGCCAACTTCGCCCTGCAAAACTGCGACTTTCTCCTGGTACTCGGCGCGCGTATGGACATGGCCATCACCGGCTATGCCCCGCAGAACCTCGCCCGCGAAGCCCACAAGATTACCGTGGACATCGATCAGGCCGAGCTCAACAAGCTTCACCCCCACGTCCAACAACCCATCTGCGCGGACGCCAAGGTCTTCCTGACCGAGCTGCTGAAGCACAAAGACCAGCTCAAGCCCAAAAACTTCAAGCCCTGGCAGGACCGCTGCGCCGGCTGGAAGACGCGCTACGCCGTCGTCACCGAAGAGCACAAGAAGCCCCAGGGCCTGGTCAGCATCTTCAACCTCGCCGAGGTCATCGGCACCGAGGTCGACCCAGACACCCGCATCGTCGTCGGCAACTCAGGCTCGGGCATCGAGATCTTCTTTCTCGGCTTTCCGATCCTCTACTCGCAACGCCTGTACCACACGGCCGGCCTCGGCTCTATGGGCTATGCCATCCCGATGGCGATCGCCGTCAGCATCGCCAACCCCGGCCGCGAAGTCATCGCCGTCGACGGCGACGGTGGCTTCATGTTCAACATCCAAGAGCTCGAAACGATCCACCGCCTCAATCTCCCTATCAAGTTCTTCGTCCTCAACAACGACGGCTACAGCTCCATTCGCGCCTCGCAAACGGCGTACTTCAAACAGGCCACCATCGGCGCGGACCGCAACACCGGCCTTACGATCCCCAACCTCTCCGACGTCGCCCAGGCCTTCAAGCTCTCCAGCTACGTCATCCACGACCAAACCGATCTTCGCAGCGAAGTTCGCAAGGTCCTCGACATGCCCGGCCCCGTCGTCTGCGATGTCAACGTCCTCCCCGACGAGGTCCGCGCTCCCCGCCTCCAGAGCTACCAAAAACCCGACGGCAGCTTCGTCTCCAAGCCCCTCGAAGATCTCTTCCCTTTCTTACCCCGTGAAGAGTTCCTCGCCAACATGATTGTCAAGCCGCTGGAGGAATAAGTCTTCCGGATGTCATTCCCGAAGAAATGCGCATTCCCCAGCAGCGCCACCACTGAGGTGTCCCACCATGGCGGCGGCCTGATGGAGGCCAAGTGGGCACGAGCACCCCAGAACTCCAGGACACATCCATGCCCCACACCTACGGCGTCATGCAAGGTCGCCTCTCCCCTCCCGAAGACGGCCGCTTCCACTCCTCCCCCCGCCGGGGCGGGCGCGCCGCGTTCGCGAAAGCCCGGGCCGCCGGCTTCAGCTACATTGAGTGGATTCACGACGACTACGATGGCTGGAAGCGCGACGCGGAACCCGGTGCAAACCCCATCTTCACCGAAGCCGGCCTCCGCGAGTTCGGCTCCCTCAAGGAGCAGCACGGCATTAGCACGCCAGCCCTCTGTGGCGACTGGTTCATGGACTTCCCGCTCATCCGCTGCACCCCCGAAGAGCGCATCCACCGCGAGCAACATCTTCACGCCCTCATCCCGATAGCCAAACGCATCGGCGCTGGGCGCATCGTCCTTCCCTTCGTCGACAACGCAAAGATGAACACCGAAGAAGAAAAAACGCAGGTCCTCGACGTCCTCAAGCATGCCCTTCCCGTAGCCGAAGCCAACGGCGTGGAACTCCACCTCGAAGCCGACTTCAACCCCGAAGACTTCCGCCACTTTCTCGCCCGCCTCGACCACCCCAGCCTCAAGGTTAACTGGGACTCCGGCAACAGCTCCGGCCTCGGCTACATCGCCACCCAAGAGTTCGCGGCGTACGGCGACCGCATCGGCTCCATCCACATCAAAGACCGGTACCGCAAGCCCGAAGGGGGCATCGAAACCCGCCCGCTAGGCACCGGCTCGGCCGACTTTGCCGACGTGTTCCAGGCCATCCGCTCCATCGGCTATCAGGGCGGC
>CAXUIF010000013.1:0-9129 GCA_964250995.1 uncultured Acidobacteriaceae bacterium
CCACCACCCCGCCCCCCCCCCCCCCCCCCGCCCCCCCATGACTCTAGACGAACTTATAATCATTAGTGACGATGCCGGACGACCAGAACCCTCTCCCACTTGGCCCCAGCCCTAACGACCCGCCTTCCCCGCAGGAGGCCAACTCCAATAATCCGCCGCCGAGGGGTTCGGGGGGCGATGGGCCGGGCGCGCCTACTGGCCCGGGCGCCTTGGTGATGTTGCCGATCAACATCGACGAGGAGATGCGCCGGTCGTATCTTGACTATTCGATGTCGGTGATCATCGGTCGTGCTTTGCCCGACGCTCGCGATGGTCTGAAGCCTGTTCACCGCCGCGTGCTGTATGGCATGCAGGATATGGGTCTCCAGTTCAACAAAAAGTACACCAAGTCCGCCAAGGTCGTCGGCCACGTGATGGGCAACTACCATCCCCATGGCGACACCCCGATCTACGACACCATGGTCCGCCTTGCGCAGCCATTCTCGCTGCGCTACCCGCTGATCGACGGCCAGGGCAACTTCGGTTCAGTGGACGGCGACCCTCCGGCTGCGATGCGGTATACCGAGTCGCGCCTGACGCGGATTGCCAGCGAGATGCTGTCCGATATCGACTCCGATACCGTCGACTTCGTCGCCAACTACGACGAATCCGCCTCCGAACCGAGTGTGCTTCCCGCCCGGATTCCCAATCTCATCGTGAACGGCAGCACCGGCATCGCCGTGGGCATGGCGACCAATATCCCGCCGCACAACCTGACAGAAGTGCTGAACGCCACGATCGCCCTTCTGCAGAGAGAAAAGGGTGAGACGCGCTCCGATTTAGAGCTGGTTCTCGAGCACGTCAAGGGCCCCGATTTTCCGACAGGCGGCTACCTGTATGGCCGCGGCAATCTCATTCAGACCTACCGGACTGGCCGCGGGCGCTTCATGATGCGCGCCAAATGCGGCATCGAGCCGATCCTGCCTCTCAGCGGGGGCCGGCAGGCGATTATCTGCACCGAGATCCCGTATCAGGTCAACAAGTCCAACCTGATCAAGCGCATCGCCGAGCTCGTGAACGAAAAGATCATCGACGACATCTCCGACGTACGCGACGAAAGCGATCGGGACGGGATGCGGATCGTCATCGAACTGAAACGAGGGGCACAGCACGAGATCGTCCTGAACCAGCTCTACAAGAACACCCAGATGCAGGAGAGTTTCTCGATGATCTTTCTGGCTGTGCTGAACGGCCAGCCGAAGGAGTTCCCGCTCGACGAGGCCATTCACGCCTTTATCGATCACCGCATCGACGTTGTCCGCCGCCGTACCGCCTTCCTGCTCGGCAAGGCCCGCGAGCGCGAACACACCTTGCTCGGTCTCCAGATCGCCGTCGACCACCTGGACTCCGTCATCCGCATCGTGCGCCAGTCCAACTCCCGCGCCGACGCCCGTGAGAACCTGTTCGCCTTCTTCAGCAATCGCCGCATCACCCTGCGCGGCACCGAGCTGGCCGGCATCAGCCTTGATCCTGCCAAGTACGCAATCGATCTTACGGGCGGGTCCATCTCGGCACAGCTTACGGCCAACAACGCGGCTGCCCCCGCGGGCACTCTCATCCTCTCTTACCGGCAGATTGACGCCATCCTAGAGCTGCAACTCTATCGCCTTACCCAGCTCTCCATTGACGAGCTGCTGAACGAGCTTCGCCAGGTCCGCGAGAATATCGCCGAGTTTGAGGCCATCCTCGCCTCGGAACGCCGCCTCCGCACCGTGATCCGCAAGGAGCTTGAGGAGGTGCGGGATCGCTACGGCGACGCTCGCCGAACCGTGATCATTGACGAGGCAAACGAGCTCACCCTCGAGGACCTTATCGCTGACGAGCAGGTTGCCGTCACCGTCTCCAACACCGGCTACCTGAAGCGTACCCCGATCTCCATCTACCGGCAGCAAAAGCGGGGCGGCACCGGCCGGCTCGGCATGAAGACCCGCGAAGAGGATTTCGTTGCCCAGCTCATCATCGATTCCACCCATGCCTACCTGCTTTGCTTTACCAACACCGGCCGCGTGTACTGGCTCAAGGTCTACGAGATTCCAGATATCGGAGCTGCCGGCAAGGGAAAAGCCATGGCTTCGCTGGTCGACTTGCAGCCCGGCGAGAGGGTAGTCACGATCCTTCCTGTCCGCGATCTCACAGAGGAGTCCCGCTTTGTGTTATTCGCCACCCGGAACGGCACGGTGAAGAAAACGGCACTTCGCGACTTCTCGAACGTGATGGCTCGCGGGATCATCGCGATCGGCATCGACAAGGACGATGAGCTGATTACGGCCCGCCTTACGGACGGCGAGCAGGTTATCTTCCTGGCGACCCACGACGGCATGGCTATCCGCTTTGACGAGCGCGACCTTCGCGCGATGGGCCGTCCCGCGTTCGGCAATCGCGGTATCTCGCTGAAGAAGGGGGACTTTGTGATCGGTGCAGCGGTCACACCCTCCCCCGAGGCGCGCAATAAGCAACGTCTCGCTATGGCGGCCGCCAAGGGCCTGCGTGACCAGGTTGAAGCCGTCCTGGACGAGACCACAACTACCGCGTCGGCCCAGCCTTTGGAGCTCAACGAGCCCGGCGAGTTGTCCGCGCCGGCTCTGTCCGATGAGGCGATCGCCCGGCTGGAGAAGCTGGATAAGGAGCTTGGCCTAACGCCGTGCCTGATCCTCACCGTGAGCGAAAATGGCTTCGGGAAGCGCACCGACGTCGACCAGTATCGCCTGCAGACCCGAGGCGGGAAGGGTGTGATCAACATGCGGGCCACCCCAAAGATCGGTAAAGTGACCAGCATTCAGCTCGTAGATGACACGACCGAGATGATGGTCATCAGTCAGTTCGGAAAGATCATACGAATCGACACCAAGCAAGTTCGCGCAGCTGGGAGAGCGACCATGGGCGTCAAACTGCTGGATCTCGATACCGACGACAAGGTGGCTGCCGCCATGGTCATTCCGCCGGAAGACCCGAAAGCACCAGGGGAGAACGGGACCTTGTTGCAGTAGGCTCGGGCTGTGGGAGGACGGCGGTGAGTTCCTGAGTCAGCCCGTAGGGGGCTTCGCGATAGGGGCATAGCCGTAGACGGCGGAGGCCAAGCTGCTAGCAGCCTGGCCTCTTTGCTTTTTCGTTGCGATTGCACTGCCATTGTCGCGTGTCGGACTTTGGCCAGATACGCAGTCAGCAGCTGGCGTTCCGGGGAAATAGCAGCGGACATACAAAAGCGAGAGCCGCACGCGGCTCTCGCTTTGAAGCAGCAAGCAACCCTAGCGGGCGAACTTGCGGCGGGACACCCCAAACATGCCGAGCAGCCCGGTACCGAGCAGCGCGAGTGAGGTCGGTTCCGGCGTCACCGCAGAGGCGCCAGGGGCGGCAGCTGTCGACGCAGAGAACGAGGTGATAGAGTCCAGCGGCTGGCCTGACACGTACTGCGACGTGAACGAGAAGGTAGCCGCGCCTGAGGTCCCATTAACGGGCCCACTTGCCAAGAAGTATCCCAACCCGGTGACATCGAGGCAGGTGCTGCCTGTGGTGCAACCGTTGGAACCATCGGTGATGTAGCCCGCGTTGTACTGGGACATCTCGAAGGTAAACGTCTCACCGCTCTCGGTTGTGCTGAAGATCGGCACGAAACCCGAGGGGTAGATCGACCTGGGCGGCATGTTGACGCCGTTCTTGTACGGCAGATTGCCACCGAGGAAGTTGATGGCGTTTCCATCTGTCAAATAGTTGGCGAAGGTGCCGCCAATCTGCCCGGCAACGGCTGAACCGTCGAACGTAATCGTCGATGAAGTGAAGTTGTCAGTACCTGTGGCCGAGAAATAGCCACTGATGGAGTCGGCGTGAGCAGCAGTAGCAGTGCTGATCGCGAGGGCTGAAAGCACTACGAGTGATTTGAACAAGGTGTTATCTCCAGTGAAGCCGCGGTGTTGCTTGTGGTCTTACGATGCGGGGTTGCCCCTTGATGATTGTACCGAAGTTGTATTTTTATGTTTTTTCGTGACACGATCAATTGCGTGTTGATCTGTCTCTCTGACCCGAGAGAACTCACGAAGCCGCGTTCGGGGTACATGCATCGCCGAAACGATGCATTGAGGTTTCCGAGCGGTAACCCCTACTCTGAGTCCGGCGAGAGTTCACAGCCTGCATCGGCCCAAACGTACGGGGAATCGTCTCGTTGGACGAGACAACCTTTCCGTCCTATACTGAATCCACTGCCCGCCTGTGTGCTGGACGCATGCTTCCCAGCCCCTTTCACAGGTGCGGTACCTCCTCCCCGGAACCGCTGACCAGCCATGACCTTGTCAGCAAAGTGCTCCCCCCACTCCCAAAAAGAGGTCCTCAACCGCATGCGTATTGCATCTGTCGCGACTGCATACCCTCCTTATCGTTATTCGCAGCCTGAAATCACCGCAGCCCTGGAAGCTCGTTGCCAGGAAGGTTCCGGTGGAGCTCGCTTACGGAACCGCCTTCATTCCAACTGTGGGGTCGAGTACCGCCACGTTATGTTTCCCATCGACAGCTTGGGTTCCTTTTCAGGCTTCGGACAGAGTAACGATGCCTGGATCGAAGGCGCCATGGACTTGGGCCAACAGGCGATCCGCACAGCGCTGGACCGCGCAGGGCTGACCGCGGCTGATATTTCCGCCATCTTCTTCGCGTCGACCACCGGCATTGCCACCCCAAGCATTGACGCGCGGCTGGTCAACCGGATGAACTTCCCCAGCAACATAAAGCGGACGCCCATCTTCGGCCTTGGATGTGTAGCCGGCGCAGCAGGGATTTCACGCACGGCAGATTATGTGCGGGCGTACCCGAAGCAGTATGCGCTGCTGCTGTCCGTAGAGCTGTGCTCGCTCACCTGGCAGGAGAATGACGAATCCATGGGGAACCTGGTCGCCACGGGCCTTTTTGGCGACGGCGCTGCCGCGGTCATCCTGGCCGGCGACGAAACCCCGCATGGCCGTATGCCCAGGGAAACGGGGGCTCCCTGCCCGCGTGTTCTGGACACACGGTCTACGCTGTATCCGGACACGGAACACCTTGTGGGCTGGAAGTTCAACGAAAGCGGCTTCAACGTCGTCCTGTCTTCAGAGATCCCTGAACTGGTCAACCGGTATTTGCGCACCAACGTCGATGAGTTCCTCGGAGACAACGATCTTTCGGTGCAGGAGATCTGCAGCTTTATCTTCCATAGCGGCGGCCCCAAGGTGCTGGAAGCCATGGAAAGCAGCCTGAGCCTTCCGCCGGGAGCGCTGGCCGCTTCTTGGGACAACCTCCGCGAGATGGGCAATATGTCTTCGGTTTCCGTGCTATCGGTGATGGAAGAACATCTACTGAATCGTCCAGGAGAGCCTGGCACCCACAGCATGCTCGCGGCCATGGGCCCGGCGTTCTGCTCGGAGCTCGTTTTGCTCCAGTGGTAACCCCCTAGCCATCCCGGGCCCCTAGTTGTTGGCCAGGGCTCGGAGTCTCTTGTGGTCAGGGGGAAGGTGAGCCCTCTACAACTTAGGAGTCCTGAGATAAACACGTAGGCTCCATCCAAAGATAGAGCAACAATCATCCTTCCGGGGGAAGACGCGGGCGGCGGAGTCGGCGATGATCATAAACGAAGTCCTCCCTTACAGCGTCCCAGAGCGGACGCTGTGTTTTTTTGTGCCAACCCTGTCCGTAAGCTGTAAACGTCACGCGCGGGCGCGCCCCGGGCCATTTGGGCAGCCATGGGATGAATAACACTGATCCGGTCGGGCCTGGTTTGCATGCGGCTGATTGAGCCGCGACAACCGCGCACAGTTAGTGTTTCTCCCGTTAGAGGGTCTGTTATGCCGAAATCAGCTGCCTTGGTCGTTGTTGTTGGAGTGCTGGCCGTGCCTGCGCTGGCCCAGAGCACGTTCCCTGCGACGCCGCCGACCCGGTCTTCGCAGAACGGCTCCTCGCAGCAGCAGTACCAGCCCGTGCCGCAATACACACCGCCCTCGTCTCGGCAGTCTCAGCAACAAACGGCGCAGTATGAGCCACCGCAGGCGCAGTCACGCTATCCCGACCAGTCCTCCCCCCAGCAGGGCTATCCCGCCGAGCCGGACCCTGGCGGCAGTGCCGGTGCACAAACCTATGCGCCCCCGCCGTCGTATGCCCCGAACGGTGCTGTGCAAGGCCAGCAACAAGCGACGCCGCCGGCCATTCCGCAGGTCGATAGCCAAATGGAGCTCCCTGCGCCGTATGTTTATGCCCCGCCGTATGCCTATGGTTCCCCCTATCCCTATGCGTACCGTTACCCGTACGCGTACGGCCCGTACGCCTATGGAGGGTACCCGGTCGGCGTTGGGATCGGCATCGGTCTGGGGTATGGGCGCCCGGGATACGTCTATGGAGGCGGCTATCCCTACCGGGGAGGGTTCTATGGCGGACGGCCAGGCTGGGGTGGCGGTTATCGCGGCGGCTACGGCGGCTACCATGGCGGCGGCCGGCGATAAGGCTTAGGCCAGCGTAAAGTGTGGAAACCCGGGGTAGACCGGGCGAGCCAGAGGCTCTTCCGGCTACCCTTTCTGCGCTCTCTCTAAAACTAAGGGGCCGAACTCAGCGAAGATTGCTGGTAGACCCCAACGTTGTCTTTGGTGATCAGGGCCGTGCCCGTATCCACGAAGGCTGGGAACGGCGACCGGAAGTTCACGCTGTAGTCGTGCTTGAAGCCGGTGTGTGGCGCGCGGTGGGCGTCATCGAGCGCTTTCAGGCCGACGTAGCCCATGGTGTAGGGACGCTGGGAGACGGTGGCATCGATCGTTCCGTCCCCAATCAGCTTCAGCGTATCCGGATCGACGTCCATGGCGATCAGTTCGCGGTCGGTCAGGTGGTTGCGCTTTAGCACTTCCGCCACGGCCTTGCCGGACTCGGATTCCAGGCAAATGAACGCATCGATCTTCTCGGCGCCGGTGCGGTGCACGTACTGCTCGGTTTGGTCGAAGGCATTGCTGGATTCGCCGCCCGTGGCGACAATGCCGACGACTCTGATCCCTGGGCTGTTCGCGAAGGCTTCTTCGTAGCCCCGCATGCGCTCGTCCAGGTTCGGCTGGCCGGGGATACTGTAGAACACAACGTTGCCTTTGCCATGGAGTCGTTGCGCGACGCGTGCTCCGCCGATCTGGCCAACCTGCAGGTTGTTGGTGCCGATGAAGTAAAGGCGCTCGCTATTGGGCGCGTCGGAGTCGACGGTGATGACGGGGATGCCCTGGTCGATGGCCGATGCGATATCGGCATGGAGCGCGCTGGCTGCGGCCGCGGAGACCAGAATGCCGGCAGGATGACGGCCGACGGCATCGGAAAACGCGGTCGCCTCGGCCGCCGGGTCGTAGGTTTCGGGGCCGACCACCAGGCCTGTCACACCGTACTCCTCGGCGGCTTGCTTGAAGCCTTCCTGTACGGTCTTCCAGTACGGAATTTTTAGGTTCGGGGCGACAAGGTAAAAGGTGTCGTGCGTAGAGCGATAGTGGCAGCCCTGGCTGGCCAGGCAACCGGCCGTGAGGAGCGCGAGAAGAAAAGTCTTCGAAGTCTTCAAAGTTTGGCGCATAAGGGTCTCCCAGGGTCTGCTCCGCAGATCGGTGGCGGCAGGTTGGGAGCCGCGGAAGATCGCGGGTATGAAGCGCGGAAATTGTACGCCCGCGCAGGTGGAAGAGAAACGCGAAACCGTGTCGCGCCATGCAGTTAACGCAAGGGCTGCGGCGTGATCGGTTCCCGGAGCTGTATTGTGCCGTGCGCGTCAGGGGGAATCACCACCGGCTGCGCGTGCAGCAGATACGGCTCAAGAACATGAAGATTGCTCCAGGGGAGCGACCACGCATCTTCCAGTGCGACGAGCAGATACTTGCCCGGAGCCACGCCGGGGAGCGAGAAGCTGCCGTCCAGGTCGCTTTGATCACGACGGAAGAGGCTGACGTCTGTGTCGGCGCCGGCGGGTATAAGTAGGACGTGGCACGCCGCGGCCGGTTTGCCGGCGCGCCGAACGAAGCCTTCCACCACGGCGAGAGGACCGCCGACAGTCAAGCTGCCGGTAAGGGAGCCGCTCCCAGTGACGTGCAGATGACTATCCCGCACCGGCTGGCCGTTCACTTCGACGGCGGTTATGCTGAGCGGTCCGTGCTTGCCTGCGACCGCCAAGCGGAAGTTGCCGGCGGTCACGTCAGGGAACTCGAAGTCGCCCTTGTCATTCAAGGCGCCGCCGACGGTGTGTGCCGGTTCCGGCGCAACCAGCATCACCATCAAGGGGCGAGGCAGCGGCGCGCCCGAGGCACTGCGTACGTGCAACGTGACGGAAGTGGACGCGGGGCGTGGGCTGAGGTCCCGCACCACCGATCCGCTCGTCAGATCCACCGTACCTGTTTTGATGGGTGGCCGGTTGCCGTTGGGGCTGAACTCATTCAGGGAGTACCGGCCGGGCGCCACGCCTTGAATGACCTGAGCGCTTCCATTCCACTGGACCTGCGCCTGGACGGGCTGCTCCAGACCGAAGATGGTTTGCGTCAGCTGCGGGGGAGGGCCGTTCGGGGGCACGCCCGCGGGCTGCTGCAACGTGAGCGTGACGGCATGCTGCGGCACCAGTTGTAGGTTCGCGGGGACCTGTTCGCCACCGGCAAGGTCGATAGGAGAAGCTCCCTCTGAACTCAGGGCTGCGGGGTAGAACACGGTTGGGTAAGCGACATCCAGGGCCGGGTCGATTGCAATGGCATAGGGTTCCTCAACGCGCGTGGGAGGCGGGTGCACGGCGTACCAGGGAACCCCACTGGCCGCCAGGAAATAGCGTCCTGGCAGAAGGCGCCCGAAGAAGTAGTCGCCCTTATCATCCACCTGGTCGGAGTTGGTGGGCCGCACCGCCGGAGCGGTCCCATCCTTGTCTTCCTGAAACAGGGTCACGATGGCATGGGGAACAGGATCCCCGTTTTCATCCACAACCCGCCCAAAGATCGTGGCTGCAGGGGTGAGCGCGAGCTGGAGGAAGTCCGTGGGTAGTCCCGCGCCGGTCACGATGGCCGTGGAGAACTGGCCGTGTTGCAGGTAGGCCGTGGCGACATGCCCTGCAGCCTGGCCGGTCAACCGGTACTTGCCCGGCGGGATCGGCTT
>CAXUIF010000013.1:9229-14712 GCA_964250995.1 uncultured Acidobacteriaceae bacterium
GGGCTGACCGGAAGGAGAACCACGAAGACGGGTTGCGGCAAAGGGCTGTCCTCAGTGGCTATCATGCCGCTGACGGTCCCAGCATCGTCACGCAATGTGACGTCGATTGGCGCAGGCGCACCGGCGGCGGACACCGTCAGCGGTTCCGCCAAAAGGTCCAGCGACCCGGAACGTACACTCGCCGGATAGCCGAAGGAGGGTTCCACATGGACCAGGTAGCGGCCCGGGGCCGCACCCGTGAGCGTCAGATCGTCTTCGTGCCCAGGTGGAGTGTTGGCCGTAACAAACGGCCCCGCGCCCCCTTCCGGCTCCAGGTACACACGAGCGAAGGGGTGCTCAGGTTGCTGCGCACCGGTGAACTCGCGATGAACCCGAACGGCGATCGGCGCGGGTACGCTCAGCACCACGGGCGCGGTGTGGACAGGCGCTCCGCCCACGTGGAGGTTGAAGCTCCCGAATGCCTGCTCGACGCCGTAGCTCGTCAGGTACAGCGAGTAGTCCCCGTTTGGCAGGGCGCCCGCCACCGCGTGCCGCCTCTGGTCGAAGCCGAGCGCGTAGCCTGTCGGCAAATCGGCGGCCCCAATCTGGACGTTGACGCCCTGGCTGGGAGGTCCGGCGATCGGCACCGTAACCGGGTAGTACCGGGCCAGGCGCAGATGCAAATCGGTCTGAGCGGCATCGCCGTAGTGAAGATGCAAGAGGGTTGCGGCGGCAAGCGTAGGCGCGTCGCCAAAGAAGACGGGCGGGTATTGCTCCGTCACGGCGGTTTCGGCGGGCAGCGAGGGCTGGTCCCCCCGCCACTCCGTCGTCATCACCGTGTACTCTCCCGGGTGCAGGTCGCCGAAGTGGAAGCTGCCATCTCGCCCGGTACGCTGCGCGCTCGCTGTGGCCCAGCGGCGCTCGCCATTGGTCACGGTCCGGGCGAGCAGCACGACGTTGACGCCTTGTGGGCTGTCATTCCCGAGAGCGAACGCCCGCCCAGCGACCGCCGCGGCAGGCATAAGCTTCAGCCGGGTTCCACCGGCTGCACCCGGGAGCGTCACGCTGACCGGGCCTTCCGGGGAAAGGTAGCCGGGCCTTTGGAGGTTGAGAAAAACTTGTGACATTGCCGGCAGGACTCCTCCGCCCGGCGGCGCGAAAGGCAGGGTGAAGCGCCCGTCGTTGTTGGTCATGGTGGCCATCCGGCGGTCAGCGGAGGTGACCAGAACGCGAGCGACCGGTTTGCCGCTCACCCCGTCCACTACGGTCCCGCGCAGCTCCCCGACGGGTTGCCTCTCCGGCGTGACCACTGAGGGAGCAGGGCTTTGCGCGCGAGCCGCTACGCCGAGCAGGGCGAGCCCCAGCGAGGCACAGCGGAGCCCAAGGCGGGTAACGCAAGCGGGGGCAGATAGAAGCGATCGGAAGAGACGCATGGGGGAGGCGGGCGCGACGGGTGCTGCTGTAAAGACGCTTTTCAGCGCGAAAAGGGTCCCGCAGACTGCTTACGGGACAAAACGCTCCCACTCCCGCCCTGGGCGGAGGGCTCGCAGGCCCGTTGGAGGCACCGGCGCGAGCGCGAGGCAGGTTACCGGATCGGCTTGGCAGGGTGAGAAGCTATCCTTGTGCGTCACGCGCCGAGGGTTCTCCGGCGGTCCTGTGGCCCAGGAGGAACACGGCATGGAGTTTCATATTGCGCGGTCGCTACGCGAGCGGCTCGAAGTGGACGACCTGCTGTTTAGCTACACCGGCAACGTCGTGTTTGCCAACGTCGCCGCCGCGCGGCCGCTGGCCCTGGCGCTGCACAAGGCCCGCGAAGCGGACAGCGCCGGCACGCCGGACGACTCACCCCAGCGAACATTGTCGCCGGAGACCCCGGCCAAACGCCAGGTGAACGCCGGTGCACTCTACGCCATGGGGCTTATCGACGAGCTGAGCCACGCCATGATCGCGCGCTACCGCAAGGAGACCGACCCGGACGTTCTGGCCGAGGCGCTGAAGTGGTTCAGTGCGCAGGCAGGCGAGGCTGAGGTGAACAACCTGCTCCGCGCCTTCACCGAGCGCTTCCCGAACTCCGCGATCGTTTCCGGCAAGCTCAGCGTGGACGCGTGGCTTGCAGGGGAAACCGAAGGCCTGCCCAACCGCGAGGCGGCCTTTGAAGAGCTCGTGCTGCTGCACCTTGCCAACACCAATCCGGCGTTTCAGCAGTTTCAGGAACTCTTCGATGACAGGGGCCTGCGCGAGACGACCGCTTACCAGGGTGTCACCGCAGAGCTGCCCAGATACTTCGCCACGCGGCCGCCGGTCGCCCCCGAGGTGGGCTCGCTGCTCGATGCACTCGAAGCACCCAAGCGACTCAGCCCGGAGTCGCTTACCGCCCAGCTCGACTACATCCGGGAGCACTGGGCGAAGTTCATCGACGCCGACCTGAAGCAGATTCTACTCGCGATCGACACGGTGAAGGAAGAGGACATCGCCATCTGGATGCGCTTCAACCCGCCCGGGCCGGAGGTTCACCGGCACGGCGCGCCCGGGTTCGGCGGCGAGGGCTTCCGCGGGGACGAGTACATCGGCTTTGAGGACGCCTGGGAGATCGGCCCTGACGGCGTCCGTCGCCTGAAGCCCGGGCGCACCTACGGCACGGACTACCAGGCGCCCCTGCTGGAGTACGAGGCCTTCTCTGCCGACCAGGCCTGGATGCCGAACGTCGTCATGATCGCCAAGAGCACCTATGTCTGGCTGGAGCAGCTCAGCCGCAAGTACGGCCGGCACATTCACAAGCTCGACATGATCCCGGATGAAGAGCTCCGCCTCCTTGCCGATCGCGGCATGACGGCGCTTTGGCTGATCGGGCTTTGGGAGCGCTCGGTTGCGTCGCAACGCATCAAGCATCTGCGCGGGCAAAGCGATGCGGTGGCCTCGGCCTACTCGCTCAAGGAGTACAACATCGCCGAAGACCTCGGCGGCAACGCAGCCTACAAGAACCTGCGCGACCGCGCCGGGCATTTTGGCCTGCGACTCGCGAGCGATATGGTGCCCAACCACATGGGCATCGATTCCCCCTGGGTCATCGAGCACCCGGACTGGTTCGTGTTTCGCTGGGAAAGTCCCTATCCGGCGTACCAGTTCAACGGCCCTGACCTTAGCCCCGACTCCCGCGTCGAGATCAAGATCGACGATCACTACTACGACCAGACCGACGCGGCCGTGGCTTTTCGGGTGCGCTACCACAGCAACGGCGAGACGCGCTACATCTACCACGGCAACGACGGTACGACCTTTGCCTGGAACGATACGGCGCAGCTGGACTACTCGAAAGCTTACGTGCGCGAGCAGGTCATGCAGGCCATCCTCCACGTGGCGCGCATGTTTCCGATCATCCGCTTTGACGCGGCCATGGTGCTTGCGAAGCGTCATGTGCAGCGCCTGTGGTTTCCGCTTCCTGGCGTAGGCGGCTCCATCCCCTCGCGTGCCGAAATTGCCATGAGCGATGAGGAGTTCAACGCCATCATGCCTGCGGAGTTCTGGCGCGAGGTCGTCGATCGCGTTGCCGCGGAAGTGCCCGGCACATTGCTGCTCGCCGAAGCCTTCTGGATGCTGGAAGGCTACTTCGTTCGCACGCTCGGCATGCACCGCGTGTACAATTCCGCCTTCATGAACATGCTGCGCGATGAGGAAAATGCCAAGTACCGCAGCTACCTCAAGAAAACAATCGAGTTCGACCCCGACATCCTGAAGCGCTATGTAAACTTCATGTCCAACCCCGATGAGCGCACCACCATCGACCAGTTTGGCAGCGGAGACAAGTGCTTCGGCGTGGCCACCCTGATGAGCACGATGCCCGGCCTGCCCATGTTCGGCCACGGCCAGATCGAGGGCTACACCGAACGCTACGGCATGGAGTTCAAGATGCCGCGCATGACCGAGTGGCCCGACGAGTCTCTGGTCGCCCGTCATCAGGCCGAAATTGCGCCGCTGCTCAAGAAGCGGTACATCTTTGCCGAAAGCGCCAACTTCGTTCTGTACGACTTCTGGACCAGTTACGGCACGGTGAACGAGAACGTCTTCGCCTACTCCAATCGCAACGGCGACGAGCGCTCCGTGGTGTTCTACAACAATGCCTACACGAGCACGAGCGGCACGGTACACATCTCGGCCGCCGACATGGACAAAGCGACGGGCGAGTTGCGGCAGCGCTCTTTGAGCGAGGGCCTGGCCATCTCCGGGGATCACGAGGTGATCGTCGCGTTTCGCGATCATGCCCGGCGGCTTGAGTTTCTGCGCCGCGCTTCGGAGCTGCGCGACCGCGGGCTCAGTCTCGACCTGCGCGGCTACCAGTACGCCGTCCTGCTGAACTGGCGTCAGCTGCGCTCCACTGAAGAGTACCCGTGGGACCGGCTGTGCGACGCGCTCGGCGGGCAGGGTGTTCCCAACCTCGAAGGGGCGCTGCTGAAGTTGCGCCTGCAACCCGTGCACGCGGCGGTGCGCCGGGTGCTGTGCCGGGAGCAGGTGGAAGCGCTGCAGGCTGCCTCGGAAGTGGCACAGACCAGGCCGGAGACCGCCAGCCAGCAGCGCACGGAAGCCGAAGCGCCCCTCGGGGTGAACAAACAAGCGTCGGCGCCTGCGAGTCTTCCCATGGCGCCCAACGCTCCACCCGTGGCCAGGGACGAGCGCGCCGTCGCGAACGCGCCGTCGGACCGAAGGGAAGGTCGGTCTCTCGATCCGTTGACAGACCTTGCTCACGAGTTCTATTGGCGTGTCACCGAGAGTCTCGCGCCGGAGCTCCTCCAGGAGCTGGGGCCAGACCTGCAGGCGGGAGCCGCAGCGTATAAGCGCGGGTTCTCCCTCCTGCTCAAGGCGGCCGTGGCCCTTCCGGGCGTCACACGCAGCTTCTCCGGTGCCTGGCCGCTCGCGGTCCGCAACTTCGTCCCGGGTGCGGGCGTCGGTGTTCCCCTTGAGCGCCCCTGGACGCCGCTGTTGGCCTACCTGCTGCTGCATGCCTTTCCGGGCACGACGGAAGGACAAATCCTCTTTGACACGCTCGACCTGCGTTCCGCTGTAGCTGAAGCCCTGGCCGAGCTTGGCTTCGCGGGCGAGGACCCCTGGCGCTACGCCGCGCGGGTCCGCCTGCTGCTCGGCGGCCGCATCGCGCTTGAGGAGCTCCGCAGCGACGCTTTCTGGGCGGAGGGCGATGTGCGCTGGCTCGCCGGCGTGAACGAAAGCGACGGTGCCGTCTATGTGAACAAAGAAAGCTTCGAAGAGCTGCTGTGCTGGCTGCAGCTGCCCAGTCTGCTCGGGATCGCGGGAGGTCTGGGCGGGGACGACGCTTCCGCCTCGCCCTCGGCCGCACTGGCCCAGGTCGAGGGCTCGCTCCGGGCGGAGTGCCAGCGCATGGCCGAGGCCGGCTACGATCTGCGGACCTACCTGGGCGACAGCAGCGAGGGAAGTGAACCCGAGCTCGAGACCGTCGACGGCGAGATCATCGCTCACTGAGGCACTGCCGGAGC
>CAXUIF010000013.1:14812-22835 GCA_964250995.1 uncultured Acidobacteriaceae bacterium
CCGAGCTCGAGACCGTCGACGGCGAGATCATCGCTCACTGAGGCACTGCCGGAGCGTGGAGGACGAACGATGGTCGTGGTCGAAGAGGTTGTCGAGCTGAACACCGCATGGGGCCCGATGCGTACGCATGTCGTGCGGCCAGCGGCACCGGGACGCTACCCGGGTATCGTCTTCTACACGGAGATTTTTCAGGTCACTGGGCCCATCCGGCGCACGGCGGCGCTGCTGGCCGGCCAAGGCTACCTCGTCGCCATCCCCGAGGTGTACCACGAGTTCGAGCCAGCCGGGACGGTGCTGCCCTACGATCAGACAGGCTCGGACCGCGGCAACGAGCTCAAGTACGCGAAGGAGCTGGCCAGCTACGATGCGGACGCCCGTGCCGTGCTCGATCACCTGAAAGGCCGCGAGGATTGCACAGGCAAGCTGGGCGCCATGGGCATCTGCCTGGGCGGGCACCTCGCCTTCCGCGCCGCATTCCGTCCGGATGTGCGCGGGACCGTCTGCTTCTACGCTACTGACCTGCACAAGGCATCGCTGGGCAAAGGGCAGCACGACGACTCGCTCCAACGTGCGGGCGAGATCCGTGGCGAGCTTCTGATGGTGTGGGGACGGCAGGATCCACACGTGCCGCTGGATGGGCGCATGACGGTGCTCGGACGGCTGAACGAGGCCGGCGTTCGCCTTGGCTGGCATGAGGTCAATGGCGCCCATGCCTTTCTGCGCGACGAGGGTCCGCGCTATGACCCAGAGCTGGCCTACAGCCTGTATGGGCTGGTGTTTGCTTTCTTCCATCGCCGGTTAGGCGCGGGCGATCTCGAGCAGGGAGGCTGACAAGCCACTCCACACACTCGGGAGCGCCGTAGAAAGGCGCCTCAGTCGCCGGCAGCTTTCCCGAAGCTGTGGCGCTTGTCCTGGCCTGCGGAGAGTTGCCCGGTGGCAGGATCGCGGGCGATCAGTTCGCTGTCGCCCCAGGTTGTGGGAGCATTCTCGTCGCGTGCGCCGGCGTGGCGGGTTGGGTAGCCCATGGCCTGCATCGCGTCCACGGTGGCTTGCGGAAAGGCGGCTTCGAACTCCAGGATGTCGGGCAGGTACTGGTGGTGAAAGCGCGGCGCATCCGCCGCGGCCTGGATGTTGAGGCCGTTGTCCACGACCGAGATCAGATCGTTCGCCACGGTGGTGATGATCGTCGCTCCGCCGGGCGAACCGAGCACCAGCCGCAGTTGACCGATGCGGCACACCGGGCCATGGCCCATAGGGATCGGCTTGCCGTTACGCTTCGGCGCCGGCATAGGCGGGCAAATCGAAGGCTCCGCAACGATGGTGGGCGTCATAGAGCTGAGCGGGCGGTGGCGGGGCGCGATCGCATTGGCCGGACCCTGAATCAGGCCAAAACCGTTGGGCACACCCATCTTGCTGGCGAAGTCGTCCATCTCGTCGTTGAGTAGAAAGCCGAGCGGCTCGACCGTGACCCCTGAACCAAAGCCGAAGTTCAACGTGTAGGTCATCGCCACGGCGTTGCCTTCCTTGTCCACCACGGAAAAGTGTGTGGTCTGGTGCGACTCGCCTGGTGCGGCCGCCACGCTGGGCGCTGGAGGGAGGAACCCGGCGGGGCGGACGAGGTCTGCGGAGGGCGTAGGCCTGACGTGCTGAATCGTTTTGCTCCACGCCTCCGCGTAGGCAGGTGAGGCCATCTGGGCGATGGGGATCGCGCTGTAATCGGGGTCGCCAAGGTACTGCGCGCGATCCATATAGGCGCGGCGAAAGGCTTCGGTGATCAACGAAATCTGCTCAGGTGAGCGGTCCCCCAGCTTGGCCAGCTGGTATCCGGAAAGAATGTTCAGCGTCTCGATCAGGGCGATACCGCCGGAGCTGGGCGGCGGCGACGTAATGACCTCGAGCCCGCGATATTGGCCGATGAGCGGTTCGCGATCCTTCACCGTGTACGCTGCAAGGTCCTGCGCGGTGATCAGCCCCCCATTGGCCTTCTCGAATGCGGCGATCTGCTCGGCCATCACACCGTGGTAGAAGTCGTCCGGATTGGTCGCAATATGGTCCAGGGTGCGGGCCAGAGCGGGCTGTTTGAAGCGCTCTCCGGTTTGGTAGAAGGTGCCATCACGCTGGAAGATGCGGTGCGAGGCGGGAAATTGCGCCAGCAAAGGCGACTGCAGGCTGCGGGCTTCTTCGGCGGAAAGCACATACCCTTCTGCAGCGAGCCGGATCGCCGGCTGCATCACGCGCGATAGGGTGAGCTTGCCGAAGTGCTGCTCGGCGTAGACCAGACCGGCGACTGTGCCGGGCACGCCGGACGCCTTTGCGCCGACGGTGGATAGCTTCGGAATTACCGTCCCGTGGGCATCAAGGTACATGTCGCGGGTGGCGGCGGCGGGGGCCTCCTCGCGAAAATCAAGGAAGTGGGGTCGGCCACCGTCTTGCGTGTGGCCCATCGCGCGCGCAGAATCCGGGCGGATCAGCATAAAGCCGCCGCCGCCAATGTTGCCCGCCGCGGGCAACACGACCGCCAGCGCAAAGCCCACTGCAACCGCCGCATCCACGGCATTGCCGCCCTGCCGCAGGATCTCAAGGCCGGCGTCGGTTGCATCGTGGTGGATGGTGACCACCATGTCATGCTGGGCGGTCACGGGCTCCGCGGACGGCAAGGGGTTGAGCTGCTGGCCCACGGCCAAGGGACTCAGGCCGCAGAGCAAGGACGCTAACAAGAGGTACGTTCGGGAAGCAGCACGCGGCATGCCTTGCTCCGGGGCCATGGGAATAAGGCCCATCATACGGTTCGTTCCAGACCTGCGGAGCTCGGCTGGGCCGGATTACACGTTACGGCCCTTGCGCGCGAATCGTCGAATCCATTGCACGGCCAAAAAGGCCAGCGCGGAAAGACCGACGATCAGGCCCACGGGCAAACCCACGCGCTTGTAGGTGAGCGCAAAGTCCACGGCATGATGACTGAAACCGGCGTAGAGGGCAAAGCCGACAATGGCAAGGAGTGTGGCCAGGAAAAAGGCTGTAAAGCCGGCCGCCACGCCCATCAGCACGGACTGGAACCAGCCCAGGTCGCCCATGGGGATACCGAAGATCGTGCCTTCGCGCCGAGCCTTCTCGATGTGGTGCACAGAAGCCATCAGCCCTAAGAATAGCAAGATAGAATAGAACGATGGCCGAAAGCGCGGGGGACGGACTGGGCGCGAAGTTGGTACGCGCGTCGCAAGTGGCACGGGAAGCCGAGGTGCGCCGCTCTCCGAACGGGGTTCGCTTCGCCACCTACGGGGAGACGGGCGTACCCGCGCCGGACCTCGATCGCATGTTGGAAGCGGTTCCGGCCGCGATTGCGAAGGCCCTGAAGGCCAATACCTACTACTTCGTTCCCGTCGCACTGCGTGAGCCGGACCTGAGCGAGTCGCCGCGCCCCAGCCGGGCAGACGGGCAGGACCAGGCGATGGTTGCGCCAGCCTGGACAGAGGAGCTAAGCGACGCAGCGATCTGCCATCGCAACGTGGAACTGGACCAGGTTCTAGGCACGGGGCAGCAGGGCATCTTCATCTCCACAAGGCTGATGGGCGACCGGTTTGCGCTCAGCTTTGAGTTCTTCATCAACGTGGCGCACGCCTTTGTGGATGAGACCGGTGTGCCGGAGCGCTTTGCCGAGCTCGTGTGGCAACAGGCGCTCACCCAGGTGCGCGGGGAAACGAGCCTGGACGCGTGGGAGTCGCGCAACCTGGCCCTGGGTCGCCCGGCCAATTGGGAACCGGAGCCCCAGGTGCCAACGGCGGGTTCGCGGCGCGCGCGGGCCTTCGGCGGCAGCGCAACCGCAAGCCGGAGCTTCGGCGCGGGAGCTCCGCCGCACATCGGCATCGCAGTCGCCCTGAGCGCCGCGGCCGAACCGTCGACGATGAACGAAAAAGAGCGCGGAACCTTTGCTGAGGCGGCGTTCTCTGACGCTGTCGCAATCTACCTGCTCTCGCTGGCGTTGGATTTCGACTACAGCGAGCTGCGCGAGCGGGACTATTCGCTCTTGGCTCCCGGTGCTCTGGCCGAGCGGCTGCGCCTCGTCGCTGAACTCTTTCCCCCGAATGCAGGGTATGAGTTCGCCGTGCGGTATCGTCGGCGGGCCTAGCCGTTTACCCAGCCAGGCCGCGACGTCTTCCGACGCACCAGTGCAGATGACCTTCGGCCACACTTTCTCTACCGGATGGCCGCGATCGCTGTGCGGAAGAGCTGTTCGAAGTCCTGGGTGGGGGTGGCTTGTTTGCTGGCCGCTTCCACCGCTTTCAGCGCGACAGGACGCGGGTAGCCGAGGTTGGTCAGCGCGCTTAGGACGTCGTCGGCTACTGCGCTGAGCGAGGGCGTTGCCCGTTCGGCTGCGGCGGGTGTGGAAGCGCCGACAAGATCGTCCAACTTGTCTTTGAGTTCCAGCACAACGCGCTCGGCCGTCTTTTTGCCAATGCCCGGGATCTTCGTCAGCGTGCCGTGGTCGCCCGAGCGGATCGCCGTGACCAGGCGTTCGGCGGCCACGCCACTAAGAACGGTGATGGCGAGCTTGGGGCCAATGCCCGAGATGGTCAGCAGCTTTTCAAACAGCCGCTTTTCCGTCAGGTGATGAAATCCAAAGAGCTGCAGCGCATCCTCGCGCACGTGTGTATGGACGTGTAGCGCGGTCGCGGCACCGGGGTCGCCAAGTTCGGTGTACGTGGCCACCGAGATAGCGAGTTCATAGCCGACACCGCCGCAGTCGACAACGACGGCAGAGGGCGATTTGGAAAAGATTTGCCCACGAAGATGCGCAATCATGCGGCTGATTGTAGCGGAAACAGGTAGAATTGCCTTGGAATCCGGGTCATCGACCGAAGCTGCAACCGAGTGGAGCGCCTAGCAGGGGCGCAGGAGAACAGGGATGGCCACCAAGGCAGTCGCGAAGAAGGCAAGTGTCGCCGTCGTACAGCCCGTTCATGTATTCACCCGCATCAACTCGCTGCTGTATACCTTGCGGGCCATCGCGCAGCGGGAAGATCAGCTCTGCATGCTGATGCACCACCTGCGGACCTCCGGGAAGTTGAGCGCCTCGCTTGCGGCCGAACTGCACGAGATCCTCGATGAAATCCCTGCAGGAGAGTACCTGCAGGACCTTCACGCGTTGCGGGTCAGCCTGGAAACCGCCCAAGGCAAGGCGGCCGGCGCCGCACGGTCGCGCAATGGAGCCAAGCGGCGCGCCGCGTGAGGCGCTGTCGATGGTTTGGCTAGACGAGTTGGATGGCTCCTGCGTACATCGCGACCTGTGGGTCGGAAGTGACCAGCATGGCGCCTTCCACGCGGGATTGGGCGATCAATAGTCGGTCGAAAGGATCTCGGTGCAGCAACGGAACGGTTGAAACGGCAATGGCGTGTTCGCTCCGAATCACCACTTCTTCGAAGCCTGCCAGCAACAACTTTCGCCGGAACGCACCTGGTTCGAAACCGAAGTCACTCCTCCGTAAACCGTACTTGATGGCGGCTTCCCAAATACTTACAACGCTAAACGCGACCTCGTGTTCGGGATCTTCGATCAACTGTTTCGCTGCCAGACTGATGCGCTCAGGCATGGAGGCCGTCCATAGCAGAAGATGGGTGTCCAGCAGAAGCCTCATGGATTGAGTTTGTCCGCTTCTCCATAGAACATCTGCTCAATTTCGCCCTGAAGCATAGTGTCAAAATCATCTGGGACGGTGAACTGACCTTTCATGAATCCCAAGCGACTCGTCTGAGGCTTTGCCTGGACAGGCTGGAGCTTCATGGGCGGGCTCCCGTCCTTGGCGATGATGACCTCTTCGCCGTTGGCGGCGCGCTCCATCAGCGCGGCAAGCTGCGTCTCGGCTTCGTGCAGCGTCACGGTGGCCATGAGCCGACTCTAGCGCAGCACCAGCAACCACGCAATGGGTTTTTCAGCGCTGCTCCGGGTCTTTCAGCGCTGCTCCGCCACGTAGGCATGGTGGATCTCGTCGCGCAGCTGCTCTGTCAGGCGCTCGGCATCGCGTGTGGTCAGGCCGGTCGTCGGGATTGGCTTCCCGACGATGAGCTTCAGTGGTCTGGGGTGAAGTACGTACCTATGGATGGGCAGTAGCTCGTAGGTGCCAACCAGCGTTAACGGGATCAGCGGCACCTGTGCCTTGATGGCCATCCATGCCGCACCCGCTGCCAGGGCCTGCAACTCGCCGGTTTCGGTGCGGCCGCCCTCGGGGAAGACCACCAGCGGCAAGCCGGCCTGCAGCGTTTTGACCCCGCGGCCAAGGCTGGCCACGCCCGCGCGCGTCGAGCTTTGGTCGATTGACACCTGGCCGGAGCGTTGAAGATACCAGCCAATAAACGGGAGCTTCCAAAGAGAAGCTTTCGCCAGGATGCGGAACTGAAACGGCAGCTTGGCGAACAGGACCGGTGTGTCGTAGTAGCTCAGATGATTGGCCGCGAACACAGCAGGACCGGCCTGCTGCAGGCGTTCGGCATGGACGACAGCGACAGGAGAAAGAGCCACTCGCAGCAGCACGCGCGCCCACTGCCGGGCCACCCTGTGCTGCTGCCGGCCGCTTGCGTCCCAGAGACCGCAAAGCAGCGAGATCGTGCCGAAGAATGCCGTAGCGAGGCAGATCAGCGGTAGCAGCAGAAGGTAGGTACACCAGCGCAGCAACATCGGTGGTGGCGCGCCGGTTCGACCTGCGGCCGTGGACGCCGCTTCGCCCAGCACCTCGGGTTCAGGCATCCCGCTATGCTAAACGGCCATGCCCGGTTCCGCGGAACGGACATGCTCAACTGCGGCTCACCGTGTCGTTCAAGGCAGAGGGACGGGGTTCGCCGCCAGGGCCAGAGCCCGCAGCTCGCCTATGAGGTAGACAGATCCTGTGGCCACAATGACCCCTTCCGGCGGGGTCAGCGCCCGGGCTTGCTGCAGCGCTGCCGCAAGATGCGGCGCTGCATGCGCAGGGATGTCGAGTGCGTGAGCTGCGGCGAGCAGCTGATCGACGGAAGCGGCACGGGGATTGGCAATCGGGGCGACGATGAGGTGATCGCGCCGGCGGGCGGGATCACCGGACGTCGCGTCGAAGAGCGGCAGCAGAATGCGGGCCATCTCCTCCAGTTGCTTGTCGGCGAGACACGAGAAGAGCAGGGTGCGAGGGCGCTCGTCCGGCAGTTGCGCGAGTGCGGCGCGTAGGGCCCAGGCGCCTGCGGGATTGTGCGCCACATCGAGCAGCAGCGGCGCGTGCGGGTGCGGCGCATCGGCGCGTTGCGGGAGCCACTCGAGGCGTCCCGGCCAGCGCGTCGCGCGCACACCCGCTTCGATGGCCTGGTTGGGAATACGGAAGCCATGGTTGGCGCGCAACTCCAGTGCTGTGGCCAGCGCAAGCGCAAGGTTGCGCTGCTGATGCTGCCCCGCCAGTGGAGAGTCCACCTGCAGAACGGCGCCATCAAGCGAGAGTGGGTAGCGGTTGTGCCCGAGAGGTGACCGCTCGGGCGTGCCGCGGCCAGGTTGCTCGGTTCTGGAACTCCCAGGGCCGTTGCTCTGGGGCTGATCCGCCGGCGACCGCGGCTCTCTGTGGGCGATCGGTGACGGACCTTCCTGCTCATTGCGATGAAAGGGCATTAAAGGTTCTGCCTTTGCGGCCGATAAGGCAGAGGAGGGATGAAGCGTCGAGGGAAGGGATATGGCCGTGTCAGGCAGGCCGGTGAAGCCACGCGGTGGCAAGCAGCGGGAGGCGTCCACGCCTCTCACGCCGAGCGCGAGCGCGCGTTCGCCGATGGCCGCGTTGGCCTCTGGGTGCTGCGAAAGCGTGACCAGTACGCCCCGGGGCCGGAGGATGCCCGCCTTTTCCGTCGCAATCTCTGCGAGCGTATGGCCCAAGAACTCCATATGGTCCAGACCAATGTCCGTGATTACCGAGACGATGGGGGAGACAACATTTGTGGCATCCAGACGGCCGCCCAGGCCCACCTCCAGGACCGCCAGGTCGACCCGCTGCTCGGCAAAATGCAGAAGGGCCGTAGCTGT
>CAXUIF010000013.1:22935-24347 GCA_964250995.1 uncultured Acidobacteriaceae bacterium
CCAGGACCGCCAGGTCGACCCGCTGCTCGGCAAAATGCAGAAGGGCCGTAGCTGTAAGCAGTTCAAAGAAGCTCGGGGTGTGCGGCAACTGGCCGTCGCGCACAAGTTGCTGGGCAGAGGTGTAGCTCTGCCCAAAGAGGCGTCCAAAATCCGCGTCCCCGATCTCCTCCTCGTTGACGCGCATGCGTTCGTTTACCCGCAGCAAGTGGGGCGAGGTGTACAGGCCCGTGCGGAGACCCGCAGCCGTGCCGATCGCGGCCAGCGTGGCCGCCGTGGAACCCTTGCCGTTGGTACCCGCGATCAGCACCGAAGGGAAGCGCTCCTGCGGGTTGCCCAGCTTCACCAGCAGCGTGCGGATGTAATCGAGCGAGAACTTGCGCGGCGCGATGCCGGGGGCAAGCGTGTGGCCGGGGAGAAGCTCGGGGCCGAGCGCGGCGAGTGTCTGGAGGGCTTCCTGGTACCGCATAGGTCTCTCTCAAAAGCAGCGCCGTTGACACGACGGCTGCACCTTGATTCTCGCAGCTTCGATGGCCAGCCGCGGCCCGGTCGCTTCCTGGCTCAGGCTACGGTCGCGTGGCAGAGCCGGCCGGCGGCACCCCGCGGACGCAGACGATCCGTGCGGTGCGCGAAGTAGCGGGCGGTGAGATCGCGACTATCCAGGTCTTCAAGGACCCCGAGTTCATGCGCGTGCAGCACCGCAGGGAGGCGCTCCGGCGTAAAGAAGCTCTGAAAGGGCTCACCAGCCTGCGCCACCCGGGAGGCCAACGAGTCATGCATGAGCTGTTCGACGGCCGGGAGAACCTCCCGGGGCTGGATGTAGTCGAAGACCAGGCGCGAACCGGGCCGGAGCCTGCCGAGAAAGCTGCACGTGCGGGAAAAGCCCGCCTGGCTCAGGTACGGCACGACCCCCAACCAGGCCGCCACCGTGGGGATAGCAAGGTCAAAGCCGCTTTCCAGCAACTGGTGCTCAAGGGACTGTGTCTCGAAATCAATGGACACGAGGTGCGCGCTGGACGGAAGATGCAGCCCCACCGCTGCCAGACGGTCGCGCTTCCAGGACTGCGTGGCCGGGTGGTCTACCTCAAACACCGTCGTATGCGGATACGGGTTCCGGAGAGCAAAGGTATCCAGACCGGCGCCAAGCACCACATATTGGCACGGGCTGTTGTTTTGCACCATCACGGCGAGCGTGTCTTCCGCGAAGCGGGCGCGGGCCACCACCCACGCGCGCATGGCGGCGGAGTACGGCCTTCGTTCGGCAGCCGGCGTACGCCGAAGCGCCTCAGCCGCGTCCGGACCCACAATCGGTACGGCGAAGGCGTCCGGAAACACCAGGGGTGGCGCATCGACCAGCTGATGCGCCGCGCGACGCAGCGCCACGCGCCAGGCAGTCCGAGAGGCTTGTGCGGCGA
>CAXUIF010000013.1:24447-27021 GCA_964250995.1 uncultured Acidobacteriaceae bacterium
ACGCGCAACGTCGTGAACGGAACGCTCTGCTTGGAGTACAGCGAGATGTCTGTGAGGACCACCGACAGCCCGACTGCCACCAGGAGCTGATCTACCAGCACACGCGGGGTGCGCAGGGACGCCGGCGCCAGCCAGTGAAGCGCAAGGGCGACACCGCACCCAAGCAGTGCCGACCAGCACACCACCCAGCGCTTGGTCCCTTCAAGGTGCTGCAGCCGCGGGCGTCCCAGAATGGAACGGAACAGCCACGCACCACGCGGATCCGCCGGCGCCCACATGGCCCCGCGAAGCGCGATCACCGCGAGAACGACGGTGATGGGGACGGCCGCACGAATGCCCTCGGGCAGCAGCGCCGGACGGAGGTGGCCCCCTGTGTGCCGCAGCACCAACATCTCGGCAAGCACGACCGCGCAAGTAAGGCCTCCGTAAAGGGCCAGCAGGACGCGATGCCGTTGTACCCGCAACACCGTCTGGCTTGCCAGATGAAATGTAGCCCGGTGCGCGGGCACGCGCAGCAAGACCCGGTCGAGCCCGCGGAGGACCAGATGCGCCGCCGGGGCCTTCGGCCTGGTTGCCGCGTCTCCTTCCACGAGCTGTCGCACCCGACGCCGGTACGCCAGCGGGTAGGTCAGGATCACGCACGCAATCGCCCAGGCAAGGGCGTGGAACCCTCGCCATGCCAGCCCGACAAAGATTGACGGCCCGGCCGGCCCGTGTAACAACCGCTCGTACACGCCAACAAACCAGAAAGGAGGAAACCACCGCACCCCAGGCGAAGACGCGGTGAGTAGCCCGCGAAGGTCGCGGTTCAGCGTGGGCGTCAGCAGCAGGATCGCGAGCAGCACCGTCAGCGAGAGGCCCTGCAGCAAGGGGCCCAGCCGCCGGAACCAACGCTCGCCGAGCACGTTCAGCAGCACGCCCTGCACCGCGAGAAAGCTCGCCGCAGAAAAAGCACCGCTACCCAGCACCGCCACCGCGTGCGCCCCAAGGTGACGCCACGGCCCGGGAAGTCCCGCCAGTAGCGGGAAAAACATGATTCCCAGCAGGCTTGTACCGAGAAGAGCTGCCCCGAGAAACAGCGCGACCGCAAGAACGCGGGCAGCGAATAGCTGGCGGGCTCGCAGCGGCAACACGGACAGAACATACACGTCCAGCAGATCCGGAAACAGCAGGTCCCACTCAGAAACAGTCGCTATGCCCATCAGCACAAACGAATACATCGCAAAGAAGTAGTGGTCCCCCACCTGCGACCAGAATGGCCGTGGCTGAGGCGGCGCGTGGTACGGCACAAACAGAAACAGCGACACGATCAAGGTCGGCAGGGTCATGGCATAGGCAATCTGCAACACGCGGCTGGTCTCGTCCGGGGACGAAAGCAGTTCATGATGCAGAAAACGAGTCAGAAGGTGGCGGACCAGGATCTCGGTTTGCCCGCGCCTGCGGCTTGGGGCCGCCCGTCCGGCCTCTGCCTGAAGGGATAGCACAGGGGGTCTGGACGCTCGGACGAACTCTCGCAGGCTAGGCATGCGGCACCGCAAGGCTTTCGACCATCTCTTTCGCGGTCGCGCGCGTGTCCTGCTGTTCCACCAACCGTGAAAAGACGCTTTCGAGATCGGTCAGGTGCGAGGATCGCTTCAACTCCGCAGGCGGCGCATCTGCCAGGATTTTGCCCTTCGCGATCACCACCACGCGATCGCACACCAGCTCCACCACCTCCAGCACATGGGAGATGTACAGAATCGCTTTGCCTTGCGCGGCAAGCTCCACCAACAGGTCCTTGAACAGGCGTGCTGACGTCACGTCCAACCCGGACAAGGGCTCGTCGAAGATCAACAGCTTTGGGTTATGCAGCAGCGCCGCCGCGATCAGAATGCGCTGCTTCATGCCCTTCGAATAAAGCGCCATGGGCGAGTGCTTCCACGTCCCCAGCCCGAGCAGGGTGAGCAGCTTGTCGGTGCGCCGCTCGATTAGTGCCTCGGGTAGATTGCGCAAACGGCCGACCAGCTGCAGGTACTCCAGCCCGGATAGGTGCGTGTAAACGTGAGCCTCCTCCGGCACATACCCAAACGCCGCGCGGTAACTTTCCAGCCGGCTGCGAATGTTTTCGCCCTCGAACAGCACATACCCTCTGGTGGGCTCCAACAGACCGGTCACAACTTTCACCGTTGTGGACTTGCCGGAGCCGTTCGGCCCGACGTACCCAACGATCTCCCCCGCGCCTACCTGAAAGCTGACCTGGTCCAAAGCGGTATGCCCACGATAGGTCTTGGAGATGGCGCGGATATCGAGCATGGAGGAAACCTCCCACACCCTATGTAGCATTCAGCACAAACCCTAGTCAAGTAGCTTGCTACATAGGTAGACTGACTGCCATGGGGAGCGAGATCAAGCTGTCGCATACCGCCGCGATGATCCTTCAGGCCATCAGCGCCGGGTATGTCTATGGCTTCAGCCTCATGGAAACCACGGGGCTGCCCAGTGGAACGGTGTATCCCGCCATGCGTCGCCTAGAGCGCGACGAGCTGATTCGTTCGAGTTGGGAGAAGCCTTCCATCGCTGAGGCGGAGCAGCGAC
>CAXUIF010000014.1:0-7023 GCA_964250995.1 uncultured Acidobacteriaceae bacterium
ACATAAAAGATTGTCTTTCCATCCGGCGACCACGCGAGGTCCGCCTTCACGCCTCGCGTGTACGTCGCCTGTTTTGGTGGGGCCGGCTCGGCGGCCAACTCATCCAGCGAGTACGTATAGATGTTGGGCTCACCCGCTACCTCCGCCAAGAACGCCAACGTTTTCCCATCCGGGCTGATCATCGGGTACCGCACCCCCAGGTCCCCCAGCGGCAACAACGTCAACCGCTCCCGAATGCCCTCAAACACAATCTTCGTCGGCTCAACAGGCTTCTTCGCCGCCACCGTTCCGGGTCCGGCCGCACCCTGCTCTGGCCTCTCCGCCGCATCATCTTCCGCGCCGGTTGGCGTCGTATGCTCCTCCGGCATCGTCTGCTTCCGCTCCGCCGGATCGCTCGGCGTGTCCGGCGCGCCCGGAATGGACTGCTTTCGAAACAGATCGCGGAACTGGTCCTCGCGGAACTGCGGCACGTGCGGGATCAGATCCACCCGCGCCAGTTGCGGCGTCTCGGCCCGCTGCGACGTATCGAACAGCAGGTACTTCCCATCCGGCGACCAGGCGATGTGGCTTGCATTCTGCCCATTGGCCAAAAACGTAATCGCCCGTCCAGCCGCCGATCCATCCGGCGGCACTGCCCACAGATTGGTAAATCCATTTGTCCCGGTTGGCACATAGACCAGCCACCGCGAATCCGGCGACCACGCAAGCGCTGTGTCCTCCAGATCGCCCGTTGCGATGACCTTGTCCGCCATCGTCGCCAGCGTCACCACATGCAGCTCCTTGCGATTGCGCAAGAACGCCAGCAGCTTGCCATCCGGCGAGTACGTCGGTGCCACATCGAGGTCACTGGCCGGATGCGCCCCCTGCGCAGGATCTGCGATAGCCCGCTCCGTATTGGTCACAAAGCTGTACGCATAGAGCCGCGATCCCCCATCCCGTTCGCTCCGGTACACCACCTCATTGGAGTCCGCATTCCATTTGGGCTGCGCCTCTTCGGCCTCGGTATGCGTTAGCCGTTGGGCCTCGCCTCCGTCCTTCGCGCCAGCCGCGAAGATTTCCCCATGTCCAGCGACCGCAAGCTTCTTGCCGTCGGGCGACAGCGCCAGATTGGTCCAGCCGCTCACCGCCGTATGCGTCACCCCCGGCCCTGATGGCAGCCCCCGCAGCGTGATCTTCAGCTCCTCGGCCTTGCCGGTCCGCGCGTCCGCCTTCCATAGGCCAAAGCTCCGCTCGAAGACCACCGTTTTGCCGTCGTACGAGATCGTCGGCCACAACACCCGCCCTTCGGTGAAATGCGTCAACTCCTTCACCACGCCGGACGCCGCCTCCGCTTCATACAGGTTCTCGTGCCCCGGCCCGCCATCGGCGCTGTTGTCCCCCATAAACAGCAGGCGCTTTCCGTCCGCAGACCACATCGGCCAGGCGTGCTTGGCATTCGCACTCACCAGCTTGCGGTACCCGCCCTCCCCCTCCACCGGCTTCAGCCAGATCTCGGTCTCGTCAATGTGCGCATGTCCATTGCGCCACCACTGCACGCTCGAGATGCCTTTGGCTACCAAAGCGATCTCCTTCCCGTCCGGTGAAGGCGCACTCTCAAACTCATTCAGATAGCGTTCCCGCGACACCTCCAGCGGTGTCCCACCCGTGGCCCGCACACGCAGGATGTCACCCTGCCCGCCGACGTCCGTCGCCGACGAGGTGAAGTACAACCACTCTCCATCCCTCGACCAAGCATCCAGGTTTGAGGGCGCGTCCGAGTACGTCAGGCGCTGTAGCTGCCCCGTCCCCAGCGTCAGGACGTAGATGTCTCCCGCGCCCGTGCGCGTCGATATGAACGCCAGCTTTGTCCCATCCGGCGAATACAGCGGCCGCGACTCCTCCGCCGGATCCGACACCAGCAGATGCGCCTCGCCGCCCCCGGCCGGAACGGTCCACAGATCGCCTCCGGAGACAAAGGCGATCTCCCTGCCATCGGGCGAGAGCGCCGGCTGCGACAGCGAAGGTCGCGCCCCCGGTCGGGTCTGCGCCAAGCTGCGAGACCCTGGAAGCAACAAAGACGAACCAGTCAACACGGCAGCAGCGGCCAGCAAAACGCGCACAGAAAACCTCGAAGGAGGGCAGGGATTGTTGCTGCAGACGAGGGTACCGCACTTCGAGACGCACCCGCTCCCTCCATTTCGCCCGTCACCCGCAAACCTCTCTTCGCCGCAAATTCGGTCGCGTGCATCCCTTACCCGCCCACAGTCCGCCACCGAATCTCTGTGCGTCAGGAACCCCGTGGCGTCCCTTCGCGTCCGCTGCGCTCTTCGCGTTGGTCTTGCTGGCCGCTGCGCCCACACTGCGCGCACAGCGAACACCGCGTTTGTAGTTCAAAGGCGCATCGCACAACTTCCGATCGGTGGCTCGTGTTCCAAAGACTGCGGTGCAGCGACTCTTGCGTTTCCAGTTGACAACCCCATCCGCAGAATGGAACCTAGCTTCTATGACAACCCATCGCTTCGCCACAGCTTTCGCGTCTCTCATGCTCGCGTCCAACCTGTTGGCGCCCGCCATCACTCATGCTCAGACTGCAGGGCAGGACATGAGCAACGCCGGCCACGACACCAAGGACGCCGCCGTCGACACCGGCCACGCCGTCAAGACTGGCACGAAAAGGGCTTACCACAAGACCGCGAACGGCACCCGCGACGCCGCTCACGACACCAAGAGCGGCACGGTGAAGGTCGCCGACAAGACCAAAGAAGGCGCCACGGTCGCCGTCGATAAGACCAAGGAAGGCACCGTCAAAGGCTTCGACAAGACCAAGGAAGGCACCGAAAAGGTTTTTGGCGACAGGAACGAAAAGGCCACCGCCGCCCACGACCGGGCCAAGAACGCCCGCATGGTGGCCAAAGACAAAGCCATGCAGGAAAAGCAAAAAGTGAACGACACAACCCCCCACTAAGCCACTCGTCGTATCTCTCGCGAGCAGCGCTTCAGGCGCATCACGGCCCGGCTTCCGCCGGGCCGTGATTTCTACAGTCGATTTATGGATCGCGAAGACAGGGCGCGCGGCTATCAAGAGGGTAGCCGCATCGCTACCCCGCTTCGCGCCACCTCAGCCTTCAGCGCCCGGCAATCCGTCACACCGAAGTGGAAGATACTCGCAGCCAGCGCCGCATCTGCCTTACCGCGTGTAAAGACCTCCGCGAAGTGCGCCGCCGACCCCGCGCCGCCTGACGCGATGACCGGAATCTGCACCGCCTCCGACACCCGCGCCGTCAACTCGCAGTCAAACCCGGCCCGCGTTCCGTCCGCATCCATCGAGGTCAGCAGGATCTCCCCAGCCCCACGCTGCTCGGCTTCCCGCGCCCAATCCACCACGCGCCGGCCGGCCGCCTTGCGCCCGCCGCTCACATACACCTCCGCGCCACCCACCGGATCGGCCCCGCCGACCGCACGTCGCGCGTCGATCGCCACGATCACCGCCTGGGCGCCAAAGCTCGACCCGATCTCCCCGATCAGTTCTGGCCGCGCGATCGCGGACGAGTTGATCGACACCTTATCCGCCCCTGCGTCGAAGACCGCCGCCGCATCCTCAGCCGAGCGTATTCCGCCCCCCACAGTGAACGGGACAAACAGCGTCTCCGCCGTGCGCTTCACTGTGTCCAGCAGCGTCCCGCGCCCCTCATGGGTCGCCGTGATGTCCAGCAGCACGATCTCATCCGCGCCCGCAGCTGCATGCCGATGCGCCAGTTCAGCCGGATCGCCCGCATCGACAATGTCGATGAACTGCACGCCCTTCACCACGCGCCCGCCGCGCACGTCGAGGCAGGCAATTACACGCTTGGTCAGCACCTCACGCCTTCGCCCTTCTGCTTGCCCTTCCCGAAGGGAAGCCGCGTCCTGCCTGAGCCCTCACAAACTCAACCCGCCGCCCATCACCGGGCAACCGGCCCCCTTGGGCGCCGCACTCGCCGCACCGGCAGGCGCAAAGCCAAGATCGTCCCCACCACCGAAGGTGATGCGGTGCATCCGGCTCATGCCTGCAAGCTGCTTGTGCACCATCCCGAACGCTGCCTGCAGGGCATCCACGGCGTCCACACCGCGTGCGGGTGAAGCATGCACCCGTCCCATCGCGCTCATGCGAAAGACACACGCCCAACCCTTGTCGTCCACCAGCACCGGACGGCCAAAGCTGACGGTCATCGGGCCTTTCTCGCCCTCGGCTTCAATCTCCAACTCGCGCTCGGCGATCAGCTCAAAGGGAAGCTCGTTCACGCCGGTCCAGTTGTTGGTGATGTCCAGCTTGACCATCGGCCCAGAACCCATCGGCCCAGAGCCGGCGGGCGCCTGCCCCTCAAGATCCACCTGCTCGCTATCCAGCACATCGGTTGCCACGCTCATGCCCTCACCTCGTACAGGTTGAGATGCTACATCCGCAGAAAATTCTGCAACACCTGCAGCCCCGTTTCGCCAGACTTCTCCGGATGGAACTGAACCCCCATGACATTGCCGCGCTCCACCGCCCCGGTAAACGCGCCGCCGTACAGCGTAGTCGCGGCCGTGTCTGCCGAAACCGGTGCACGCCAGGAATGCGTGTAGTACACGAAACTGCCGGGCTCCACGCCAGCCAGCAGCGTGGAGTCAGGGCGAACGGCCTCGAGCGAGTTCCAACCCACGTGTGGCGACTTCAAGGCGCGTCCATCATAGACAGCAGAGAAGCGTTCACAATGTCCAGTGAAGTGTCCAAGTCCCTGGATCTCTGGAGCCTCCGTCGAGCCCTCATACAACCACTGCAACCCCACGCAGATGCCCAGAAACGGCGTTCCCTCCGCCACCGCAGTTCGCGTGGCGTTGGTCAGCCCGAGATCGTGCAGCAGTTGCGTGGAGCGGAAGTGCCCCACACCTGGCAGCACGATTTTGCTCGCTTCGCGCACATCGCTGTGATTCTGCGTGACGAGCACGTCGTCGGCACCGAGGTAGCGGAGCGCTTTTACAACGCTCGTCAGATTTCCAGCCTTGTAATCAATGACAGCGATCATTCAGTTCGCGCGCTCACAGCAGCCCCTTCGTGCTCGGCAACAACTCGCGCATGCGCTCGTCGCGCGAGCAGGCCCCCCGCATAGCGCGCGCAAAAGCCTTGAAGATGGCCTCGATCTTATGGTGATTCGAACGGCCGTACATGGTCTTCACATGCACGTTGGCTTTCGCGCCGCGCGCAAAGCCGTCGAAGAAGTCCGGCACGAGCTCCGTTTGGAAATCGCCGACCAGCGGCTGCGTGAGTGCATCGTCCACGACGCACGAAACACGCCCCGATAAGTCCACCGCACACACCGCCAACGTCTCATCCATAGCCATGACGAAGTAGCCTGCGCGTAGGATGCCGCGCTTGTCGCCCAGGGCCTCCTGAAACGCCTCGCCCAGTGCGATGCCGACATCCTCGACAGTGTGGTGCTGATCCACATCCAGATCGCCCGTGCAGCCGAGCTCGAGATCGAAGCCGCCATGCTTGGCAAAGCTTTCCAGCATGTGGTCGAAGAAGCGGATGCCGGTTGCCACCTTGTACTGGCCTGTGCCGTCGACGTTCAGGCGCAGTACGATTTTGGTCTCCAACGTGTTGCGCTCCACCGTTCCCGCACGCGCGGTGTCAGAGCGCTCCACAGATCCACCGAGTTCCTGCACGAGCTCTCTCATAATTAGTAGGGATTTCCGTCCCGCTTGAGTTGCACCATCTCCCTTAAGGCAAAGGCAAGTGGAACAGCCATTAAGAGCGGCACGCCAACGGCGAAGTACGGCAGCCAACGGCTGTGATGAACGTTCGGTGTCACGGCCAGGAACATGCCTCCCATGCTGGCAGGAAGCGTGGCGAGCGCAACGGCTCGTTTGCGGCGTGGATCCATGACTCTCTCCTTTGTCCTTGCGATGATTGTAGGGCCAGCAACACCGATGTGGCTGAGAACTCAGCGGCTCCTGCGAGCGCCCCGCGCCTCAAGCGCCCGGGTGACAATGTAGGCGAACAGGCCTGCGAACAGAACGCACCAAATGATGACGAAAGCATTGAGCCAACGCGTGCCGTGAAACTGCTCGACGCCGAAGATGCCTACGATGCCGAGCAGCGGAATCAGCGGAGCAATCAGAAAGGGTCTGCTGCGGCGTGGCATGGTTGTCTCCCTACTCGAACTCGCGGGGTTCGCTGCCCGTCTCCCGCGCGTGCCGGCCTTCCGCTGGGCTCCAGCCTATCTCCGCGAGCGAGGCCTTGAGCGCCGCGATGCCGCGTGTTACGTGCTCTTCAGGGCCAATCGTGATGCGAACGTAGCCTTCGCAGCCCGGGTCGGAGGATCGGTCGCGCAGAAGCACGCCCTTGCCGCGCATCACCGCGCAAAATTGCTTGTGCCGCGGACCGATGTCCATCAGGACGAAGTTCGCCGCGCTGGGCCAGGTGCGCACGTTCAGTTGGTGCAGGGCTTCGACTACGCGTTCGCGGCCCTGATGTACCTGCAGCGTGTACCAGTCCAGGTACGCCGTGTCTTCAAGTGCTTCGGGCAGCACGGCCAGCGCGACCCCGTTGACGTTGTAGGGCGAGCTTACCTTGCGCAGCGGAACGATCAGGCGCGGGTCTCCGGCGAGCATGCCGATCCGCAGACTGGCCAAACCGTAGGCCTTGGAGAACGTGCGTGCAACGACGAGGTTTGGCACAGTGGCGATGTCGTGAAGCACCGTATCGCCAAAGAAGTGAAAGTAGGCCTCATCGACCATCAGCACAGCTTGCGGTGCGGCTCGGGCAATACCGAGCAGATGCTCGCGGCTGACCACACTGCCCGTTGGGTTGTTGGGCGAGGCAACGACGATGAGCTTGGTGCGGGGTGTGATCGCGGCGAGAAAGCGCTCGTACGGAAACGCCAGCGAGTCGTCCGTCTGTACCCGCACAACCTGTGAGGTCATCATGCTGACGGAGACGTCGTACATGAAAAACGTTGGCGTGCAGATCAGCGCTTCGTCCCCTTCGTCGAGGAAGGCGCAAGCGACCAGATGGATCGCCTC
>CAXUIF010000014.1:7123-26772 GCA_964250995.1 uncultured Acidobacteriaceae bacterium
GCCTAGCGCATCCGCACGCGCACGCTTTCGGCGTGGCCGGCCAGGCCTTCGGCGTTGGCAAGCGCAATGGTGTGTGGGCCCACCTCGCGCAGCGCCTCCCGGGTGTACTGCTGCACGGTGATGATCTTCACGAAGTCGAGCACGCTCAACCCACCGCGGATGCGACCGCTGCGGCCTGTAGGCAGCACATGGTTCGGGCCGGAGATGTAGTCGCCCATGGACTGCGGCGTGTGGTGGCCGATAAAGACAGACCCTGCATTCTGCACCCAGCGCAGGTCGCTACCGGCGTCGACGGTGAGGTGTTCGGGCGCAAGGCGGTTGGTTAGCTCCCGCGCCTCCTGCACCGATGCCGTCAGGAAAACGTAGCCTTGGGCCGCTACCGATTGCTCGGCGATGGCGTTGCCGCGTGCCTGCCGCTTCACCTCCAGCGCGACCTCTTCGGCCAGGTCCGCCTGGCTGGTGATGAGAATGGGCAATGCGTCGGGATCGTGCTCCGCCTGGGCGACGAGATCGGCGGCGATGCCGCTGGCGTCACCGGTTTCACTGGTGACCACGATCTCGGTCGGCCCCGCGGGCATGTCGATGCCCGTCTCAAAGGACACGGCAATCTTGGCGGCGGTGACATACAAATTGCCGGGCCCCACGATCTTCGCGACGGACGCGATCGTCGCTGTGCCGTAGGCCATCGCCGCGATGGCCTGGGCTCCGCCCACGCGGTAAAACTCCGCGATGCCCGCCAGATAGCCCGCGGCTAACGTTTCGCGCGCCGGTTTCGGGGAGCAGACCACAATGCGCTCTACCCCGGCTACCTGCGCGGGCGTGGTCGTCATCAGCAACGTGGAGGGAAGGGGATAACGACCGCCCGGCACATAGCAGCCGACAGACTCAAGGGGGCGCACGATCTGCCCGACTTCCATCCCGTCCTGGGGGCGAAAGCTCCAGGCGCGTGGGAGCTGTTTTTCGGCAAAGGCGCGGATATTGGCCTGGGCCAGGCGCATGGCCGCGCGCAGCTCCTCGCTGGTCTCGTTCCAGGCGGCTTCCATCTCTTCACGGCTTATCAGGAGCGGTGACGCCGCGGCAAGGCCGTCAAAGCGGCCGGCGTACTCGCGCAGCGTTTCGTCGCCACCCTGGCGCACATCGGCCAGAATGGTGCGAACCGTGGCATCCACCTTGGCGGTGTTCACCGCGCCGCGCCGTTCAATCTGCTCGATCGCGGTAGCGGCAGCGGGAGCTCTGTCGCCAAATGTCTTGAGGATCTTCATTGGTTCCTTTGCGGTCTTTGGCGGTCAGCGACGATTCAGGTGCTTGGGGTACGGAATGGCATCACGCGGCGGCTGCCGTCCCTGGGCCGTGTTGCCAACGCGCAAGTGGCGCCGCTCCAGCCGGGAGCCTGTGACGACGGCGCGCTTCGCCGCCTCAGGGCTCGCCGGGTACACGCGTTGCCGGTTCTTAGGATCGACGATGACCGCCAGCTTCATGCCTGGGGTGATCGTCTGGCCTGCGGGCAGGCGTGTGCGCAGCGAGACCTCGCGAGGAGCCGTTTCTCCCGGGTCCTGCAGGCGTAGTGTGACTTTGCGCATCTCCGCGTATTTCAGCAGCCCCCCCAGAGCCGTGGCTGAGACCACCGTCGCGTAGAGCACGACACCATCGCGTTCCGCCCGTTGCTGTTGGCGCCGTTGCAAAAGGTAGCGCACGGCGGCATTGATGGCCAATACCAGGATGACGACGGCCAACACAATCCAGAAAACCTTCATTTGCCGATTACCCCTTCTTCGCCCCGCTGTTCCACAGCTACAGAACGACCTTGCTGAGCGGATATTCCACGATGCCTGTGCCGCCCGCCGCCTTTAGGCGCGGGATGACGTTGCGGACGACCCCCTGTTCAAGAATGGTGTTCACCGCCACCCAATGCGGATCGCGCAACTGGGAAACGGTAGGGGAGTTCAGAGCCGGGAGGACGCCAAGCACGGCATCGAGGCTGGCCCTGGGCACGTTGAGCATCAAGCCGACCTGCGTCTGCGCCGCCATGGCGCCCTTCAACATTAAGCTCAGCGTCTGGATCTTGGATCGCTTCCAGGGATCCTGCCAGGCCGATCGGTTCGCGATCAGCTGCGTCTCGCTTTCCATCAGCGTTTCGATGATGCGGAGGCGGTTCGCGCGCAGGCTGCTGCCTGTTTCGGTGACCTCCACGATGGCGTCAGCGAGCGTAGGGGGTTTCACTTCGGTCGCTCCCCAGCTGAACTCCACCTGGACGGGGATGTTTTTCGCGGCGAAGTAGCGCTTGGTGTACTCGACCAGTTCGGTCGCAATCACCTTGCCGGCCAAGTCTTCGGGGCGCTGGTAGGGCGAGTCTTCCGGCACAGCCAGCACCCATTTCACGGGCACCCGGCTCTGTTTGGAGTAGGTCAAGGATGTAACCCGTTCCACATCGCTTTGGTTCTCCAGCACCCAATCGTTGCCAGTCAGCCCGGCGTCCAGCGCGCCATGTTCGACGTAGCGCGCCATCTCCTGCGCGCGCACCAGCATGCACTCGATCTCGGGATCGTCGATGGAAGGGAAGTAGCTGCGGCCGCTGGCGTAGATGTTCCAACCGGCTTGCGCGAACAGGGCGAGTGTAGCGTCCTGAAGGCTGCCCTTTGGAATGCCAAGCTTCAGCTTGTGGGAAGGGTCGTGCTGGGGAGGCTGGTGGTAAAGGGGCATGGCTACGCTCCGGCCCCCAGCGGCAAAGGTTTGGTGAAGCAGCTAACGGTTCCCTCGTGGCAGACCAGCCCATCCCCTTCGACATGGACCCGGAACAACAGAGCATCGTTGTCGCAATCGGTAGCCACCGACACGACGCGCAGCCGGTTGCCGCTGGATTCACCCTTCATCCAGAGCTTGCCGCGGGTACGGCTCCAAAACGTGACACAGCCCGTCTGCTGTGTCTTCGCCCAGCTCGCTTCATTAAGAAAACCAAGCATCAGCACCTCGGCC
The DNA here is from genome assembly GCA_964250995.1 of uncultured Acidobacteriaceae bacterium. Taxonomy (GTDB): domain Bacteria; phylum Acidobacteriota; class Terriglobia; order Terriglobales; family Acidobacteriaceae; genus Granulicella. Next base: position 10,097 of record CAXUIF010000014.1, read on the forward strand.
GTGCGGGCATCCTGAACGATGCCGGCGACCAGCCCGCCCGCTTTCGCGAAGTCGATGTCAATGCTTTCGTGTTGCTGCGTCATGCCACTCTCCACATGCTGTGACGGTTGCGGCACAGCAAAAAGCCCGCTCGCGATGGTCGCGCCGGCGGGCCGTTGATCCCAGGATGCGGTCGGTTCAGTCCTACGCATCGGAGACAGCCGCCAACACACCGGAAGGGTGATGGTGGAGGTGTTCCCTATGCCATGCCGACAGCCTCATCTATCGCTCACCTTACCCCCCGGCAGGCCGCAAGTCAACGGCTTGGCGGAGGCCGCAGGCCTGCCCTGGCGCTGCGGCCCGATAGCCCGACGCAAAGCAGCCGCGGTTCGATGCGCTCCGGTGAAATCAGGCGGGCTCGAGACGACCTATCTACCCGGCGCGGCATCTCCTCCTGCACGGCAACTTGCCGGAGAGAGATCAGGACATGGCAGATTATCGTGTAGCGGCCGGGCAGGCCAACGAAGATCAATTCACCGCATCAATTGAGCAATACACCTCGCAGCTTCCGTCCAGCGCCTACCTCGGGTTGGCCATTGCGTCGATTCTTGGGTCAGTTTCTTTTCAGATTGCGGGCAAAAAGCATGAGGCCCTGTTTGTCGGGCAATGGGTTGCGCCGTTCCTTCTGTTGGGGATCTACAACAAGATGGTGAAGCAGCACGGCTCCGACGCCCAGACGCGCTCGTAACTGGGATGGTCGCAAGCGCAAACGCCGGCCGATCTTCTGGGCCGGCGTTCTTTTGTGGGTGTCTCGTTGTAACCAAAGGGCTTCGCTTCAGCGCAAGACCTGCACCACGCTAGGGCTTGACATTAGTTCTGGTACGTCCTCCGCTTCTGGAACGTCGAGGTCTTCATGCCCGGCGGTGGCTGGTGGCGCGAGTCGATGCCCTAGCCGGATGAACGGCTTTTCGATGAGGTAGTAGCTCAGCAGGGCTGCGCCCGCGGTTCCCAGGTACTTCCACGGCCTGCCGACCAGCGCCAAAAGCAGCGAGGAGTGGATCTGGGTAGGCAGAAAGGCCGGAATAAAGAACAGGATGTGCCAAAGGTACAGGCTGTAGGACAGTCGGCCCACAAAGCGGAGCACCGGCAACTCCAGAAAGCGGGTGGTAAGGCTTTCCGGGTGAAGCATGATGGCGATGATCCAAATCCCGAAGCCATAAAACAGCAGGTCCATGTTGTAGGCCACAAAAAAGAGCGGCGAAAAGGATATCGACTGCGCCGCCATCAAGCGCGTCCCGCTCACCACCACATGGAGACACATGACGGACACGATGAAGACCGTCGCTGCCCACGGCTTGCCGAAGCGGACAACAAAGACCTTCACCTTTGGCACACGTACCAGCAAGGCGAGTAGGGCAGGAAAAAACAAAAACTGCAGCACCGCGTAGGTGCGCCGGCTTCCGCTGGCGAACGACATGTGCCCGCGTGCAATCTCATACGACTGAATGCCGAGCAGGGTAGCCAGGACGATACCCAGCAGAGGTCCCCGGTATCTCCGGCTGGAGAGAAACAGAAGCGAGATCAGGACGTAGAAGTGCTCCTCAACGGAGAGTGTCCAGAAGTGGCCCAGAAAGGCCAGGCAGCTAGGTGCCGTGGTAGGGGTGATAAGGAAGTTTGTGTAAGAGAAGATGGCACTCCACCAGAAGCGCCACGTGACGGGGATCGCCCCTGCGAAGAACAGGCTGGCCACGACACTTAGATAGGCCAGGGCGGCAGGTTGAATGCGCAACAGTCGCCGCACATAAAAGGCGCGAAGGCTGATCTTGCCTGCCTCGGCCTCGTCTTCGAGCAGGCGCCAGCAAATGAGCACACCGCTAAGGGCAAAGAAGAGGTCGACTCCCCAGCCCCCATAGCCCTTCCACTTGGCGTTGCTGTAGCCCGCAAACGACCAGGGAAGATCGTGCGCAGCCAGTACCCCAAGGATGGCAAACGCCCGCAAGCCGTCCAGACCGGGCAGGTACCCTGACTTCCGCTGTTCCGCCTGCCGCACGGGCTTCAGTATACCGTCGCTTCACCCTCAGCCTCATCTCCTGACGCCGCCGAATAGAGGGCCTAGGGATGGGCGGCGGCTCGCCATTTGATGTTGCAGCCGATCGATCCCCGCTGGTTGGGGTCGGGCTGTTTGCCTTGAACGACCGCTTCCAGCGCGCTACGCAGGTCCCTGCCTGTGACCGGCTCGTCATTGCCGAAGTCGCCCCGGCGCGGGCGACTGCCATCGAGCTGACCGCGGTAGACCAGGCGCGACTCCTTATCGAAGAGAAAGAAGTCGGGCGTGCACGCAGCGCCGTAGCTGCGGGCGACCTCCTGCGTGTCGTCCAGAAGGTACGGAAAGGTCCAGCCACAACGTTGCGCCTGCGCGCGCATCCCCTCCGGACCGTCTTCCGGGTATTGCGCGATGTCATTGGACTGAATGGCCGCCATGGCGATCGGACCGCCGCCTTCAGCGCCGAAGTAGTCTCTGCCCAGCCGGCCCAGCTCTTCTTCCACGTGCTGAACGTAGGGGCAGTGCGGGCACACGAACATGACCAGAAGTCCGTGCTTCTGCTGCGAGCCGCCGTGAGTGGCCCTGGTGCTGGCGACCTCACTTAAGAATCTCGTTCCGGGCAATGCAAACACATCGTCGCGGCTCAGCGCCTTGCCGCTGACGACGTCGCTCAGCTCGAAGGCGGGAGCGAGGGTTCCGAGTTGTACCATTGCGGATTCCGTTCGGGCCATGGTGTCTCCAGGCATGATCATACGAGGCTTTGGGCGGGAAAGCCGCACGGGGTATGCTGCCCCCATGAGAGCCGCGCGCCCGCCAAGAACGCTGCCCGAGGCGGGTCGCGTGAACCGCATAGAAACCCACCCACGAGATGCGGGGGGACGGCCCCTCTGCCGGTGGTGTCAGCTGGCGATCCTGGCTCCACGCCGCCGCACCTTCTGCTCGGCCTTCTGCGTGCATGAATGGAGGCTCCGCTCGGACCCGGGTTACGTGCGGGATCTGGTCTTTGCGCGCGACCGCGGAGTCTGTGCACTGTGCGCGCTGGATACGGTGGCGGCCTATGCCGAACTGAAACGCAGTCGCGGGCGGGTCCGGGCCCAGGCGCTCGCCATGTGGGGCCTGCCCCGCGTGGCGGCGCGCCGTTCGCTGTGGGACGCCGACCACGTCGTTCCTGTGGCCGAGGGCGGAGGGCAGTGCGACCTCGACAATCTGCGCACGCTTTGCCTGCCGTGCCACCGTGAGGTGACCGCAGATCTTCGACGCCGTTTGCGCGATCGCACCCGGCTTGCCCCGTAATGGCCTGCACGGACCGGGGAACCAGGACACGGATGCTATGATCGGCGCACACGAAGCAAGCGAGTGCAAGGGATTTTCGGAATGAATCGACTGTGGCGATCTGTCATCTCCGGCCTGGTTACGGGGCTTTTGCTCGGGTGGCCGGCGAGCGCGAGTGCGCAAAGCGGGTGCATTCACTCGCCGGAGTGTCCGACGGCTCTGCTGGGCCTTGTGGGGGCGGCGGGCGCCGCCGTGTACACAAAGTGGCGCTCGCGGTAGCGTCCGCGCCCGCTGCCATCCCCTGCGCCCCTGTCCCGGGGAGGGACGATGGGGTACACTGAAGGTGCTTCCCATCGCTCAGGTCTCGTGGTGGACCATGGGCCGCACCAGGAACTTTCAGGCGTGAACCGAACCATCTCGAGGCCCTTCCTTTCCCCCCGGCGCAACGTCTGCGCAGCTGCCGTTCTTCTCCTGACCTCTCTTCTCCTGACGTCGATGAGCCTTCCGAGCCAGGGACATGCGCAGGCCGCACCGGCCGCAGCTCCCGCCGCTGCGGCTCCGCAAATAGCCGTGCCGGCCGCTGTTCCTTCAGCGGCTACGTCTACCAATTCCGGAGTCGCGCCCAGCGCCTCGGTCAGCGCCGCTACCGCCTCTGCGAATCCGAACGCGCAGCGCACCGGCGGCGTAGAGGGAACGACGGTGCCCGAGGCGCCGACCCAGTTCCAGCAACTGGTCGCGACCTCGACCGAACGTATTCTGCCGATCTTTGGCGCGAGCCTCTTTAACGGAGTGCCCTCAACCTTTGCTCCGGTGAACGACCTGCCTGTCGATCCAGCCTACCTTCTTGGGCCAGGGGACACCGTCGCGGTGCAGACCGTGGGCCAAGTCGGGCTCCAGTACAACTTCGTCGTGGACCGGACGGGCGCGATCAATGTGCCGGGGCTTGGCCCGGTCCATGTCGCCGGCGTTCCGTATGGGCATTTGGATGAGTTCCTCACGCGGCAGTTTTCCCGGCTGTATCGCGACTTCACGCTGACCTCGACCATGGGCCCGCTGCGGTCCATCCAGGTGTTCGTTGTGGGTCAGGCGCGGCGGCCTGGAACGTACTCGATCAGCTCCCTGAGCACCCTGTTGAACGCCATTTTCGCCTCCGGCGGTCCGGCGAATGACGGTTCCCTCCGCGACATTCAGGTCAAGCGCGACGGCAAGACGATCGTGCATTTCGACCTGTATGACTTGTTGCTTCGCGGCGACAAGACCAACGATATCCGCCTCGCTTCCGGCGACGTCATCTTCATCCCTTTCGTGGGACCGCAGGTCGCGGTGACCGGTAGCGTGAACACACCGGCGATCTACGAACTCAAAGGACAGACGACGATCGCGGAGGCAATCCAGCTGGCAGGCGGGGAGACGGCAGTTGCCTCGACCAGCTTTGCCCGGCTGGAGCGGGTGTATGAGAGCTCGATGCGGAGCGTGGAAGATGTGAACCTGACCACGAACTCCTCCCAGGTGCTGAGAAACGGCGACATCCTGAGCATTGCGGCCATCATCGAGCGCGTGCGCAATGGCATCACGCTGCGGGGCAATGTCGCCAACCCCGGCCAGTACACATGGCACGACGGGATGCACCTGGGTGACATCTTTCCTGATAAAGCCGCACTGATCACGCGGAATTATTGGAGCAAGCGCAACGGTCTCGGACATTCCGTGCAGGACTACACACCAGCCGGCGTGTCGGCGCAGGTTGGGCAAGGCTCTTTGCAGTTGAACGGAACGCCGGAGCAGCGAGTGGCGGCGAACACCGGCACCACCCCGACGCCTGTGACGCAACCGGGCACCACCGTCAGCTCCGCCCTGACCGGCATCAACACCACGTTCGCGCCGCAGAACGACGTGATCTTGAGTGCGCCTGATATTGACTGGAGCTATGCGGTCATCGACCGTCTGAGCACCAAGGACCTGAAGACGCAGCTGATCCCCTTCAATCTGGGACGCCTGGTTCTCGAAGGCGATGCGTCGCAGAATCTGGCCCTGGAACCGGGCGATGTGGTCACGGTCTTTTCCACGGCCGATATCCGCGTGCCTACCTCGCAGCAGACCCGCTTTGTGCGTTTGGAAGGCGAGTTCTTTGCTCCTGGTGTATACAGCGTGCATCCGGGCGAGTCGCTGCGAAGCCTGCTGAATCGTGCCGGTGGCTTCACGCCCGATGCGTACCTTTACGCGTCGGAGTTCACCCGCGAATCGGTGCGGCGTGTCGAAGTCCAGCGGTTGCGCGAGTACGCCGACACGCTCGATGCGCAGATCTCTGCCGTGACTGCGAACAACACGGCACGCGCCATTTCGCCATCGGACCAAGTAGCCGTTAGTGCCTCCGCCGCAAACGCGCGCACTGCGGTGGCCCGGCTCCGGCAGATCCAGCCCACCGGTCGGATCGTTCTGGACGTACAGCCCAACAGCCTCGGCACGAGCAGTGTGCCTGATCTGCAGTTGGAAGACGGCGATCGCTTTATCGTGCCCCGTGTGCCTTCTTCGGTGAACGTGGAAGGACAGGTGTACAACGCCAACTCCTTCGTGTTCACGCCGGACCGCCGGATGATCGACTACCTGCACCGCGCGGGCGGGCCCGACCGCGAAGCGGACAAGAAGCGCGCCTTCATTCTGCGCGCGGACGGCTCCGTGGTGAGCGAGCAGTACGCAAAGGTGCAGAACGCGCCCATCTTTCCGGGCGATACCATCGTCGTGCCCCCGATCCTGGATCGTCGAGCCCTGTTCCAGCGGGTAGTCGACCTGGCCGGTATTGCCAGCAGCTTTGGGTACAGCGCCGCGACACTGTTTATCATTTCGCGTTATTAGGGCAGAGCCCGTTTGAGGAGCGACGGGTGTGAGGGCTTGGATAGACCTCAATAGACCTCGGTAGACTTTGATGAACTCGATGGAAAGGACATGCCGCTCGCATGGTGAATGAACCCGACGTTCTGGACCAGCTGCACCGTATCGAACCGGATACCGGCGAACGGGGCATCGATCTTGTTGCGATCGTGGTGGCTCTGCTCGCCGAGTGGAAGCTTGCCCTCGTCGTGTTCGCGCTGGTGGCCGCCTCGGGACTGTACTACGTGTACACCTTGAAGCCGCAGTTCGTTGCAGCGGCTACCTTCCTGCCGAAAGGCGGGAACACGGAAGCAGCCAGCCTGGCGTCGATCTTCCAGGCAAGCGGTCCCGGCAACCTCTACATCGGTCTGTTACGGAGCCGGAGCGTGCAGGACGACGTGATCCGGCGCTGCAACCTGATGAAGTACTTCGGCACCGACAGCCCGGAGCTGGCACGGATCATCCTGTCCAGCCGCACCGGCATCGGGCAGGGCGGCGACTCTATCATCAGCGTGAGCTTTCGCGACGAAAATGCGCAAAAGGCTTCCATGATTGCGAACGCCTACCTGGACGCCCTGCAGGACCTCAGCGACAAGATGGCGCAGTCGCAAACGGCGGTCACCCGCAAGTTCTTCGACCGTCAGCTGGAAGAAGAACAGAAGGCGCTGGATAAGGCGGAGGACCGGTTTGCGGTGCATCAGATTCAGACCGGTCAGGTCGCTCCGGATGCACAGGCCGCCACGGGTATCAGCAACATCGCCGGCCTGCAGTCCCAGATCGTAGGGTTGCAGCTGCAGCTGTCCTCGGTGCTTCAAAGCGAAAGTGAAAGCAACCCCGACGTGAAACGGATACGGGCGCAGATCGCCGCGGTGGAGGAGCAAAAGCGGCGACAGGAAAGCAGCCAGTCTTCTACGGGCGTGGGCGCGCCTATCTCCGCAGCCAAGATCCCCACGGCGGCGCTGGACCTGCAACGGGCACAACGCGAGGTGGCCGGGCATGCGGCGCGGGTAAGCTCGCTGAACGGGCAGTACGGCGCCGCTCGCCTGGATGCCGAATTTTCGCATGCTGCGTTTGAGATTATCGATCCGGCCATCCCTCCGGAGTTCCGGGCCTGGCCGCCGCGGGGACCGTATGAGTACGCTTCACTGGCCGGTGGTGCTTTGGCAGCGTTTGCGATCGTGGTGCTGAAGCTCATCGGTCAGCGCATTGTCGGGACGCCGGAGTACCGCGTCATGTTCAGGCGGTTGCGCGGTGCCTTTTAGCGGCGTTGTTCCGCTTCGGCGGCGCGGGCGTTGGACCGAGGCGCGTTCGCCTTTCGCCATGATGGGCGCCCTGATGCTTACGGTGTTCCTGGTTCTGTTCCCCAAGGGCGGCTTTCGGCTCGGACCGCTCCCACTGACCTGGGGCTACCTTCTGCTCGGCATCATCACGCCGCCGGCGTTTCTGGTGCGGTTTCTGCAGATGCCGCTGCGGTACCCCCGCCGCGTCCTGATCGTGACCGCCATGCTGGTGCCGTTTCAGGTGTTGTTCTACTATGCCGGAAAGTTTTACGGCATTTTAAACCCGCCGTTTGCGTTCAGCACGTTTGTGGGCTTGTTTGCGCTTCCGTGGATCTTTTTGCTCGTGTATGGGCCCTTTTTCCCGCGGCTCGATGGGGAGCAACTTGCGCGCTGGTTTCGCTTTTGCATTTTCTATGCCGCGGCCTGGGGCATCTTTCTGTTTTTTCTCCACCCGATTGCCCACCACTTCATCGAGGTGCCCTACCTTACGGTCAACGCCTCGGACTACGGCGAGCTGGAAAACACAAAGAACATCGGCCGCGGGTTCTTTTACAAGCTGATCTCCACGTACAACAACGGCAATCTGTACGGCGTGGCAACCCTGTTGCTCCTGCCGCTGTTTGACCGGATGGAGCCCTCCCGGCTGCGCCGCGGCACCGTAAAAGCGGCGCTGTTTCTGAGCCTTTCGCGGACGGTGTGGGTTGGCCTGATCCTGAATGAGCTGTTGTCCCTTAGCGTTCAGCTTCTTCGCCAGATCTCAACCTTTCCGGTGCTGTATCTGGGCGCGGCGCGGCGGCGGTTCATTGCTGTGGGCGGCATCGTCGGCTTTATTCTCTTCTCTCTGCTCTTTATCACCTCACAGGGCGGCGGCCGGCAGTTCATCCTGGACCTTACCGGCGGCAACCGCGTGAACCAGATCTACGCGGCGCAGGGCACCAGCTTCTTACCGCAGTCCGGGCTATACGGCTTCGCGGAGATCCTTTACGCGTCCGCGGCCCAGTACTGGGGTCTCAGCGGCTTGTACGCCTTTACGCTCATCATGTTCAGTCCCTTGATCATTCTTGCGGGCGACCCGCGGATCATGCGCTCGCCGCTGCAACGCGCGGCCTTGAAGGGACTGGTGATTTACGTTGCAATGGCCGGGATCGACGGGGCGCTCGACTTCATTCCCGTGATGGCCTTTTATTGGTTCGTCTACGCGGTCTTTCTTTACGGATGGCCGGGTGAGCGACCGTTGCTGCTGCCGGAGGTCGGCCCCGTTCGGAACCTGTGGTCGCAGTGGGCGGAGCTCCGGCGCAGGCTGCCCCAGCGGCCCCGGTGGGCTACACTGGCTCGCATTCGTTAGCGTTTGGATTCCTCGCGCGTGCTCCTGCCGCGCGGAAAGGCTTGCTTGCAGCAGAATCAACCCATCCTGGTCACCGGCGGCGCGGGCTTCATCGGATCCAACTTCGTGCTGGACTGGCTTCGGCACGAGCAGTCGCCGGTTGTGAACCTCGACCTGCTGACCTATGCGGGAAATCTGCGCAACCTCGAAGGGGTGTTGCAGGACGAGCGCCATGTTTTTGTCCGGGGCGACATCGGGGATCAGGATCTGGTAAGCGGTCTGTTCGAGAAACATCGGCCGCGGGCGGTCGTCCACCTGGCTGCGGAGACCCATGTCGACCGCTCGATTCTGGGCCCCGGAACCTTTGTACAGACCAACGTTCAGGGCACCTTCGCCTTGTTGGAAGCGACCCGCGCGTACGTGGAAACGCTGGCGCCGCCGGAGCGCCGCGCCTTTCGCTTCCTGCATGTTTCCACCGACGAGGTATACGGCACCTTGGCCCCCGACGCACCGGCGTTCACGGAAGAGACGCCGTACGCGCCCAATAGCCCCTACGCGGCGTCCAAAGCAGGCAGCGACATGCTGGTCCGCGCCTGGCACCACACCTACGGTCTCCCTACCCTGATCACCCACTGTTCCAACAACTACGGGCCCTTTCAGTTCCCGGAAAAGCTGATTCCACTGATGCTGCTTCAGGCGCTCGCAGGCAAGGCCTTGCCGGTGTACGGGGACGGACAGCAGGTGCGCGATTGGCTGTCGGTCAGCGATCACACCGCGGCGCTGCGCACGGTGCTGGCGAAGGGTGTACCGGGGGAAACGTACAACATCGGCGCGGGGAACGAGCCGACAAACCTGGAGGTCGTGCAAGTGATCTGTGCGCTGCTGGACGAGCGGGTGCCTGCATCTTCGCAGCGGCCGCACGCCGAGCTTATCCGCTTTGTCGCCGATCGGCCCGGCCACGATCGCCGCTACGCCATCCATACCGGCAAGATCCGGCGCGACCTCGGTTGGCAGCCGAAGAGACCGTTTGTCTCCGGGTTGCGGGATACGGTCGACTGGTACCTGACGCACCTGGACTGGGTCGAGGCCGTACGCACCGGCGCGTACCGGGAGTGGATGGCCGCCAACTACGACGAGCGCGCGGCCAATCGCGCGCTGGAGCGCGAACTGCAGGCCCACACGGCTCCAGCGGCAGAGGAAGTAAGCCGATGAAGGGCATCATTCTGGCGGGCGGTTCAGGAACCAGGCTCTACCCCACCACCCAGGCCATTAGCAAGCAGCTGTTGCCCATCTACGACAAGCCGATGGTGTATTACCCGTTAAGCGCGCTCATGCTGGCCGGCATACGGGATGTCCTGGTGATCTCGACACCCCAGGACACGCCACGATTTCAGGAGCTGCTGGGCACAGGCGAGCAGTGGGGCATGCGGCTTTGCTATGCGGTCCAGCCCTCACCCGACGGCTTGGCCCAGGCGCTGCTGATCGGCAAAGAGTTTCTTGCCGGCGAGGGCTGCTGCCTCGTGCTGGGAGATAACCTGTTTCACGGCGAGGACTTCCCCAAACTGCTGCGCAGAGCGGCCGCGCAACGTCAAGGCGCCACTGTGTTCGCCTACCCGGTCAACGATCCGGAACGGTACGGCGTGGTGGAGTTCGACAAGGAGCGGCAGGTAGTTTCGCTGGAAGAGAAGCCCCTGGTACCGAAGTCGCGCTATGCCGTGACGGGAATCTACTTCTACGACGCGCACGCGGTGGCGGTTGCGGAAAGTTTGCAGCCCAGCGCGCGCGGCGAGTTGGAGATCACCGACGTGAACTGCTGGTATCTGGCGCGCGGCACCCTGCGCACGGAGGTCCTGGGCCGCGGCATGGCGTGGCTGGACACCGGGACCCACGATTCGCTGCTGGACGCGGCCAACTTCATCCAGACGATCGAGCACCGGCAAGGGCTGAAGGTAGCCTGTCCGGAGGAGATCGCCTTCCGCCTGGGATACATCGCTGCGGCGCAACTGGAAGCGTTGGCTGCGGGTATGGGCAACAGCAGCTACGGTGTGTACCTGCGGCGCGTACTGGCGGAGACGGTGTATTGAAGTCGGCAAGAGGAATCACAGCTTGAGCCCCGGTTTGTGGGACAGGACCCGCGCCGATGGCTGGCCAGCGTTGCTGTTGCGTGCCGGAAGCGGTGCTCAGCGGCGTTTGCGCGACCGGCTTACCGCGGCCAGGATCGGCGCGCCCGGCTTTCGTGCTGGACGGGCACCGCGCCTGCTTGGCTTGCGGCACATGCAGATCGGCCCGGATTTCCACGCCGGGGACGCCCTTTGGCTGGAGGCTGTCTTCCAATACGGCGGAGAGTGCTTCCAGCCGCAGCTTGTAATCGGCGCGCATACTCGGCTCTCGGACAACGTCCACATCGCCTGCCTGCAGAGCGTGACGGTTGGGGATTCCCTGCTCTGCGGGAGCCGCGTGCTGATCAGCGACCATGCCCACGGGTGCTACGACGACAGTCCTTGCGCGACCGATCCGGCCATACCGCCGGCGCTGCGCCCGCTGCATTCAGCGGGGCCCGTGGTGATCGGCCATAACGTCTGGCTGGGGGACGGCGTGGCTGTGCTGGCTGGAGCGAGCCTGGGAGACGGTTGTGTGATCGGAGCCAACGCCGTGGTCACGGGTGCCATCCCGGCGAGGACCATCGCTGTGGGCGCGCCCGCCCGGCCGATCCGCCAATGGGACGAGGGCTCCCGGGTCTGGCGAACGTTGCTTTAGGGCATGGCCGGTGCCTTGCTAGACTGGCACGGTGCTGATCTTTTCCCTGGTGGCCCGCCTCTAATGCGTGCCGGCTGTACGATCGTTTCGCCGAACTACCTGCCCTTCGCAAGGACCCTCGCGGGCTCCTACCTCGCGCAGCACCCCGGGCAGCGCTTCTTTGTGCTGATCGTCGCTGACCTGGCAGATCCGGGGCCGTTCCGCAGCGACGAGGTGTACACGCCCGTGATGCTGCCCGAGATCGGTGTACCGAAGCTGCGCGCGGTGGCCATGCGGTACGACATCCTGGAGCTGAATACCAACGTTAAGCCGACCTTCCTGAAGTTCCTCCTGCAGCATTACGAGCTTGCTTCGTTGGTGTATCTGGATCCGGATATCTTCGTGTACGCGCCGCTGGACGCGGTGTTCGAGGCCGTGGAAGCTGGGGCGAGTGCGATCCTGACGCCTCACATGACGACGCCGGTGTTCGACGGCAAGACGCCCTCAGAACAGGACCTGCTCTATAACGGCACCTACAACCTGGGTTTTATCGGGGTGGGCCGTAGCCCCGAAAGTCGCAGGTTGCTGGACTGGTGGGAAGAGCGCTGCCTGCAGCTTGGCTTCAGTGAAGGCCGTACCGGGTTGTTTGTCGACCAGAAGTGGATGAATCTCGCGCCTGGACTCTTTGAAGGGGTGGTGATCTCGCGGGATCCGGGGCTGAATATGGCGTACTGGAATTTGCATGAGCGCAAGCTGCGGCCAAGTGGCACTGGCTACGACGTGGAAAGCCCTGTGCGGGACGTCGTTCCGCTGCGTTTCTTCCACTTTTCCGGGGTCTCACCCGCGGAGGTGGACGTCCTTTCCCGCAATACGGACCGCTTCACCCTCCCAGCGCGCCCGGACCTGCAAGAGTTGTTTCGGGCCTACAAAGAGACTGTGCTGGCCCACGAGGGCCAAGCTGCAGAGCAGCTGCCCTACGGCTTTGATCAGTTCTCCGATGGAACCGCGGTGTCCCGACTGGCTCGCAGGATCTTTGCGGCCCACGAGGCTCGCTTTGCGCGAGCGGGTGAGGGTGACCCGGATCCCTTCGACGCAGGGGGACCTTTCGCGCGCTTTGCCCGCGCGCAGGGCTTGGTCAAAGGCAAAGCGCCCGCCGGAAAGACGACCTGGAAGGAGTTCAATGCGAAAGACCGTCGAGTGGGCGCCGTCCATCGGGTGCTCCGGTGGGCACTGCGCGGGCTGGGGCCCCATCGTTATGAGCTGCTGATGCGCTATGTTGGCCACATCAGCGTGCTCCGTCACCAGGCCGTGTTTCTCCGAGACCGTCGCTGGCCGCAGGAACCTGGGGGGCATCGTTGATGGTGCCGCCGGACAAAGCTGCGCAAAACGCTCCGGACGGAGCGCATCGCAAGCGGCTGCTGCTGATCAAGTTCGGCGCGATCGGGGATGTGGTCATGGCGATCCCGGCTGCCGCAGCGATGCACGCGGAGGGTTTCGCCATCGATTGGGTAGCCAGCAAGACTGTAGCGCCTTTGCTGTCCATGTACCCGTGGATCCAGGTCCTCCCGGTGGAGGAGGCAAAGTTGCTTCGTGGCACCACGGCCACGCGCCTCAGGGGCATCGTGCGGCTGTGGCGAGCCTTGCGCCGGCGGGTTGCAGAGCATGGCCCCTATGAGATCGTGGCGACCCTCTACTACGACCGTCGGTACCGGCTGCTCAGCTCCGCCGTCCGCGCGCGGCGCAGGATCAGCTTGTCGCGATCGGGGCGCGGCACCCATCTGCTACCCGGACGGCACCACACAGACGAATATGCGCGCATCCTGAGCGGGCGGCCCGATCAGGAGAGATCGGTCCAGCTCGGGCCGGTGCCTGTGCCCGGGTTACCTCCACCGCCGCGTGCGTTGCAGTCGGGCCGGCCGCGGGTTGTCCTGGTTCCCGGGGGGGCTCGCAATGTGCTCCGGGAGGACGCCCTGCGGCGCTGGCCGATTGGGAACTACGTCGCGCTCGCGGCCGGTCTGTTGGAGCGGGGTTGCGAGGTGGTGCTGGCGGGCGGCCCGGACGATCGCTGGGCGGCGCCCCACTTTGCCGCGACGGCGGCTAGCGCCTCTCCCGACGCGTTCGGCGACCTGATCGGGGCCCTAAGCCTTGTCGATACGCTGGCCCTCTTCGAGTCAGCTAGCGTGACCGTGACGCATGACACGGGACCGCTGCACCTGGCCGGGCTCACCTCTACGGCGATCGTCACGGTCTTTGGCCCGACAGATCCGCATGGACGGCTGCCGCGGCGGCCCAACGCGGTCGCGCTGTGGGGTGGGGAGGGATTTGCGTGCCGGCCCTGCTATGACGGTCGGGACTATGCGCCCTGTCCGCACAATGGGTGCATGGCGCAGATTACGCCCGCCATGGTGCTTGACGAGGTGCTGCGGATGCTGGGTGCGCATGCGGCAGGGCAGACGCTTCCACCACGTGTGCTTACGCCGGAACCCACCGGCTTTGTGCAGCTCACCGCAGCGGTCCAACCATGAGGTATGGGGCAGCGCCCGCGCTCTTTCTGGACCGCGACGGCGTGATCAATCAGGAGGTCGGTTACCTGCATCGGTGCGAGGACGTGCGCTGGGTAGACGGCATCTTTCCGCTTTGCCGCCGTGCCCACGCGCTTGGCTATCGGTTGGTGGTGGTCACCAACCAGTCCGGCATCGCGCGCGGTTTGTACAGTACGGCCGAGTTCGAAGCGCTTATGCACTGGATCAGCGCCGAGTTTCGCGCGGAAGGGGCGGCCCTGGACGCGATCTACCACTGCCCCTATCACCCGGTCCATGGACACGGCGAGTGGCGCCGCGAGCACGAAGATCGCAAGCCGAGCCCAGGCATGCTGTTGCGCGCGGCGCGGGATCTCGGGCTCGATCTTCAACGCTCAGTGCTGGTGGGGGACCGCTGCTCGGACGTGGCGGCGGCCCAGGCGGCAGGGCTGCTCAGGGCCTTTCTGCTCGCAGGCACCGAACGCGTTGCCTGTCCCGAGTCGTACACCCCGGTGACGTCTCTGGCCGAAGTGGCCAATTGGCTGGCCACCCAAGCGGGATAGCCGACATCGCGCGCGGGGTCGCTACTGCACTCAGGCGGGCTGGCAGGTATCCAGGAAGCGGAGCCCTGCCGCGTCTTTTGCGGAGACGATTGGCTGCTGTCCATTCAGCCGGTCAAGCGGCCAGGCGACCTGGAGGTCCGGATCGTTCCAGAGCACGGTCTGCTCTCCGCCTGGGTCATAGGGCCGCGTTACCTTGTACAGGACCTCTGCTGCTTCGGAAAGAACCAGGAATCCATGCGCGAAACCCTCTGGAATCCAGAGCATCTCTAGGTCGCCGGCGGCGTTGCGTGGACACAGCTCCAGACCAAAAGACTGGCCATAGCTGGGCGAAGTGGGTCGAAGATCGACAGCAACGTCCCAAATGCAACCCGAAAGCACACGGATCAACTTGCCCTGGGGTTGCCGCACCTGGAGGTGCAGGCCCCGAAGGACACCCTGACTGGAAAAAGACTGGTTATCCTGGGCGAACTCCACAGGGAGCCCGGCGCGCGCAAAGGCGGCACGGTTAAACGTCTCCGTGAACCATCCCCGTTCATCTTGATGACGCTGTGGGGAGAGCAGCTTAAGGTCGCCCAGCCCGAGTTCCAACACTTGCATTCCAAGGGGAAGTATAGCGGGCTAAAGTTCTTGGGCCTAGCTGCCGATAGACAGTTTGGGACGCGGAACGTACCGGGAGGTCGGGATGGGTCGATCGACATTGAAGATCTGGGTACAACCCAAGGTTTGGCCGCGACAAACAGCGTAACCCACGGTAGACTGAGGCACGTCCAACGTGATGACTTGTAGAACTTTCCGAGCGACCCTGACCCCGGAGTGCGATTCCCGTAGCAAAGAAAGGGAAGCCCTCCTGGAGCAACGGCAGTGAGCCCGTCCGCCCGGCTCCGCCCTGAACATTCGCCTTGCCGCCGAGTCCGATTGCGCAAGACGAGGAGAGCATCGCGCCGGCATGGTTGAGCAATGGGATTCCAATGAGGCAGACGCTGTACCGCAAAGGCTCTTTCTTCCAGGCGACTCGGTAGCCGGCTTTCATCCACGCACTGCTGCTGCGGAGCGTGTTGCTCCGGAGTGCCTTTTCCGGTACCGCTTCATCAAGCGCGGGATGGATCTGCTGCTGGTGGTTTTGTGCCTACCTGCGCTATTGTTTCTGATCGCCTGCATTGCGGCGGCTATCCGGGCTACATCGCCCGGGCCGATTTTCTTTTCTCATCGGCGCATTCGAGGCCACGGCCGCTTTTTCTCGATGTGGAAGTTCCGGACTATGTGTGTGAACTCATCGGAGGTGCTAGAGACTTACCTTGCAGCGAATCCGGAGGCGCGGGCCGAGTGGCGCAAAACCCACAAGCTCAAGCACGATCCTCGCGTGACGCAAGTGGGCGAGTTTCTGCGACGCACAAGCCTGGACGAACTGCCGCAGCTTTGGAACGTCGTCACCGGCACGATGAGTCTTGTGGGCCCGCGGCCTATCGTCGCGGCGGAGGTGGAAAAGTACGGGCAGTTCTTTGCGGACTATTGCATGGTGAAGCCCGGCGTGACCGGCCTTTGGCAGGTGTCGGGGCGCAGCCAGATCAGCTATCCGGAACGGGTGCAACTGGATCGAAGCTACGCCCAGAATTGGAGCCTCGGACGAGATGTAAAGATTCTTTGCCGCACCTTGTCCTCCGTGGTCAACCAGGACGGAGCCTACTAGCAGGCGGGTGACGACGGCCTTTCGTCGATACTGGAGCTATGCAACGCGGGAGCAAAAAGAATCGCTGGCTGGACGTTTGGGTCGGCACGCCCGCGCTCCACGTACTGGCGAGCCTGCACCGGCACCGCGCCTGTCCGGCGCACGTGCCACAACATGTGGGGGTGATGTGCTCCCCGGCCCTGGGCGACACGCTTCTCTTTTCCGCGGCGCTCCAGGATCTCCGGTCAGCGCTTCCGGCGGCCACGATCACCCATGTTTGCATGCCGCAAAATCTTGCCGCGGCGGAGCTCATTCCCGGGGCAGACCGTCGTGTGGTGGTCGACCTCACGCGCCCCTGGGCCACCCTTCCGCGCTTGCGCCCGCAGCATTTCGCCGTGCTCCTGGACTTTACGAGCTGGCAGCGG
>CAXUIF010000015.1:0-16098 GCA_964250995.1 uncultured Acidobacteriaceae bacterium
GTGCAGACCGTGGTTCCCCACGCTGCGGCGGCAGCGCCCTCGGAGATCGCCCAGACGCTGCGAGCGCCGGCCAAGATTCCGAAGAACATCAACATGATGAAGGACACTGGGCCCCCGCCGCCTCCGGGCTCGGCGAGCGCTGATCTGAACAGCGGTGCAGCCGGCAATCCGGCCTCCCTGTTCGGCAGCCCCACCGGTACGGGGTCAGGCACGGGTGCGGTGGTTGCTGCCAAACCCAAGGGCCCTGTCCGCATCTCGGGCGGTGTGATCGCGGGGAACAAGGTCTCCGGTCCAGCACCCGTATACCCAGCCATTGCGCGGTCGGCACGTCTGAGTGGTTCCGTGGTGCTCAGCGCCATGATCTCCAAGACCGGCGCTATCGAAAATCTCAGTGTCGTCAGCGGGCCTGCCATGCTTACCGGCGCGGCCATCGATGCGGTAAAGCAGTGGAAGTACAAGCCGTATATGTTAAACGGCGAGCCGACCGAGGTCAGCACCACGATCACGGTAAACTTCAACCTCAATAGCGGCGGCTAGTTCAAGCGCGTACGTTACCCCCCTGCCCGGGGGATGGAGACCCCACCCCTGGGCAGAGTAAGCTCAGCCTCAGCCATCGTTCCTCGATCCATCCGTCGCTGCGCTGTACCAGGGGGATCCTGAACCTCATCCGAGTTTCTTCGCGGCATCTCTTTGTCTGCCGCGGCTCCGTCTCGCGTCGTACTCGCTTTGCAGTACGACCTGTACCACAAGTAAACCTCTCGCACCCTGTCCAACAGGAGGAGTTTGTCCGTGATTCTCGCTCATCTCGCACAGTCTGCCCACGTCTCCCTCGCGCCGCTCGCCATGTTCTTCCAGGACGCCCCCGCCGGCGAGGTCGGCTTCAGCCCCATGCAAATGTGGGGTCACATGGGCCTCTTTGCCAAGGCCATCGTCATCATCCTGTTCATCATGTCCATCTGGTCGCTAGCTGTGATCATCGATCGTGCCATCTACTTCTCTTCGGCTCGTAAGCAGTCGCGCGAGTTCGCGCCGCGCGTGGCCAACGCCCTCAAGGAAGGCCGTTTGGATGAGGCGATCAAGGTGGCCGACAAGAGCAAAAAATCCCATCTCGCAGAAGTAGTGACCGCAGGTCTCACCGAGTTCCGCTCCTTCGGTTCGGGCGGCGCGATTACAGAAGAGCAGGTTGAAAGCTCCAAGCGTGCGCTTGAGCGTTCCGAGGCGATCGTCCATTCCAAGCTGAAGAAGGGCCTCGGCGGTCTCGCCACCATCGGCTCGACCGCTCCGTTCATCGGCCTGCTCGGTACCGTGATGGGCATTTTGAACGCCTTCCAGTCGATCGCGAGCTCCAAGGCGACCGGTATCGGCGCCGTTGCCGGCGGTATCTCGGAAGCCCTGGTGACGACCGCCTTCGGTCTTCTGGTCGCCATTCCAGCTGTGATGTTGTTCAACTACTTCACCAACAAAGTGGAGGCGTTCGACGTGGAGATGGACAACAGCTCTTCTGAGCTGGTGGACTACTTCATCAAGCAGTCGCACCGCTAGGCCGCGGATTCTGCCGGGTGTGCGACCTGACGCTGCACACCCGGCGCAAGAACGGCGTCTCTCACGAGAGGCCTGGCCGGACGAACAGGTCCGGTATGGAGCAAGCTTTATGGGATTGGCAAAGCGGGACGAAGGCAAGAAGGTCAACTCCGACATCAACGTGACCCCCATGGTGGACGTGATGCTCGTACTGCTGATCATCTTCATGGTCGTTACCCCGATGTTGAATAACAAGGTCAACGTCGATTTACCCGTGGTGACCGCGGCGACGATCATGGATAACGCCAACAAAGAGGATGCGATCAACGTGGCTGTTACACGCGATGGCAAGTACTTCGTTGGCGGCGACCAGGTAACTAAGGCGAGTCTGGGTCAGAAGGTGGCCGATCTTGAGGCCAAGAAGACCAACCCTAGCGATGACAAGTCTGTCTATTTCCGGGCCGACACGCGCGCCAACTACGGCGCCGTGATGGACGGGATCGACGGTCTGCGCAGCGGCGGTGTCAGCCAGCTCAACCTGCTGACGGACTCCATCAACGAGACTCACTAAGCCGAACGAAGCCTGCGGCGTTCTCTGCAGGCGCGTAACCCGGTCCAGGATCGCAACCCCAAGGGTTGAGGTCCAAAGGAGGTTCACTATGGGAATGAGTGGCGGCGGCGGCGGTGGTTCCGTCGCAAGCATCAACGTAACACCCCTCATCGACGTGCTCCTGGTGCTGCTGATCATCTTTATGGTGATCGTGCCCAACAACCCCAAGGGACTGGAGGCACTCGTGCCCCAGCCACCCAAGAACAAAACGCAGGACCCGCCGCCCAACCAGCGCACGATCGTGGTTCAGGTAGCTCCGGCTGGCGGTGGGCAGTTGTCCTACAAAATCAATGAAACGCCGTTCAATCGGCAGGATCTGACCAGCGAACTGACGAAGATCTTCGCGATTCGTCAGGAAAAGGTGATGTTTGTGAAGGGCGATCCGAAGCTCGATTTCGGCCCCATCGCACAGGTCATCGGCTACGGGCACGCGGCCGATGTCACCAACATCGGTATCATCACCCCGCAGGTTGAAGCCGGGCAGTAAGCATTTCCTTTGATGGAAAGGACTTCCGCAGGCGGTGGAGCTCATCCACCGCCTTGTCCTTTCTGTGCGATCCGCGCCAGCGGATCACCAGTCCTGCCCGCACCGCGGCCTGATACGCTCAAACACCATGCGCCTTTTTGTGGCCCTGCCGCTGCCGCCGATTGCCGTCGAGCGCCTCACGCGGCTTCGTCTCCGTCTGAGCGCGCCGGATGACGGCCTGCGATGGTCGACACCGGAGCAATGGCACATCACGCTGCAGTTTTATGGTGCCGTCACCCCGGACCAGGCACAGTGTCTGCAGCAGGCGCTGCCGCGGTTCACCGGGGCCGCCGCGGCGCTTTCGCTCGAGGAGCTCGGTTGCTTTGCGGCGAAGGGCATATTGTTCGTCGCCGTTTCCGCTTCCCCGGCCCTGGACCAACTCCACGCCGGCCTGTGCGAAGTGGGCACCTTGTGCGGGCTACCGTCCGAGTCACGCAGCTTTCGCCCGCACATCAACCTGGCCCGCAGCAAAGGCCGGCGAGGGCACAAACGGTTGGAGCAACTGGTCCAGCCCAGCCTTCCCGCTTTCGGACCGCCGCTTCACTGGACCGCCGACATGTGCCTGCTGCTCGAAAGCCGTCTGCGCCCCCAGGGCGCCGAGTACACGGTGAGAGCGCGCCTGCCGTTGCAGGCGCAGGCCGGGACCTGCTGAGGACTCACGAAGATGCGCATCGTTTCCTTTCTGCCCTCGGCCACCGAGATGCTGTTTGCGTTGGGACTTGGCGACCAGGTGGTCGGCGTCACCTTCGAATGCGACTTTCCGCCGGCTGCGTGCGAAAAGCCCCAGCTCGTCCACTCGCACCTGCCGCCCAACCTCACACCCTCGGAGATTGACGCCATCGTGCGCACGGAAGGCGCTCAGGGCCGGAGCCTCTACTTTGTCGATATGCCTCGTCTGGAGGCGCTTGCGCCGGACTTGATCCTGCTGCAGGATCTCTGCCGCGTGTGTGCGCTCGACAGCCCCACCCTGGCGCGCGACGTGAGTCTGCTTTCCTCGAAGCCGCAGCTCCTTTCCCTCTCCGCGCACGATCTCTCCGGCGTGCTCGCCGACATCGAGCGCGTGGCGGCAATGGCGGAAAGGAGCCCGCAGGGTCACGAGCTGACTGCGAAGCTGCGCGCGCGCATTGCTGCGGTGGCGCAACGGCCAACACCGCGCCCACAACCGCGCGTGCTGGCCCTCGAGTGGCTCGATCCGTTCTTCCAAGGCGGCCACTGGATCCCGGAGATGATTGCCCTGGCGGGCGGGCTTCCGTTGCTGGCCGAGCCGGGCGAGAAGAGCGTCCGGCTTACGTGGGAGCAGGTGCGCGAGGCCGACCCCGACGTTCTTCTGATCATGCCGTGTGGGTACCATTTGGAGGAGACCATCGCCCAGTACGCCGCTGTCGCGCTGCCCCCAGAATGGCACGAACTGGCCGCTGTGCGCGCAGGCCAGGTGTATGCCGTGGACGGCTCGGCGTACTTCTCCAGGCCCGGTCCGCGCCTAGTGGACGGTCTGGAGATGCTGGCGAAGCTTTTCCGGTCAGAGCCGGGCGACTACGTCCGGCTTGGGGCCGCTGTCGCCAGCAGAGCAACATGAGCGTTAATTGTGCCGCGATTGCGTAAAGCGCGGCATAGCCACCGGGCGCTCCTCGCTGGCAACGACGAGGCAGTCTCGCCCCTCGGCCTTGGCGCAGTACATCATCGTATCGGCGGCCCGAATGATGCTGTGAAGGTCGCCGCCGTCCTGTGGAAAGGTCGCTAGACCGAAGCTCGCGGTCACTCGCAGCGCCAGACCCTCGGCGGTCAGTAGATCTGTGCTGCGCAGCTTGTCTCGCAGATGCGCCGTTGTGTCGCTTGCCTGCGGCTTGTCCAGGCCACGCAGGAGCGCCACGAATTCGTCCCCGCCATAGCGAAACGCGGCGTGCTGCGCGCCCAGCGTCCGCTTGATCAGGCCGCCGGCCTCAGCCAGCAGCCGCGAACCTACCAGGTGGCCATATGTATCGTTGTAGCTTTTGAAGCGATCGAGGTCGAAGAACAGCAGGCTGAAGTGCGACGTCGACGGCATCAACGAGGGCTTCATCGCCGAGGTGATCTCCTGCTCCAGCAGGGTGTACAGGTAGCGCGCGTTATACAGGCCCGTGCAGTCATCGGTAATGCTCAGGCGATGCACCAGGTTGACCTGCCGGGCGTTTTCCAGCGCGATCGCAGCGTAATCGCACAAAACACGCAGGAACGAAAGCGATCCCCCCGGCATCAGCTCCAGCTTGCTGTTGTGTAGCTGCAGCACGCCCAGCGTACGGCCGCCGTGCCGCAGGGGCAGGCAAGCGATGGAGTGCAGATTTAGCTCCGGGTGCTCGCGCGCAAAGCGTGACCAGTCGCGGTCGAGCCGTACATCCGGAATCACCAGCGGCTCCCCCGTTTTAGCGACCCAGCCGGCGATGCCTTCGCCCCGGCGAAGCCGTGTCCCATTCGCCACGGTCGACGAGCCCGTGAGCGCATACTGCAACTCGCCGGTCTCTTCATCCACCATCAGAAGCGACCAGCGTTCCGGGCCGAAATACTCTTCCATCTTACCGAGAATGGCCCGCAATAGCGGCTCCAGTTCCAGATTGGAGGTGAGCGCCTGGGCCACCTCGTGGAAGAGCTTCAGCTCGTCCAAGGGAGGAATCTTGCCGCCGTGCGTGGATGATCGTGGACTCAGCGCCCTCACCTGGGGAGACCTTGAAGGAAATAGAAGGGGGCCCGAAATCCAGCATAGCGCCCTGCCGTGACCGACGCAAAGTATGAGGCAAACCTTTGCGTAAATGTTCACAAGACGGCAGTTTGGCTGTGGACCCGATGTTGCTTCTACGCAAGTTCGAGCACAACCGGAGCGGAGCGGAGGCAGCCCGCGCCTAACGTCTCAGCCGCCGATCTGTACCATGCTGCGAGAAGGCTTGAGGAATCCGGGCTCCCCGATACGGTGGCGAGCCTCCTTGCGGTCGACCGTGCGCCGAATCAGGTTGCGCAGATCCTCGTCGGCGAGGCCTCGCTGTAACGGACCCGCAAGGTCGTGGTCAATCTGCGAAAACAGACAGGTGCGCATCTTTCCATCGGAGGTGAGCCGGATACGGCTGCAATGCCCGCAGAACGGGTGCGACACTGGAGCGATGATGCCGATCTCACCCCGGCCATCCTCAAAGGTGTAGCGGCGGGCGGTCTCGGAGGCCTGGTTGGCCGGCAGCGCAACTAGTGGCCGAACCCGGTTCAGCCGCGCGACAATCTCCTCCAAGCGTACGACGATCTCTGGCGCCCAAACCCGGTCTTCCCCCAGCGGCATGAACTCGATAAACCGAACGATGACGCCTTCCGCGCGGGAGAACTCCGCAAAGGCCTCCACCTGATCCTCGTTAAAGCCGCGCATCAGAACGGCATTGACCTTCACCGGACCCAGGCCCGCGTCCTGC
This sequence comes from uncultured Acidobacteriaceae bacterium, assembly GCA_964250995.1. Classification (GTDB taxonomy): domain Bacteria; phylum Acidobacteriota; class Terriglobia; order Terriglobales; family Acidobacteriaceae; genus Granulicella. Next base: position 6,083 of record CAXUIF010000015.1, read on the forward strand.
GCCGCGCGGATGCCGTCGCGAACGCGCTCGAAGCTGTTCGGAACGCGGGTGATACGGGCAAAGGTCGCCGAGTCCACGGCATCCATGCTGACGGTCACTCGGCTGAGGCCCGCAGCCTTCAGATCGCGCACCATGGGGCCTAACAGATGACCGTTGGTCGTAATTGCGAGGTCGAGGCGTTCCTCCGGACCGAAGGCAGGGCGGAGCCGGGCAGTCTCTCGAATCAAGTCCAGCAGACCCCTACGTAGCAGCGGTTCACCGCCGGTGAAGCGGATCTTCTCCACACCGAGGGACACAAACAGCTGCAACATGCGAGCGTAGACGGCCAGCGGCAGCTCCCCCATCGACTCGCCGCCGTTGCCCGTACGGCAGTACACGCAGCGGAAGTTGCATCGGTCCGTGACGGAAAGCCTGAGATCTGTGATGGCCCGCCCATAGCTGTCACGCAGCCGCCCATGCGCGGCCTCCCGCGCAGCGTGCAGGGTCCCATCCGGCTCCACCGATGGCTCGAGGAGGGGGAAGGGAGCGATCTCCGACATGGGGGGTGTCTGGGTTGCCATGAGGCTACGTCGATTTAGATGCAGCGGCAGCCCCGAGGCTTCGGCTCCCGTTTCCCAAGTATCCACCATGGGCGACCACGCTCAACCTAGGCTAACGGACAATCGTCCTCCAGCTCATCGGGTGAGGGCTCAAAGCGCCCAGTTTGGGGGTATCCCGACCGGGAAAGTCCATACCTTACTAGTGTCTACCAATACTCGGGCTAGATCCCCACGCCAAATTCGAGGTACTCCGGAACGTGGCGCCGTCCACGCTCGCCGGAGTGGGCGTAAAGGTCATACGGGGTCAGGCGACTGATCTTGTAGCGCTGCCGCAGTTCACGCCCGACAACGACGCCCACCGCCAGCACGGTGATGCCCGCGGAGACCAGGCCCACATTGCGGAGCACCAGGCGGCTCTCGGCGGCGGCATAATCGAGGGTGTCTTCGACCCCGTGCCTTAGCTTGCGAAGGGAACGGTACAGCTTCATGCGTTGCATCATAGCGCAGCCATGCAGCAGGAAGATAACCAGGCTGGGTCATCCAGGGCGCTCTTTTGTGGGACGGATTGCCCGTTTCGGATCATCCGTCTGCTTTGCTGCTGGACGAAGTGGCCGGGGCTGGCGCACTCGGAGCTGCGGGCGCTGCCGCGGCAGTCGAGCCAGTGGCCGCTTTGTCCCCGCCGCTTCCCGGGGAGGGCGCAGGGTCGCCGCCCGCCGCTGCCGCCGTGGACCCCTCGGCCGTGCCGCTCCCCGAAGGCGCGGGCTTTGCCGAGGAATACAGGTCCTTGTACCAGCCTGACCCTTTGAACTGGATCGCGGGCGCAGTCAGTGTCTGCTCCAGGGCGCCGCCGCAGTGCGGGCAGACGGTGAGGAGAGCGTCCGAGAACTTCTGGATCTTTTCAATGTGGCGGTGGCACTGTTGGCACGCGTACTCGTAAAGGGGCATGGGTCCATTCTCGTTTCGATTCAGCGCAATTCATAGGATACAAACCCCGGCGGGTTGTGCCGTCCGGCGCCGGTCGGCCAGGCCGGGCGCTGGGTGGTCGTAGGCGTCGGCATGTACCTGGGACGGCGTGAACCGGCTAGGCTGCCGGCCCAAGTGCCGGGTCAGGGCGGCGACTTCGGCGTCCAACGTGGCGTCCTTGCCCAGGGAAACCACGCGGTGGCCCTGGCCCAGTGCGGAGGCCATCTCCCGCAATCGCGTGAGCCGCGCCGGCAGCACAAGGGCGTCGGCGCCCAGGTAGGTGAACTCGCGGCACAGCAGGACGCGTCCGTTCTCGAAGATGCCCTCGCGTCCTAGATCGCGCCGGCGATGGCGCGGATCGGCGTGAAGGCCGCTTTCGCCCGTGTGGATCAGCTCGCCGGTCTCCGCCTCGTACCGGTAGATGCAATCGGGACGGCTGCGGTACGGGGACTGGGGCGCGTAGTACGCCGTTGCGTCCGCCACCTCCGTCACCCTCGCCGTGTAGATGACGCTGAGCGGCGGGTACCCGTCACGCTGCTCCAGCACGCGGCTGGTCAGGCCCAGAATTCGATCCCCTGGTTGGGCCGTGCGGCGAACCGCGGGTTTGCAGATTGCCAGCGAAAGTAGCGGCGCTTCCCCGGCGCGCGGCGGCGGCGCACACGGCGCACCGCCACGGTCAGAGGTTAACTTGTACAGGTAGGTCCGCAATGGCTCCAGTTTACTTGGTGGGGCTGCTCGGCCGGCCGACGGACGGATCGAGGCGACTCGCCCCTTGGAACGGCAGCATCCAGCCCGGGTACTCGGGCGGCAGGCGGCTGACCTCATCCATCTGCCGGAGCTCTTCGGCACTGAGCGTAACGTCCACCGCGGCCAGGTTGTCCGCCAGCTGGTCCATGTGCTTCGCCCCGATGATGACGGAGGTGACGACCTCCTGATGCAGCAGCCAGGCCAGTGCAAGGCGCGCCGGGGAGCAGCCGCGTGCTTCCGCCAGGGGTCGCAGAACGTCCAGAATGCGCCAGGTCCGCTCCTTATCGACCAGCGGAAAGTCGAATGCCGCGCGGCGCGTGCCCTCGGGTTTCTGGTTTTCCCTGCTGAACTTCCCGGAGAGCAGGCCCCCGGCAAGCGGGCTCCACACCAGCAGACCGGTCCCGGTCTCTTTGAACATTGGAACGAACTCCCGCTCCAGATCACGCCCCGCTATCGAGTAGTACGCCTGCAGCGTGTCAAACCTTGCATAGCCCTTCAACTCGGCGAACGTGATGGCGCGTGCGAGCTTCCAGGCCTCCCAGTTTGAGGCGCCCACATACCGCACCTTGCCCTGCTGCACGAGCGTGTCCAACGCGCGCACAGTCTCCTCCAGGGGCGTTACCACGTCATTGCCGTGAATCTGGTACAGATCGATGTGATCGGTGCCGAGCCGCTGCAGGCTGGCCTCCACCGCGTCCATGATGTGGCCGCGCGAGGCGCCAATATCGTTGCGCCCCGGGCCTGTGCGTCCGAAGACCTTGGTGGCGATCACGACATCCTTGCGCGCCACTCCGAGATTCTTCAACGATTGCCCAAGGGTCTTTTCACTTTCCCCTTCGGAGTACACGTCCGCTGTGTCGAAGAAGTTCACGCCCGCGTCCAGACAGCCTCTGACGAGAGCGTCCGCGCCCGCCTGATCGACCTGGCCGATCGCGCTCCAAAAGCCAGAGCCCCCGTGAAACGTCATGGTGCCGAAGCAGAGAGTGGAAACAAGCAGGCCGGTGTCGCCCAGTGTCTTGTAGTGCATAGTCACGGTCCTCAGCCGAATGCATCGGCACAGGCTTTTGGATGTCAACAGAGAGCGCACGCTTCAAAGGCCGTGCGCCCTCGCTGACTGGGCAGGGCGTAAGGGACAGGCGAGCCATTCACCTATTGCCGCAATCTGCCCTGCGCGCTCACTCTTCGTGGTGTAACGCTTCGCCGCCGGGCCCGACCTGGACCTCGCCTTTCTTGCTCCCTTTCAATGTGGCTGCTTCATAGGCCACCAGCTTGCCTTTCTTGGTGAGCGATTCGACCTTGGTGACCTGCGCCCCTTTCGCCTTGGCCGTGATAGCCTGGCGCACCTCCGGTGAGAGCGACGACATCTCGACCTCTTCCTCGACCTCCGCCAGGGTGCCGTCCTGCTCAAATTGCAAATCGCGCGTGTGCCCGTTGAGTACGGTTTCCGCCTCGTATACCTTGCGCCCATGTTCCCGCTCGGTGCTGAAGCCCTTGACCGTCGAGCCCTGCGTCTCGCGATCCACAGCCGCTGCTACGGCCTGCGGCAGTTGATCGCGTGTGATCTGGCGCTCTTGAGCGCCTGCTAGGCAGCTAAAGCCAAAGACGAGTCCGGATACAACCAGTGTGGTCTTGCGCATAATACGTTCTCCTGTTCCAACGACCCTGAGGTGCGGTCAAGCTCATCCTGCGCCCGGCCGGCTTTGCGGAACCTTAAGCGAACCTGCAGGCAAGCTGAAGGTCGCGCGAAAGCGGCATCGCGAGTACGGGGAGAGCCTCTCCGTGGAGGTGCCCGGTGTAGACTCGCGCCCATGGGGATGGTTTGGCGCTGGGCATGGATCGGCTTGTTTTGTTTGGGATGGACAGGGGCCGGCGCAGCCCAGGAGCGGTCCCCCGTAGCGCCCACGCCGCCCATGGGGTGGAACAGCTGGGATGCCTATGGTCTGACGATTACCGAGCCGCAGTTCCGCGCCAATGTGGAGGTGCTGAAGGCCAAACTGCTGCCCTTCGGCTGGCAATATGCCGTGATCGATGAGGGTTGGTTCTTGGTCAACCCGCAGGACCGTTCCAGGCCCGGCGATCTGCGCTATGCCATCGACAGCCACGGCCGGTATGTGCCCGTGCCGGCGCGTTTTCCCTCTGCGGGACAGGAGAGCGCGGAGCGCGGCAGCACAACAGGTACCTACCGCGCCAGCATGGAAGACACCAGTTTCGCGGCGCTCGGCGGATGGGTACACGCGCAGGGGTTGAAGTTCGGCATTCACATCGTGCGTGGGGTTCCGCGCGCCTCGGTGGAACGCAATTTGCCGATCGAAGGCTCGAGCTTCCGTGCGCAGGACGCGGCCGACCAGAACGACGCTTGCCCATGGGATCCGACCAACTGGGGCGTCAAGGACGACGCCGCCGGCCAGGCCTGGTACGACGCGCTTCTCCGTCAATACGCAGGCTGGGGCGTGGACTTTCTCAAAGTGGATTGCATCTCGGATCACCCCTACAAGGGGAGCGAGATCGAGCAGATCCGCCGCGCGATCGACAAAGCGGGCCGGCCAATGGTGTTGAGCCTTTCGCCTGGACCGACCGACCTGTCCCATGCGCCGGAGATCGAAGCCCTGGCCAACATGTGGCGCATCTCTGACGACATCTGGGATTACTGGCAGAAGCGCCCCGGCCACTCCGCGGACGCGCCGCAAAGTATCAAGGAGCAGTTTGCGCGACTGGCTGCCTGGGAGCCCTATGCGAGGCCCGACCACTGGCCGGACGCGGATATGCTGCCGCTCGGCGAGCTGAGGCCTTCGCCGGGTGAGGGTAAGCCCCGGTCCACACGGCTGACCTTGCCCGAGCAGCGCACGCAGATCACCCTGTGGGCCATCGCGCGCAGTCCGCTGATCGTTGGCGCAAATCTCACGCTTCTCGACCGGTCCACCCTGGATCTGTTGACCCATCGCGATCTTCTTCGAGTGAATCAGACCGCAACGCACAGCGCGCAGATCTTCCAGCAGGGTGACCTGATCGGTTGGCGCGCGGATCTGCCAGGCGGTGAAAAGGCCCTCGCTCTGTTCAACGTGGGCGACACGGAGATGAACCTCACACGGCAACTTTCAGACTTCGGCAAGGACCTCGGGGACCGCGCCTGGAACGTGCGTAACGTGTGGGGTGGGGATGCAATCATCCCTGGAAGCGCGTTCGTCGAGCGCATCCCTCCCCATGATTGCGTCTTGCTTCTGCTGCAATAGTGCAGCGGCTTGGCCCGGTGCATTGCTTCCCGCGGGACCTTCGCCGTACCATCGCCCTATCCCTTATGGAGCCCGGCTTCAATCCGCGTACTCCGTTTGCCGGCAGCAGCAAGGCAGGCGGTGACGATCCAGACCGGCTGGTGTCCGCAGCCGTGCTGGACGACGATGCTCAGTTTGAGCTAAAGCTGCGGCCCCACAAGCTGAGCGAGTTCATCGGCCAGACCAAAGCCAAGGAGCAGCTCGCGATTGCCCTGGAAGCGGCCCGGTCCCGCGGTGAGGCTCTGGACCATGTATTGCTCTTCGGTCCCCCGGGCCTTGGGAAGACGACCCTCGCGACCATCATCGCCAATGAGCTCGAGGTCGGGTATCAGCAGACCTCCGCGCCGGCGCTGCAGGTGCAGGGCGACGTGGCCGCGATCCTGACCAACATCAAAAATCGGCAGGTGCTGTTCATCGACGAGATCCATCGCCTCCAGCCGATCATGGAAGAAAAACTCTATACGGCGCTTGAGGATTACAAGCTCGACATCATGATCGGCACCGGCCCTTCCGCGCGCATTCACGGCGTAAAGCTCGATCCGTTCACGCTGGTGGGCGCCACCACTCGGCCAGGCCTGCTGAGTTCGCCGCTGCGCTCACGGTTTGGCATTCTGCTGCGCCTGGAGTTCTACACGGATAGCGAACTGCGCTTCATTGTGCAACGTTCCGCTGAGGTACTCGGCGTGGCGATCGACCGTGACGGCGCGGCCGAGATCGCCGTCCGTTCCCGCGGAACACCGCGCATCGCCAACCGCCTCCTGCGGCGCGTGCGCGACTACGCCCAGGTGCGCGCCGGCGGCAGCATCGATCGCGAGGTCGCCATGCGCGCGCTGGACCTGCTGGAGATCGATGCCCATGGCTTCGATGAACTGGACCGGCGGCTGCTGCGCACCATCATCGAGAAGTACGACGGCGGCCCCGTTGGGTTGAACACGCTGGCCGCGGCGCTCGCCGAAGAAGAAGATGCGCTTGAGTCCGTGTATGAGCCGTTTCTGATTCAAATCGGCTTTATCGATCGCACACCTCGCGGGCGCGTTGCCACCAAGCTGGCCTATCGGCACCTCGGGCTGGAGCCGCCCTTGCGCTCCGCCGCGCACACTGGTACGCCTTTGCTCTTCGACTAAGGTCAGTGCTTGAGCACACTGGCCTGCGTGCCGACCGTGCTTTCTTCGGCAGCTTGTTGCTGCGGCGCGGACTCCGCGTCAATCTCCTTTTCCAGGAAATAATTCAGCGCGGTACGTATGCCGGCGATGGCCGCAAGCTTCGCGATGTCGCTCCAGGTCGGCGTTACGGCCGTGTTCAGGATGTCCGCCGCCAGTTCGAACTCCAGGGCAACGGCAAGCCATCGGGCCATGGTTAGCCGCACCTCGTTCTTTTCCTGTGGCGTGGCCTTGCGTAGCACGAATAACAGCAGCGCCTTCACGGTCGCTTCCAGAGCCGCCAACCCAATTACCAGGGCGGCGGCGAACTCGACCCCTCTGGCCGCACCCTCGATAAGGGTCTTCGATAACGCTGCAAGAGGGACACCCACACCGGCTTCGATGCAAAAGCACGCCCGGCCGTTGGGGGACGGGCGTCCTGATTGCGGGTCGTGCCTAGTCGCGATCGTGAGGATGAAAGAAGCCACGGTCGCCATACATGTGGCGCACGGCTACGGCGTACCCGCGACGGAAACCCTCGCGGTAGTCGTGCCGGTCCGGGGGCGGCATGAAGTGCGGGTCGCGATACTCGTCGCGGTTGCGCACATCGGGCTGCCGGTGATTCTCATAGTCCTTGCGCGCACCCTCCACGCCGTCATGAAAGCCGCGCCGCATGGCATCGCGGAACTCCTGCGGGGGCGCGTCCCAGCCCTCCTGGCCGTAGCTGAAGACGGCCGGTTCAGGTCGCCCGTAAGGCTGGGCCGTGGCCACGGAAGCGCTCGCCGCCATAGCGAGTGAAAGTGCGGGGGCAATCCATCGTGTCGTTCTCATACAAAGCTCCTTCAACCTCTCCCAAACACCCTTAGCTCAGAGGTGTGCCGGCCGGCACCTGTTGCATGGGCAAACCCGTGCTCCATTGGCAAGTTGCATGCCCCCGCGCAACTCCTCAGGGAGCTCAGGCAAGCGCACGCCGGAGCACGCCCTGCGCTTCGGCCAGTTTTCTTTCCGCAGCTTCGCGACCGAGTCCAAGCTGCCGCATGGCAATGGCCGCTTTTACGTTCATGCCGCTGGCGCGCAGCAGATGCGACGCAACGGCGCGGTCGCAGCCTGTTGCCTCCGCGACGATGCGCTCCGCGCGGTCCACAAGTTTTGCGTTCGTCGGCCGCACATTGACCATCAGGTTGCCGAAGGTGGCGCCGGTGCGCACCATCACGCCTGTGGACAGCATATTCAGCACCAGCTTGGTGGCGGTGCCCGCCTTCAGGCGCGTGGAACCGGTCAGCACTTCCGGCCCTGTCGCTGGGGTGATCGCGATCTCCGCGGCCTGCGCCAATGCCGACCCCGGCACACAACTCAACCCGATCGTCAGTGCGCCCAGCTCGCGCGCCCGCTGCACCGCCCCTAGCACATACGGGGTGCGCCCGCTTGCCGCGATGCCGACCAGCGTGTCGGGCCGTTGCGCCGCGCCAAACCCCGCCTCGTGCAGATCGCGCACGCCTTCTTCGCGAGAGTCCTCGGAGTGCTCACTGGAAAGGCGCAGCGCACGGTCGCCCCCTGCAATGAGCCCCTGCACCAGCTCCGACGGTACGGAGAAAGTCGGCGGGCATTCGCTCGCATCCAGCACGCCCAATCGACCACTGGTTCCAGCCCCCATATAAAACAGGCGACCACCCCGCGCAAACCGCGCCACGATGGCATCCACAGCCCTGGCGATCTCCGGAAGCTGCTCGCGTACAGCCGCCGCAACCTTGGCGTCCTCGTCGTTCAGCACCCGCAGCATGTCCTCTGTCGATAGCTCATCCAGGTGAGCGGACGCTGCATTTCTCGCCTCTGTGAGCAATGCGCCGAGCGACTCCTCCCCCCGCAGATGGTCCTCACTTGACATGCCCTTTCATCATAGCGACCCTCCCCTCACCGCCGCACTTCCCCGCAAGTTTGCATGCGCCCTCGCGAAGCTACGTAGGGCCCTGCGAATTGAGCGTCCTTCGCCCCGGCGACGGCAACGCCCAGCGTATCTGCACCAGCTGCCGGATGCTGCTGTGGGACCATAGACACATGCCGGATGAGGATCGTGCGCGCGCGGATTCCGCGACCGTGGCGTGGCAGCACAGGGATTTCCGTCTGTACCAGGCCGCTCGGTTCGCAGGGGTCGTGGGGTCCGAGGCCCAAAGCGTGGGCGTCGCCTGGCAGGTCTACCAGCTCACCCATTCGGCATTGGCCCTGGGGTACACCGGCCTTGCGCTCTTTCTGCCGGGCCTCTTCTTCACCCTGCCTGCCGGTCACGTGGCGGACCGCTACGATCGTCGCTCCGTCATTCTGGGGTGCTATACGCTGCAACTCTGCGCGACCTTCGCCCTGCTGCTCCTCACGTTGCATGGCGTGCGCCAGGTGTGGGCCGTGTACGCGATTCTGTTTGTCATCGGCCTGGGCCGTTGCTTCTCCGGGCCGGCCGCCTCGGCCCTGGTGCCCACCCTGGTTCCCAAGGAGCACTTCGTCAATGCCGTGACCTGGGGCGCCAGCATCTTCCAGATCTCCAACGCGCTCGGCCCCATGGTCGGCGGCCTGCTGTTTACCCTCTCCCTTACGGGCCGCTGGCGCGCCTTCAACGGTGCGCCTCTGGTGTACAGCTTCACCTGTGCCGCGATTGGGACCTTCCTGCTGCTGGTATCCAGGGTGCCCCCGCGTGGCGCGGCAGAAGGGAAGGCCTTCACGTTGCAAACGATGCTGGTGGGGCTGCGCTATGTGCTGCGCACCCGCTTGCTGCTCGGCTCCATCTCACTGGACCTCTTCGCCGTGCTGCTGGGCGGAGCTGTAAGTCTGCTGCCGATCTTTGCTTCGGACATCCTGCATCGCGGGGCGCATGCGCTCGGTTTGTTGCGCGCCATGCCCAGCCTCGGCGCGCTTGCCGTGTCGCTTAGCCTTAGTGTTTTCCCGCTCAAACGGAACGCGGGCAAGACCATGCTGGCGTGCGTCGCCGGATTCGGCGCGGCCACGGTGGTCTTCGGCCTAAGCCGCAGCTTGTGGCTGAGCTGCATCGCTCTGGTTCTTACCGGCGCCACCGACATGGTCAGCGTTGTGGTTCGCTCCAGCATCCTGCAACTGGCAACACCGCCCGAGATGCGCGGTCGCGTGTCCAGCGTGAACTGGCTGTTTCTCGGCGCCTCCAACGAGTTCGGCGAATACGAGTCCGGCCTCACGGCCCACTGGTTTGGAGCCGTGCGCGCCGTGGTGCTGGGTGGTGTGGGCAGCCTGCTCATCACGGGGCTTTGGACAGTGTTTTTTCCCGCGCTGCGCCATGCCGACCGCCTCACCGCCGAAGACCTGATTGCAGCGGAGCGGGAGCTGAGCGAAAGCGAGCC
>CAXUIF010000015.1:16198-26652 GCA_964250995.1 uncultured Acidobacteriaceae bacterium
TTGTTGGCGATCACCTGCTGGTAATACAGGGCGCTGAGCTTGGGGATGCGCTGCTGTGTCTTGAAATCGACATAGGTGATCCCGAAGCGCTTGTCGTAGCCGTCGGCCCATTCATAGTTGTCCAGCAGGCTCCACAGAAAATATCCCTTGACCGGCACGCCTTCGCTGACGCCCCGCTGCAGGTGCGTCAGGTAGTTGCGAAAATACATCACGCGATCGGTGTCGTAGATGTGGCCGTCCGGCGCGATCACGTCGGCTGAGGAGCAGCCGTTTTCGGTGATGTAGATGGCCTTGGGTTGCCATACCTCCGCCGCCAGCTTGGGCCCCCAGTAAAGGGCCTCCGGGCCAACGTCCAGCCAGGAACTATACATGTGCGGATAGGACGACGGTGGCTTGACCGGAACGAACCCGGCCTCGCCCGCATCCGCGCGAACATAGGTGGGCACGTACACATTGATGCCCACAAAGTCGAGCGGCGACCCAATGACCTGCAGGTCCTCCGGCGTGAACACCGGCGCATCCGCGCCCATGGACTTGAGGTAAAGGTCGGTGTAGCGCCCGCTCAAGACCACGCCCAGAATGCCGGCATTCATTTCGCGCATCGCCTTGCGCGCAGCCTCAACGTGCTCCGGCGTCTCAATCACCGGCACCGTTGCATTGATGTTTTCTGCCAACCCCACCTGTACGTTCGGCGCACTGGCGCGGATGGCCCGCACCGCCATGCCGTGACCGAGTACGGCGTGGTGCCGCACCTGCGCCAAACGCTTGCGCCCCACCTGCAGACCCGGCGCATGGATACCATTTCCGTAACCGAGGTCCACAAACGTGCTGATCTCATTCGTGGTCATAACGTGCTTCACGCGATCCTGCAGCTTGCCCGCAATGAAACCGGCATAGTCGGCAAAGAGCTTCGCCGTGTCGCGATTTTCCCAACCGCCGCGGTCCTGCAAGGGCTGCGGCAAATCCCAGTGGTACAACGTCGCGAAGGGCTCCACGCCATGCGCCAGCAGCGTGTCCACGAGCCTGCGATAGAAGTCGACACCCGCTTGATTGGGCGCACCGGCACCGGTGGGAAAGATGCGGCTCCAGGCAATCGAAAAGCGGCAGCTCTTCAGCCCCAGGTTCTGCATCAGTTGCACGTCCTCCGTATAACGGTGGAAGAAGTCGTCCGCTACGTCGCCTGTGTCGCCGTTCGCCGTCTTACCAGGGGTGTGCGAGAAAGTGTCCCAGATGGTGGTTCCGCGTCCGCCCTCGCGCACCGCCCCTTCCACCTGGTAGGAGGCCGTGGCGGAGCCCCACAGAAAACCCTGGGGAAAGCTCCGCGTGCCACTCTGCGATGCCCCCGCGCTTTGCGCCAGCGCTGCCGTTGGGAGAGAAAGGGCAGCGGCGGAGCCGCCGATCGCCTTTGCAAAAGACCTGCGAGAAATACCTTGATCCACTCAGACTCCTCGGGGAGGCAAGCGTAGCAAGCAGATCGCCTCCATTCGCAGCAGAGTATCCCAGAGTCGCGGCGGCTGTCCTCTGCCAAGCTCAGCCGCCCGCGAGAAACAAAGCGATGTGCTTACGCCAACTTGCGCCGCATCACGCCCAGGGCCGCGACGCCGCCCGTCAGCACCAGCGCAAGCGAACCCGGCTCCGGTGTGGTAGCGGTGGCGACGCTGAGCTCATACGGACCGCCGCTGTTGGCCTGCACGCCGCCGTTGTTGTAGTAGCTCCCGCCGGCCACGAGGTCCGCCTGCGAAAGCACGGCGGGGTCCAGTGTGTTGCCCAGGATGGCATTGCTGCCGCCGTTGTCCATGATCCCCACGTAGTACGACTGCCCGGCATTCAACTGGTAGCCCATGCCCGCCATGATGGTCTGCAGCGAGAAGGTGCTGCCGAGCGAGCTGTCGAGCACATTGCCGATCTGAAGCAGGACGGTGCCGGGGCCGTTCGCGCCCGTGTCGGCGAACAGATCCACCGTAAAGCCTTGACCCGCTGGACCGGAAGAACTCAGGTTCAGCGTGACCGAAGAAAGGATGGCGGATGTCGGGCTGACGATGCGGTCGGCAAGGATGGGTCCGGCCGCGCTCAGCGGATCGCCGCCGTTTTCTGCGCCCCCGGTCGTGTTGTAGATGGTATCCGCATGGGCAGCAGAAGCGAGAGCAAAAGGAAGAGCGAAGGCAAGGATGGCTAGCTGCCGTAGTGGCTTGAACATGGGCATGGGGATCTCCTGTAATGCAGCAAACATCGAACGGGGTTGAGAAGTAAAGGCCCGAAGAGCGACAACATCGGCAAACGTTGGTAAGAACAACAACAGCGCCCAGGCGCTTCCTCTTCGGCACGGCACAGAGCAATGTTCTTTGTTCGATGCAGCCTTTGACCATCAGTACTGCCCGTAGTGCCCCTTCGCCGAATCCAGCAGCTTCTGCGCGTCGTACCCCACGCCATCCTTGAAGACGAGCTCCGTGTTCTCGATGTCGTTGATGTTTTTGCTCGGATCGCCTTTCACCACGATCAGGTCCGCGTTCTTGCCCGGCGCAACGGACCCAATCGATGCGGCGCGGCCCAGATACAGCGCGCCGTTCAGCGTCGCAATGCGGATCGCCTCCAACGGCGTGAAGCCGGCGTCGACCAGCAGCTCCACCTCGCGCTGGTCACCATAGCCCGGCAGTACGCCGCCGTCTCCGGTCGGGTCGGGGCCGGCGAGCAGCAGCCCTCCCGCAGCCACAAACGCGCGCTCAAGTGCCATGCCGTTGCGAAAGTTCGTCGCCCGCGCTTCCGTTGTTTCGCTGTTGCGCATCAGCTCCAGATTGCGCGTGTTCAGGTAGTCCAAGCGCGTGGCCGGTGTCATGGCCTCCAGCACACGGGGTTGCAGATGCAAATGCTTCGGATCGGAGCTTTCAAAGACCGGCAACGTGCTTGTGAGCGCAACATGGTGCTCGACCAGCAGCTTGATGAGTGCGACCGCTTCCGGCGAACCGGCCTTCATCTGCGCCAGTGTGGGCGCACCCACGGTGCGCGGACATACGTCAGGTTGCTTCCCCGGATCCAGCTGCGTGTTCACAAAGAAACCGTGCTCCAGATCGTCGATGCCCAGGGCAACGGCTTCGGGATAGGTCACCGAACACAGATGCCCCGTGAGCTTCAGCCCGCGCTTATGTGCCTCCTGGATGGCCGCACCGAGCTCGTCGCGTGTGATGTTCATATACGCCTTGAAGCTGGTCGCGCCCTGGTCTGCCCAGAAGTCCACCGTGCGCCGCGCGTCCTCGGCATTCCGCAGTTGGTGCATCTGGATAAAGGGCGAATGCGGCCCTTCTAGGTACGGCGCGGTCACGTCCATGTGCGGTCCGGGCAGTTCGCCCGCGTCGATCTGCTGTTTCAGGTTCAGATCGGTATACGGCTCCACGGAACCGGTGGTGCGCAGCGTCGTCACGCCCGCGCCGAGGTAAAGGTGCGGTGAGGTGAAGGTCATCTGCGGGACCACCAGCGGCGGCTCGCTATGCCCTTGCACATCGAGATCGGGCCGCGCGATGTAATACATGTGGTCATGCATGCCGACCAGGCCAGGAAGAACCGTGCGGCCTGCAAGTTCGAGCACCACCGCGCCATTGTCGGCCCGCGCACCTACGGCTTGGCTGGGCTCGATGCGCTCAATCTTGCCCTCACGCAGCGTGATGTCCTGATGCTCGCGCGCCGACGCCCCCGTGCCATCGATCACGCGCACATCGTGGAGCACAAGGCGCTCCGCCGGGGGTACCTTGACGTAGCGCGCCACAGCCGCAGGCGTCTCGCGCGGCGGATGGGGAACGGTCTGCGGTGCAGGCGCTTGCTGCTCCGCGTTGCAGGTGCTCACAAGGACGACAAAGCAGAACGGCAAGGCACGCATCGGCAGACCTCAGGAGGGTATGCGCGATGATACAGCTTGCGAAAAAGCTCAAGTCCGGGCCTGGCGACCTAACCCGACCTCGAAAGCCGCGATTGAACAAGAGCCGGACACCAAGCAGCAATAGCTTACCGGAAGAGCAGGGGAGTGACCGTCAAGAGATTGTCACGCCACACCAGCCATGTATGCTGACCCGGCGTTTCCACCGCCGTCACCGGCAGGTTCCGGCTCTTGGCCCAGGTGACAAAGGTGCGGTTGGGCGTGAGCAGGCTATCTTCGGTGCCACACGCCACCCACAGCAGCTTGTAGTGCACCAGGTTGTTCTCATTGCCGCCCGCAAAGGCCGGAAACTTCTGGTCGAACTGTCCACCGTGCAGCGCCGAACTCATGCCCACCACGTAGTGAAACATCTCCGGATGCTTCAGGCCGATGGTGATGGACTCCAGCCCTCCCATCGAAAGCCCGGCGATGGCATGCTTATCGGGATCGGTCGCGATCGCATACACCTGCTGCACCGCGGGCACGATCTCGCCGAGCAGCATGTCGGAAAAGATGCTGACGTTGTTTTCTACCTGTTTGGGGTCGTTCCACACGCCGTGACCGCTCGTCACAAACGTGTACTCGCCATAGCCCAACGGCATCACCACCACCAGCGGCACGATCTTGCTTTGCGCCAACAGGGAATCAAGGATGAAGTGGGCCTGGCCCACCGCTGTCCAGCCCGTCTCGTCGTCGCTCCAGCCGTGCAGCAGCACCAGCAGTGGATAGCCCCCCGCGCGCTTGGCGTCGTAGCCCGGCGGCGTATACACCAGAAACGGCTCCTGGTTTGCAGGCAGGCCCTGCGCCGTGTGCGTGGTGATCACGTGGCGAGTGAGGTTGCCATGCGGAATCGCTTGCAGCTCCCACGGCTGCGGCACCGAACCCGGCACCAGAATGTCGTTGGACAAGCCAACCAGATTGGGACGGATGGCCCGGTTCAGTGGATCGCGCTGCGACACCCCATCCACGCGAAAGCTGTAGCCATAATGCTCCGGCTTCAGCGGCGCTGTGGTCGCGGACCACACGCCATTCTCGCCTTTTTGCATGGTCAGGGGCTTCGGCGAGGCGTCCGTGTCCACCATCACCTGTTGCGCTGCCGCGTTGCTGTAGCGGAATGTGATGGTGCCGTTTGGATTGGCCGCCGTTGTCGGCGGCGGACCCGCGGGTACAGGTTGCTGTGCTGTGGCGGTCAGCGCTGAAAGAGCAGCGATCAAGGCGAAACGTCTTCCCATAACCAAAGTAGTGTACGTGCCTTCCACAAAGCCTGGCTTAAACAGGCTTCCTGCAGGCTCCCATTCCCGTACGGCCGCGACTCTAGCCCGTGTTGCGCAAACCCGCACTGATGCCGTTGATCGTTGCCGTGATCGCGCGATCCAGCGCACCGCTGTCCTCCGCCCCGGCACTGCCCTCGCGTTTGCGCCGCAACAGCTCCAACTGCAGCAGGCTCATGGGATCCACATACGGATTGCGCAGCCGGATCGAGTTCGCCAGAACGGCATTGCGTTCCAGAAGCTCACGTTGCTCCGTAATCTCCAGCAGCAGCCGCCGGGTGCGTTCAAACTCTTCGCGCAGCCTCGAAAACACCCGCGTTTGGAGCCCGCCATCGCTCACCATCGAGCTGTACAGCGCTGCGATGCCAAAATCGGCCTTGGCCAGGGCCATCTCTACATTGCGCACCATGTCCAGAAACAGCGGAAAGCTCGCCGCCATCGACCGCAAACGCGCAAGCCCCTCCTTGTGCGCCGCGACATACTGTTCCAGTGCGTAGCCCACGCCGAAGTAGGCCGGCACTACCATCCGGGACTGCATCCAGCCAAACACCCAGGGAATGGCCCGCAGATCGGCGATCGTACGCTGCCTGGTGGCGCTCGCATCGGCGCGCCGGGCTGGCCGCGAGCCGATGCGTGCATGCTCCAGCTCAGCCACGGGCGTTGCCTGTTCAAAGAAGGCGAAGACCTCCGGGTCCTCGACGATGTGCTGTTGGTAGAACGCGAGCGACGTGGCCGAAAGCTCATTCATCGCGGCTTCCCACGCCGGTTCGATGGCGCCCGTAAGGTGGGTTTTCGTAGCATCGTGGGCGAGGTCGGGCCGGGCCAGCGCGTCCAGCGAGGCCGCGATCATCAGCTCCAGATTGCGCTCTGCCAGCACCACATCGGAGTACTTCCAGTTCAGCACTTCGCCCTGCTCCGTCAGGCGCAGCTCGCCGGTGAAGCTGTCGAGTGGCTGCGCGAAGAGCGCGCGATGCGTGGGCCCACCGCCGCGACCCACTGTGCCGCCGCGCCCATGAAAGAGACGCAGCGCCACACCGCATTCGCGCGCAACGGCATGCAGCGCGCGATGTGCCTTCCATATCTCCCAGGTTGACGCGATCATGCCGCCATCCTTGTTGGAATCCGAATAGCCCAGCATCACCTCTTGCCGACGATCCCAACCTTCCAACAGCGGCGCATACACCTTGCTGGTCCACAAGGTGCGACAGATCTCGGGTGCTCGTTGCAGATCCTCAATCGATTCGAATAACGGCACGGGCCGCAGGCCTGGATCACGCTGCCCATCGGCCAGCGTCACGCCTTCCACCCGCACGTCGCTGAGACGTGCCAACCACAGCACACGCAGCGCGTCCTCCGCGGAGCTCGCGCCGGAGATGACGTACTCGGCAAAGACACCAGGCTCTCTGCTTTTCAGCGCCGCCACCTCGCGCAGTGTCGCCAACACCTCTTCGGTCTGCGCGGACGGCGCATCCGGCAGCTGCAACAAGTTCCTATCGCCCCGCCATGCCGAGATCTCCTCCACCGCGGCCTTGTGCACGCGTGCGTGCTGGCGAATGTCCAGCGTGTGCAGGTGCAAACCAAAGGTGCGTACGGCCAGCAGCAAGGGCTGAAGGTAGAGCTGCGCAAGGCGCTCGCCGCGGTTCTGCTGCAGCGAGTCGTGCAACGTCTGCAGATCTTCCAGCAACTCGCCCGCTCGCTCGTATGCGGGCAGCCTGGCGTTGTCCGCAAGCGCGAGGTTGCGGTGCATACTCACGGGCGGCGTGCCGCCCAGGCGCAGGGTGATGCACGCGATGGCCAGACGTACGGCCTCGTGCGGAAACCGATCCGCAAACGCTGTATGCCCGGAGGCCCGCAGAAGCGCGACGTACTCGGCAAGCCGCTGCTGCAACGCGGCGGAGATCGGGGCCTGCTGCGTGGAGGAGGCCAGCTGATCAAAGACAAGATGCAGCTGCGCCAGGTAGTGGTGACGCACCAGCTCGCGCGCCATCGCGGCGGCTTCCGCTGTGGCTTGCGCGGTGACAAACGGATTTCCGTCGCGATCGCCGCCGATCCACGAGCCAAACCGCAGCACAATGGGTAGATCCAGCAAAGCGGTCGGCTCGCCTTCGCGCGGGAACTCGGCATCGAGCGCGGAGCCAATCTCGGCATAGAGCACAGGCACTGTGCTGAACAGCGAGGCTTCGTAGGTATCCAGTCCCATGCGGATCTCGTCGCGCACCGTGGGCCGCGCAAGGCGCACGTCATCGGTCTGCCACAGTGCCGTGATCTCTGCGAGCAGCTCGTTCTGCAAGCGCTCAAGCTCGCTGGGCGGCAGGCCCAGGGCGTCCAGCTGCTCCAGCAGATCGGAGATACGCCGCCGCTTGAACATTACGCTACGCCGTGCCACCTCCGTCGGGTGCGCGGTGAAGACCGGTGTGACACAGATTTTTCGGAGCAAAGCCAGCACGCTTTCGCGGGTGTGTCCCGCTTCGCGCAGCCGGCGCACGGTGCCGCGCAGGCTGCCGCGTTGCGGTGGTGCACTCGTATCCAGCAGGCTGGCCCGCCGGCGGCGCTTGCGATGGTTGGTCTCGGCCAGGTTGATCAGCTCGAAGTAGAACGCAAAGGCCCGTGCCAGTTCATACGCCCGCTGCGGATCGGCAGACGCCTCGCGCGTCAACGCCTGTGCCTGCTCCAGCTGGCCCTGCGCGGCCTCGGCGTCGCCGGCGGCCTCGGCTTCCCGCCGTGCAATGGCGATGCGGCGCAGGCTTTCAACCGTCTCAAACAGCGCCTCGCCGGCCTGCTCGCGCAGCACCTGGCCCAGCAGCGTGCCCAGCGAACGAATGTCGCGACGCAGCGGCGCCCCCTTCAACTCGGCGCTGTGCGCTTCCAGCTCGGCAAGGCGATCGGACCAGCGGGTGGGCTGCCAAAGAGGGGCCATACCGTTGATCATCCCACGTTCTTCCCCAGCCAACGCCCGACATCTGCTAGCTCGCGCGCGCGGCCTCGTAGACCTTCAGCTGCACATACGCCGCGGTCAACAGCGGCACAGACACGCCGTTCGCGCGAGCGAGCAGATCGCCAAAGATGTGGTCCGCCTCCACCGGAGCCCCCTTGAGCATGTCGCGGTACAGGGACGAAGTCAGCTTCGAACCAACCTCCGTGTACCGCTCCACATGCTGCGCCAGCATCGCCGGGTTCGGCGAGTAGCCGTTAGCCGCAGCGATGCTTGTGCACTCCTGCAGCACCATGCGCGCCAGGGCCGGGCCATACGGCGCCTCCGCCGCCTGGCCCGTAGTGCCGCGCGCCAGCACACAAATGGTGCCCATGCCGGCCAGAATCCACCACTTCTGCCAAAGGTTGGCGAAGATGTCGTCCTGCAGGAGAGCGGTGAAGCCCGCACCCTGCATCACCTGATTCACAGCCTCAATACGCGCCGTGCGTTCCCCCGAAAGCTCGCCGTAGCTCAACTCCTCCAGCGACGTCATCTGGACCACACGCCCCTGCTCGTCCATATCGGACACAATGCGCACTGACCCACCAAGCACATGCTCACGGCCGAAGCGTTGCTCCAGAAGCGAGAGCTGCCGCATGCCGTTCAGGATCGGCAAGAGCATCGTCTCCGGCCCTACTGCCGGGGCGATGTCATCCATCGCGCCTTCCAGTTGATAGGCCTTCGTGCTGATCACGATCAGGTCGTAAATATCCGGTGCGTGGTGAAGCTCGTCGGCGCTGACGATTGGTGGGTGGACTGTCAGGGACTCGCCGGTATGCGTGAGGATCCGCAGCCCGTTGTCCGCAATCTGGCGCGCCTTACCCTCCCGCAGCAAAAAGGTAACATCCCGGCCGGCCAGCGTCAGCTTGCCTCCATAGAAGCCGCCCGTCGCTCCCGCACCCACCACCAAAATACGCATCGTGCCCGTAGTATCTCAGGGCCTCACGGCGAAGCAGGGGTGCCCTGCTTTGAATATCGCCGTCATCCAGGGGAGAGGTAGTGCTGCTTCCGTGGAAGGGAACAAGCTGGCCTGGGCGCCTATGCTGACGGAAGCGCTTTCATTCAGGGGTTCAGAGGTGCGCGATTGGACATGCAGGGGCGAAACCCGAGGTTGCCAAAAGCAACACGGCCCTGCGCGAACAGGGCCGTCACTTCCTGATGAAAGGAGGTTTGAAGATGCTACGAATCAATGTACGCTTCAACCTCGCCGTCCATCTGCCCTTGCGGTGGATGGCAGCGCTGCTCTACCTGTTACGGTAGAGCGGGTCAACAACTCTCGGCGACCTGAACCCCCGCCGAGAGTCAAAAACAGCATACGCCGTTTTACAATCCGCGCAACATTACTTTGGTTGGATCGGCGGTGGTGCGATCAAGCCGTGGTCTGCTCTTCCAGCTGCGTGGCCAGCTCCTCCCATTCGCCGGTCAGCATCGCCTGGCGCTCGCGCAGCGCGTCCAGTTCCGCTGCGAGCGCACGCGCAGCTTCCGCCGTCGTAAACAGACTCTGCTGCTGCTCGGCCTGCGTGATGCGCGCGTCCAGCTCCGGCAGCTCTTCTTCAATCGCTTCCACGCGATCTTCAATCTGCTTCAGCTTGAGCGGATTCACCCGCTTGGCGAGCGGCTTCGGCGCAGCCTTCACCGGCATCAGCGACCCGTCAAGCTCATGCGTAGACTCGATCGTCTCAAAGGCAAGCGCTTCCTCGGCTGTCGGCAGCGGATTCTTCGGCGTGGGTAGCGGCTCCACGGCTTTGCCCACCTGCTTCACCGGCTTCAGCATGCCGGTGGCTGCGTCCACGCTGCTGCCGGTAGACGCATCGGTGCGCATGCGCGCGACCGTCTCAGCGGCGCTGGACGGCATGCCCCCTGTCTTGCGATGCATGTAGTCCTCGTAGTTGCCGGGGTAGATGTGCACCCGCCGCTCTTCCACCTCGAAGACGCGCGTGGCCAGACCATCGATGAAGTAGCGATCGTGCGACACAAACAGCACCGTGCCGCTGAAGTTGTGCACCGCCTCCAGCAACACATCCTTTGCACGCATGTCCAGATGGTTGGTGGGCTCATCCAGCAGCAGAAAGTTTGCCGGCGACACCAGCATCTTGGCCAACGCGTACCGGTTCCGTTCTCCGCCGGAGAGCACCCCGAGCCGCTTGTACACATCATCGCCCGTAAAGATAAAGCAGCCCAGCAGCGAGCGCAGCGTCACCACGTCCACGCGCGGGTTCGACCCGGTGATGTCGTCCAGCATCTTCGCTTCTGGATCCAGCACCTTGTACTGATCCTGCGCAAAGTAGTCTGCCAGCACGTTGTGCCC
>CAXUIF010000016.1:0-26609 GCA_964250995.1 uncultured Acidobacteriaceae bacterium
GAGAAACAGTATGGCAGGTAAAAACACAGCAGCATTCGGCATCTTTCCCAATCGGGCAGCAGCGGAAAATGCGGTCGATCGTCTGGCCGCAGCAGGGTTTGCTCACGGCGACGTCTCGGTCCTAATGTCCGATCAGGAAGGATCCAAGGACTTCGCCGCAGAAAAGAACACCAAGGCCCCAGAAGGGACCACGACCGGTGTCACCGTGGGCGGCGCCGTCGGCGGCACGCTCGGTTTGCTGGCCGGGTTGGGTGCACTCGCGATTCCGGGGGTCGGCCCGCTCATTGCAGCAGGCCCGATCATGGGTGCGCTCGCCGGTCTCGGCGTGGGCGGCGCGGTGGGTGGTCTGGTCGGCGCTCTGGTGGGCATGGGCATTCCCGAGTACGAAGCCAAGCGCTACGAAGGTCGCGTGAAGGACGGCGGCATTCTGGTCTCAGTGCATTGCGAGAGCTCGGAAGAGGTTGGCCGCGCGAAAGACATCCTGCGTGCGGCCTGCGGCGAAGATGTCGCTTCGGCCGGTGAGAAGGGTGTGAGCTCGCACACGGACAACACCGGTTACGACCGTACCGGCACGGAGCGGCTTGCGGGCACGGACACCTTCGGAACAGCCAGCACCACCGGGTTGAATCAAGGAAGCGGTTTCAGGACGACGGGTACCACGACCAGCACACGGGATGACGCGTTTGTGGGCAATCGCAAGCCGGTCATCTCGACGCCTGAGTAAGGACTGCAGCAAGATTAGCCCCTCGCAGCTTCCTGCGAGGGGCTACTTCCTTTCAGTGCCTAAGAAGAGCGTCTGTGCGCGCTTTCTAGCCAATGATCTTTCTCGAAGCATTTACCCCTCGATGTCAACCAGCTTGTGACTGATCGCAAACAGCGCAAGTTCCAGCCGCGTGCTGACGCCCGTCTTATCGAAGATGTTGGACAGGTGGCGCTTCACCGTCTCTTCCGAGATGGTGAACTGCTTGGCGATGTCCTTGTTGGAGCAGCCCTCGACGATGCAGCTGACCACTTCAAGCTCGCGTGGTGTGAGGCCGTAGGTCTTGCGCTCCGGGATGGCGGAGGCTTTCTGCATCAGGTCGTGGAGGGCCGTGAGCAAGTTATTTACGCGCTGGCCGCCAATCCAGTAATCGCCGGACAGCACGGCCCGCAGGGCTTCGCCGAGGTCCCCGGCCACCGAGTCTTTGAGCACAATGCCGCGAGCGCCGATCTGCAGCGCCTCGATGATTTGTTGCGTGGAGATGGTCGAGGTAAGCAGCAGAATTTTGACTCGCGGCGAGCGGCTCATGATGGCGCGCATGGCCTCCAGGCCCGGTAGGCGCGGCATCGCGAGATCGAGCAGCAGAACATCTGGCTCCAGCTCAATGGTCTGCGTCACGGCCTGATCGCCGTCTTCCGCCTCGCCCACGACATCGAAGTCGGGATCGCTGTTGAGCATGTTCTTGACGCCGAAACGCACCACTGGATGGTCGTCGGCCACCACGATGCGGATCGAGCGGCTGAGCGGCGAAGGCGATCCGGGGGCGGACGAGGCAGGCTTGCGGGTGGCCGAAACCATGTGTGAGGGCTCTCCGATCGGAGCTTAGTGGGTTTGGAGCTTCGATCCCAGCATACGCCGGAGACGATCACATGCCGCAGGAATTTCCGCAATGGCCGATGTGTCCACCGTGATTCCAGTCTCGATTCGGGTGGCGAGGGCCTGGAGTTCGGTCGCGCCGACCATGCCGCAGGAACCCTTGATGGCATGCGCCTCCCGCTCCACCAGGGAGAGATCGCCAGCCGAAGCGGCGGCAACGATGCGCTCGTGGCGCTTCGCGACGTCGGCCAACGTCAGCTCATACAGCTCCCCAAGCTGGGGCAAGGGGATCACTTTGCCGAGCGCCTGGAAGATCGTTTCGTCCAGAGGCGCGGGCGGCTGCTCCGCCGAAGAGACCCTGGCCGGCGCCTCGGGGAACCTTGTTTCCTTGGCTGCGACCGCCTCCTCCCGGCGGCGCTGCGCCCTTTGCACAGCAGCGGCAAACCCCGGAATATCAAAGGGTTTCGGCAGAAACGCGTCCAGAACGGCGAGGGTTTCCGCGGAGGCTTCACTGCCGCTCATGCCGAGCAGCAGGGCTTCCCGCGGCATAGCGTGGCGTAAGGCCTCGACCAGGGCCTGCCCCTCGAGCCCCGGCATTTGGAGGTCGGTAAGGACCGCCATCAGGCCTGGTTCGGCAGCCAGAAGGCGGAGGGCCGCCGCTCCGGAGTCTGCCAGCATGACACCGTAGCCCTGCATCGACAGCAGGGCCTGCAACAGATCACGCATCACTTCGTCGTCATCCACAACCAGCAAACGTCGAGAAGAAAGGGGCGGGAGCAAAGAAGTGTCCTGATCAGAAGATGCATCCTGGCGCTACCAGGACCACGGCGAGCCTTTTCGCAAGGTGAAACATGGGCCCGAAAGCGTACAGTGTCTGCATGGAGGGCGGCTGGGCGGGTGACGCCCCTGGATCGGTTGGCCGCGGCCAACTCAGGCAAGCATACCGGGCTTCCGTCGGCTCCGCGCCGCCCCGAAAATTATCCGTGACCGGAGTTGGGGCATGAGGCTGTTTTCTGCCCTGGCCCTGGCACTGCTTTGGCAGAGCTCCTTGCTGGTGAACATCGGCGCGGTCGCCCGGCCGGAGCATCTGCGCTACGGGCGCAGTGTCCAGGGGATCGCCGGCGCGAGTGGGATGGCGTGCGCCCCGCTGGACGCAACCGTGCTGGCGCATACGGCCTCCCCGGCTCACAGTGACTTGCGCCTGTTTGGGCGCTTGCCCGGGGAGACCGAGACCGAAACGCCCTTTACCTTGACGGAAAGTGGCCCGGAGCCGGTCGCCGACACCGTCGCGGTTGCGGAGCATGCGGTGGTAAGCGGCGATCAGCTGCGCTTCGATCTGCGTATGCCCGCTCGGCCGTATTCGGAGGTGCGCCTGCAGCTGGGCCTCGAGAACTTCGTGGCCACAGCTTCGGTGACCGGGCGCGACCGCCAAGGAAACCATGCTGACCTGGGCAGGGTTGCCCTGTATGATCTGACGGCCCGCCATCTGGGCCACTGGACGTCCCTGCTGCTGGGCGAGTCGAGCTGGCCGGTGCTCGGGGTCACCCTGCAGGTGCGCACGCCCGAGGGCGCGCCGAAGATCGGCCTGCAGCCGAGCCTGATTGAGGGGGCAGAGGTGCCCCCCAGCCGGGCCCGGCAGACTCGCTTTGTGCCAACCGTCAGCACGCAACGAATCGAGCAACGCGGCCCTTTGTCCGAGGCCATCCTTCGCGTGCCCGCGCATGTGCCCGTGGAGCGCGTGGCGGTCGTCATGCAGCCCGGCTACACGGGGAATTATTCGCGGGAGGTCACCGTGAGTGCGCGGGCAGACCGGGCGCCGGTCACGGACACCGAAGCGCTGGATGCCGGCGCCATCGCGCATGTCAGCGTGCCTTCGGGTGACCCAGGCCTATACCCGATTGCGACCCGGGAAGACGCCCTGAACGCGACCCTAGGGGCGACGCTGGCGCAACCGGCCACCGTGTTGGTAGCCGTCAACAACGACGGCAAGCCCGCTTTGCCTATCCGGTCCGTGGTGCTGGAGATGCGCGAGCGCAGGCTTTGTTTCTTTGCTGATCGCGCCAGCACCTACACCCTGCGCTATGGCGATCCCGGGCTCGCAGCCCCGGTGTATGACGAGAGCGCGTTGACCGTACCGGCGCGGGTGCTGGAGGCGCGACTGGGCCCGGAAACTCGCAACCCGCACTTCAAGCCCAGGCATGACAGCCGGTCGGCATTCCATCGGTACCCGGAGCTGTTTTGGCTTGCCGTGCTGCTCTGCGCGGGCATGATGGGCGGAACGGCCTTGCACTACGTCCAACACCGAAGGGCATAGATGCGACGCAGGATGCGGGTCGGCAAGTATGGAGGAGCGTTGGCGCTTGCGGGCGCGGCGCTCGCGGGCACCTTGGCGTTGGGGCAGGGGCAAGCGCCCGGGCCTGGTTCTGGGCCAGATCCGACGGATCTGAGCCAACTCCGTCGTGGACGTGCCCTCTTGCAACAGAAGCAGTTCGCTACGGCAAAGACGCTGTTCCAGGCCTATCTGCATGCCCACCCGGGCATCGTGTCCGCCGAAGTGGGCCTTGGCGATGCACAGCTTGGGTTGCATGAGTACGAAGCGGCGGAGCTCACCTACCGGGGCGTGGTCGCCGCGCAGCCCGAGCTCTGGCAGGCGCACAAGAACCTGGTCGTCGTCGAAGCGGCTCTGGGACGCTGGGAGGAGTTTGACCGTGAGCGCACCGTGTTGCGCATGGCGCGCGAACGTGGCGCACCCGGCATCAGCGCCCGGGAAAGCGATGTGATCGACAGCTTCAACGCCGGGGGTGGGCACTGGGTCGTGCGCGCCTACTTCGAACCGATTGGTCGCTCGGAGGCGCTGTACAACTTTGAGCGCTTCTCCGCGCAGGGCCGGGTCCAGGCGTATGTGTCGCTTGAAAGCGCGGCGGCTGCGCAAGCCGCGCTCGAACCCGGAGATGTCCGCATTGGGGTGACAGCAGCGGAGCTGCCGGCCAACTCGCGGGGACGGGTTCTGTCTCTGAACTGGTATACCGGTGCGGCGCACGGGACCATTCGCCGCTACTCTGGGGAGGATCCGGCATATAAGCGGCTTCGGGCCGAGGTGATCCGCTGGTTGCAAGCGCATCCGCAAATGGTGGGCCAGGGCCCAGCGGAACGAACGAAGCTGGGCAACACCAGCCCCGTACCTGTGTTGAATCAACCGTAGGAGCACCCAGGGCGCATGCAGCGCAGCACGATCGGACCTGCTTTGCAAGCAAGATGGCTGCGCGTCGCTTTGTCGGCGCTGTTGCTGAGCCCCCTTGTGTACCTCGGGGTCTGCGTGGTGCTGGGCATCGCCCTGGCCGAAAGTACATTGCGGTTGCCCACCCAGCATGTGTTCAGCGATGGGCTGTTTCGTTTGCGCATGAGCCGGCAGTTTGACGCGGAGGTCAAAGCCGTCTCACTCGCGGCAGGCGACGGCGCGATCCTTCGGGCGTGGTGGGTTGTGCCCACCCAGCCGAACGGCCGCGCGGTGCTGCTGCTACACGGCATCGGCGGCAACCGTGTGGATATGAGCGGCTATGCGGACATCTTTGTGGGCAAGGGCTACGACGTGTTGCTGCCGGACTCGCGCGGACACGGCGAATCCGGCGGGAGGGTCGCCACCTTCGGCCTGTTGGAGCGCGACGACATCCGGCGTTGGACCGCGTGGACGCGGACGCGCGCTCCCGGCTGCACCTATCTCTTAGGGGAGTCCATGGGCGCAGCGATTGCGCTCGAAGCCACGGCCGTCACGCCAGGCATCTGCGCCACGGCAGTGGAGGATCCGTTCGCGCGCTTTCGGCCACTGGTCTATGAACGCCTGGGTCGCGAGACCGGACTGGGTACCTCCTTCTGGCGAACGGCTGGCTGGCCGGTTGTGCAGGTCGGCATCCACTGGGCGCACTTTCGCTACGGCGTTTGGCTGCCCGATGCGGCACCGGAGGTGGCGCTGTCGCACTCGCAGGTGCCTGCGCTATTGATGGCCGGCACAGCCGATAACAACGTGCCGATGCACCATGCGGAAGAACTCCAAAGCACTTGCGGCAGCCGGTGCTCGCTGTGGATTGTGCCGGGCGCGGGACATGGCGGCATTTCCACGATCATGGGGCCGGAGTTCGGACGACGCATCCTTGCGTGGTTTCAGGCTCACGACTCGTCAGCAGGCATGCCTGCTTGGCAACGCGCGCACAACGAGGTCCGTGGACCCGAGGCCCACGGTGACGCGTTCGGCACAGCGGGACTGGCATGGGCGCGCGGACGCAAGCTCTTTCACATGACGCAGTGACCGTGTTTAGTAAGCGCAACACGCGCGCCTACTGCCGCAACTGGCCCCGGATGGCGTCATCGAGCGCTATGTGATTTTTTTCAAGCAGGTCCCCGAGCGCGTGATCCAGCTCAAGCCGGGCCTTGCTGTAATTGGAGCGGGCGGCGATCTCGGTGGAGCGCGCCTGCGCGAGGTAGGCCTCGTCCTGGAGTACAGCCAGGTCCGTGGACTGGCCCACGGAGAGCTTGTCGCGTTCGGCATCGAGCAGTTGGGCCTGATACTCGCGGCTGGCGCTGGCAGCGCGGTAAGCAGCGTCCGCGGTTTGCAGGGCCACCACGGCCGTTTCCACGTCCTGCCGTACGCCTTGCGCGAGCCGTTCGGTGCGGCTTTGCACCTGCCGCAGCTCGAGGATGTCGCGAGCGGCATCCGCTTCGGCCACGCGATTGCGCAACGGTAACGTAAGCTGCACCCCGGCTTGGTAGATAGTCGAGACCCGCAGCCCTCCCAGCGCCAACTGCTGCGGAATGGGTGGTACACCTGTACCGGTCGTTCCCTGTTGCTCGTAGGGCTGCTCGCTGGACCCGCGCGTCTCGACGTTGGCATACACATTGAGTTGCGGTAGGGCGTTGTTGCGGCTGGCCGCTGCCTGCACCTGGCCCGTCTGGATCTGAAGCTGCGCTTGCGCAAGGTCCGGCCGGCGGGCCAGCCCGCGTTGCACCAGCGCAGGCACATCGAGCGGCTCGAGCTCGGCCGGCACCGTGATGCGGTCGGTTGGAATGATCTCGGCGAACTGGGCGGTAAAGGCCGGAGACGCCGCGCGAAGGAGCTGATTGCGCAGGATGATCTCCTCCTGCTTGTACAGTCCCTGTGCCTGCGTGAGGTCGAAACGGCTGGAGCTCTCGATGGCCTGGGCCCGGGTCAGTTCAATGGGCGCGAGAGTGCCCTCGGTGACCTGGTCCTGATCGTCCTGGCGTTGTTTGCTGGCGGCCCGCAGGGACTCTTCTTTCACCAGCACGTTCTCGCCCAACGAGACCAGGTCATAGTACAAGCGGGACACCCCGTAGACCGTCTCCAGAACCTGCTGCTCAAACAGCAGGCGGGAGATCTTCTGGTTGGTGCGAGCGATGCGCAGAAAACGCAGGTTTACGGCTGTACCCCGGCCCCGCAGCAGTGGCTGGGTGAGTGTGACCGAGGTGCTGGGCCTGGAGAAGGGGTCAAGCTGCCCGGTGGTGCCGAAGACCACCTGCGAGTCATTGTTGGCGGTCGCTTCCAATTGCGCACCGGACCGGAAGCCTTGCAGGTACCCGAGGTTGAGCGCGAGGAAGTCCAGCGGCTGCGGCGTGGTCCCCGTGCCGGGAGAGTTTGCTCCTCCAAGATTGAACAGCGTAACGGTGTTGGATCGGCGGAGAAATCCGGCTGTGGCGATGAGCTGCGGATCGAAGAGCGGGAGGTTGGGTCCGAGCGCGTAGCTGAACCCGGGGCTCAACGCGCCCAGGTTGGTTTGGGCCTGCGCCGTCGCGTTCAGCGAGGTGAGATCGGTGACGGTCGGCGTTGCCGGATTGGCATTGATGGTTTCTGTGTTGAGCAACGGCGAGCCCGGGCCGCCCACGCCGGCTGGCGGTTCGCTGATGCCGAAGTCCAGCCCGCGCAACGTTCCGCCGCCCTCAGCGCGCACGAGGTCCGTCCCTGCCAGGGGAAGATCGAAGCGTTCCGCCTCCACATCAAGGTTGTTTTCGAGTGCGAGTGCCAAGGCATCCTGCAGGCTTAGATAGAGCTTGCCGCCGCGGATCAGACCGGCAAGCCGCGCTTGATTGCCGGGGAACAATTGGGGAACGGAGGGCCGACGGTACGGCCCCAGAAAGCCGAGCAGATCGAACGAAAGATCGTGTACATCCGCGTGTACCGGACGCACGCGGCTGTTTTGCGCTTGCAGGATCTGGGGCGCAGGCGCGTCCGGGGGTGCAACGTGCGGGTCCAGCGCCGAAACCGCGGGTTGCCGCAGCGTGTTGGCCGGCCCTCCCGCGGCCGCGGGCCCTGCCGGGATGGAGCGCTGGTCGGGCACGGGGCTGAGCGCCGGAAGCGGCAAATTGGGCGGCAAGGCCGGGGTCGGGGACGGATTCTGCGTCGCACTGGGCTGCGGACCCTCGGTTGGATTGAGCACCGTGGCGGGCAGCGCCGGCGAGGGCGTCGGCACAGTAAAGGGCGGGGGCGCTTGCCGTGGTGCCTGCTGCAGCGTCGGGGCGTCGTTTGCGGCGGGTGACGCGACCTGAGGCGGTACCCGCGTCTGCCCCCCGGCGCCGTTCGCGAGCAAGAGGGCCAACATCCCAAGCGCACGAAGCCTGACGTCGAGGTTGCGAGAGCGGTCTTGCGTCCTCATGGCTTGCTCTCGCTGGAACTCGACGGCGAGCCTTTGCCCGAGGCCGCGCCGTGAGCGCCTTGCCCGTTCTGTTGCCCCTGCTGGCCCTGCAGGTTGCGGTCCGTGATGCCTGGGTTGCCGTATTGAGAACTGCCGCCCGGCGGTGTGTTCGCGGGGGCCGCGGAGGGCTGCTCTTCGCGCGAGTGCTCCATCGCCGTCCGCACCGGAGCGCCCTCGCGCACGTCGTCGGTGATGTTCGTCACGATCAGGTCGCCTTCGTTCACGCCGCTCACAATTTCGACGGCGGTGCCGAAGTCGCGCCCTAACACAACCGGTACCAGGTGGATCTTGCCGTCAACCACCTTGGCGACGGTGGTCCTATCGTTGCGGATCGCGATAGCATCGCCCGTGATCAGCAGCGGCGCCTGCAAGCCGGGCGCGGGTGCAAAGGTCGTCACGACATACATCCCCGGCACGAGCTTGCCGTTGCGGTTGTCTACCTGCACCTCGGTGAGCATGGTGCGGGTATTTGGGTCGACGGAGTTCGCTGTGCGCGTTACTTTGCCAGGGAAGGTCTGATCGCCGAACTCTTGGAAAGACAGCTGCGCCGCAGCCCCAACGTGGATAGCCCCAATGTAGCCCTCCGGCACAGAGACGAGAATGCGCAAGCGCTCGTTCTGGGCGAGACCGAACAGTGGACCGCCCTGCCCGGGCGATTGTGCCGGCGTGGCCGCCGAGCTTGTGCTCCCGGAGGTGCCGCCCACGTTGGCCTGCGATGCCTGCGTGGTGCCACCTGTGGTCGACGTCTGGCTCACGGGCGCGGGGCCGCTCGATTCGCCGGCGCTTGTGCCGGAGGCCGAGATCAGGGCGCCCACATCCACATTCCGCTGCGTGATGACGCCGTCAAAGGGGGCTCGCACGAACTCGTAACTCTGCAAGGCCTCCACGCGGCGCAGGTTGGCCTGAAACGCGTCGACATTGCGCTGCGCAGCTGACACGAGAGCCAGCTGCGAGCCATAGTTGGTTTCCTGTGTGTCGCCGTCCTGACGCGAAAACACACCCTTGGCCACCAGCACGCGGTAACGGTTCACCGTGACGGTAGCCAGGGCCAGCTGGGCTTTCTGTTGGTCCAGTTGTTGCTGAGATTGACGCAGTTGCTGCACCGCCTGCGCTGCCTGTGCGTCCAGATCGGGCGCCTCAATGACGGCCAGCAACTGACCCTTGTGCACGTGGTCGCCAATATCGGCCAGGCGCTTCTTTAGGTAGCCATTGGCGCGCGCGTAGATGTAGGCCTCGGTGAGCGGCAGCGTGGTCCCAGGAACGACCAGGCCGGCGCGCGCCTTCGAGCGCTTCACCTCCGCTACCTCGACGACCGGCTTGGCGTTGCGGCGCTGTTCCGCCTGTTCTTCGTTGTGCTTATTTGTGTTGTGCCGCGGCAGCCAGCCCGCCAGGAGCACGACAGCGAAAACGGCTAGTGCAACCAGGAGGACGATCCAGAAAACGCGGCGGCTGCGTGGGTTTCCCGGCGCGTGCGGCAGATGGACGCGGTCCTTCAGTGGCGGCTTGGGGCGGCTGGATTCGGTCTCTTCAAAGCTCTTGCCCAGCCGCGCGTCGTCCGCTGCGTTTGGGTCGGCGAAGCTTCGCGCAAGCTCCCGGTCTGCTTCCCTGCCTGCTTCCCGGCCTGCAAGGGAACGGTGTTCCCGCGCACGCTCGTCTGTGGGGCGTCGCAGGACGTCCTCGTGCGGCGGCAGATGGATGCTGGCTTCGTCTGGCATGTGCGGCATCAGGCCGTGGTCTCCTGCGGTTGTCCGGCGCCCTTGCGCCCAAAGTTGTGATTGGGGTCCATCTCCTCCGGCGCCTCACGGGTCACCTTTTCTGCGTAGTCCACCGGAGCGTCCTTTTTCAGTACGGAGTAGATCGTAGGCACAAGAAACAGGGTGCCGAGCGTGGCAAAAAGCAGGCCGCCGATCACGGCGCGGCCCAGCGGCGCGTTCTGCTCGCCGCCTTCGCCGAAGGCCAGCGCCATGGGCAGCATGCCGATGATCATGGCCAGTGCCGTCATCAGCACGGGACGCAGCCGCGTGTGGCCGGCGTTGAGCGCGGCTTCACGCTGATCCTTGCCCCCTAGGCGCTCGTCATTGGCGAAGACCACCATCAGGATGGAGTTGGCCGTAGCCACCCCAATGGTCATGATCGCACCCATAAGCGAAGGCACGCTAAAGGTCGTCTGCGTAACAAACAGCATCCACAGGATGCCGCAAAACGCACCGGGCAGAGCCATTAGGATGATTAACGGATCCAGCCACGATTGGAAGTTCACCGCCATCAGCAGATACACCAGCAGGATGGCGAAGATCATGCCCAGACCCAGGCGGAGGAACGAGTCGTTCATGGTGGCTACCTCGCCGCGCAGCGCCAGCGTAGTGGTCTTGGGAAGATCTTTGCGGGTCTGGTCCATGATCTTGTTGATCTCGCTGGATACGGACCCCAGATCGCGCTGATCCACATCGGCGTATACGTCGAACACCGGTTGAATGTTGTAGTGATTCGTAATGATCGGTGAAAGGTCGCGCCGAAACTCGGCGAGGTTGCTGAGCATCTGCGAGGCGTTGCCGTTGGGCGAGGTGATCGGCGTACGCCCCAGCTCGGGCAACGTGCTGACGCGGTAGATCGGTGTCTGCGTGACGATTTGGTAGTTCACGTTGTTGGCTGGGTTGAGCCACTCATTGGGCGCGGTCTGGCCCGTGCCGCTGAGCGATACCAGCGTGGATTGCGCCACGTCGCGCTGCGTCAGGCCGATCTGTTCCGCTTTGCTGCGATCGACGTTGACCTGCATCGTGGGGTACTGCACCTGTTGATGGACGTGCACGTCGACAGCGCCGGGAATGCCCGCGATCTGCTTGGCGAGCTTGGCGGCAAGCTCGTAGTTGCCCTTACCATGACCGGACACCTGCAGATCGATCGGTGCGGGCAGCCCGAAGTCAAGAATCTGATTGGTGATGTTGGCCGGTGTGAAAAAGAACGTTGCCCCTGGAAATTTCCGGGTCAGATCGGCGCGAAGGCTCCGCATGTACAGTTGCGTATCTTTCTTGCCGGGCTTGAGCGCAATCTGGATGTCGCCATCGGAGTCGGAGATCGTGGAGGAATTGCTGAACGCAAGATTGATGCCCGAATTGGGCAGGCCGATGTTATCGAGGATGAGTTCCACGCGATCGGCGGGAACGACAGCCCGGATCTCGCGTTCGATGGAAGCGAAGTACTGCTCGGCGTCCTCGAGGCGAAGGCCGACGGGCGGGTTCACATGCAGATTCATCTGGCCTGAGTCCACATACGGAAAGAAGTCGCGGCCGATGAAGAACGTAAGCGGAACGGAAACGACGACCAGCAAAGCGAACAGCAGGATGGTCAACCCGGCATTGCCGATGCACCAGCCAAGCACGTTCTTGTAGCCATGCTGCAAGCGCTCGAACTGCCGGTCGAACCGGGCATGCCAGCGCCACACAAAGCTGCGCGTCTCTTCGCGCTCGCTTTCGCGCGGATCCTGATACAGCCCGACCTCCTGCCCCAGCATGAAGTGCATCATGGTGGGCAGCAGCGTGCGCGACAGGAAGTAGCTCGCCATCATGGCGAACACCACCGCCATGGCCAGTGGCGTGAACAGGTATTTGGCCGCTCCGGTGAGAAGCACCACCGGGACAAACACGATGCATATGGAGAGCGTGGACACAAATGCGGGCGCGGCTACCTGTTGCGCGGAGTGCAGAATGGCGCGCGTGAGCGGGAAGCCTTCGGCGATGTTGCGGTGTGTGTTTTCGATCTCCACTGTCGCGTCGTCGACCAGGATTCCGACGGCCAGCGCCAGCCCGCCAAGCGTCATCACGTTGATCGTTTCGCCCAGCGCCGAAAGGATAATGAGGGAGGTGGCGATGGAAAGCGGGATGGAAATGCAAACAATGATGGTGGAGCGCCACGATCCGAGGAAGAGCAGGATCATCAACCCGGTCAGCGCGGCTGCGATGCAGGCTTCGCGCACCACCTCGTCGATCGACGTGCGGACAAAGATGGATTGATCGAAGAGTGGCGTAATCTGCAGGTCCCCGAGGCCGGCCGAAAGCTGCGGGATCATGCTCTTGGTCTGGGACACGATGGCCAGTGTCGAAGTAGCGCCGTTCTTCAACACAGTAAGCAGAGCAGAGCGGCGGCCGTTTTCCCGCACAATGTTGGTCTGTTCGGCAAAGCCCATGTGGACCTGGGCGACATCCTTCACGTACACCACGGCGCCATTCGCGGCGCGCACGGGCAAGTCGTTCAGCGCCGAAACGGTATCCGGGCTCGAGTTGGTGCGGACAATGTATTCCCGGTCACCGAGGC
Source organism: uncultured Acidobacteriaceae bacterium (assembly GCA_964250995.1). GTDB lineage: Bacteria > Acidobacteriota > Terriglobia > Terriglobales > Acidobacteriaceae > Granulicella. The sequence continues at coordinate 12,586 of CAXUIF010000016.1, forward strand.
GCGCGGTGCCTGCGGGCAGGACCAGGTTCTGCGCATTGACCGCGCTGGACACGTCCGAGGCTGAAAGGTGATGCGCGAACATCAGGTTCGGATCGGTGTCCACCATCACCTGCTTGACCTTGCCACCATAGGGCAGCGGCACACTGGCACCTTTAACGTTGGCCAGACGCGGCCGAATGAACTGCAAGCCGTCGTCGTACAGGTCTGCTTCGCTCAGCCCTTGTCCGCTCAAACCGAGCTCCAGTACGGGCACGGTCGATGCGTCGTACTTCAGGACGAAGGGTGGAAACGAGCCTGGGGGCAGGACGCGCAAGATGGTTTGCACCACCGCCGTGACCTGCGCCAGCGCGAGCTCCACCTTGACGTTGGGCTGGAAGAACACCTTGATGACCGCGACACCCTGATAGCTCTGGCTTTCGGTGTGCTCCATATCGTTTACGGTCGTGGTCAGCGCGCGTTCGCAGACCGTCACGACGCGGCCGTCCATCTCCGTCGGTGTCAGGCCCGTGTAGGTCCACACGATTGTGACGACCGGAATGTTGATGTTCGGGAAGATGTCCTTTGGTGTCTCCAGCGCGCAGGCGATCCCCAGCAGGGCTATCAGCAGCGAGAGGACGACAAAGGTGTAGGGGCGGCGGAGGGCCAGCCGGACAATCCACATGCAAAGGCCTCAACCCAAAGGTTGCGTTCGGATGGCTATGAGACGCAGCAACGTCGGGCGAGGACTCTTCGCGGCCTGGCGCTTGTCGGAAAGAGAGAAGAGGCGCCGAAACGCCTCTTCTCTGACTTAGACCAGCTTGGGGAAGGGTCGGGTAACGATCAGACCCTTACGCCTTCTTTGCCAGTTCGAAGCGCTTATTCACCTCGTCCCAATTCACCACGCTCCACCAGGCGGCCAGGTAGTCCGGGCGGCGGTTGTTGTACTTCAGGTAGTAGGCATGCTCCCAGACGTCGTTGCCCAGGATAGGGTAGAGCCCCTGCATCAGGGGGTTGTCCTGGTTGGGGGTCGTGATGATCTCCAGCTTGCCCCCGCGGTATACCAGCCAGCCCCAACCGGAGCCGAACTGCTTGGCGGCGGACTCGTTGAACTGCTTCTTAAAAGCCTCAAACGTGCCGAAGTCTTCCTGGATCTGCTCCGCGATACCGCCAAGGGGATCGCCGCCCCCGCCCGGCTTCATGATCTGCCAGAACATGGTGTGATTCACGTGGCCGCCGCCGTTGTTGCGCACGACGGTGCGCACCTCTTCGGGAACGCTGGCAAGGTCCTTCAGCAGCTCCTCCGGTGTTTTCTTGCCGAGGTCGGGGTGCTTCTCCACCGCGCCATTCAGGTTGGTGACATAGGTCTGGTGGTGCTTGTCATGATGCAGCTTCATGGTCGCTTCGTCGATGGTGGGCTCAAGCGCAGCGTAGTCATAAGGCAAGGGAGGAAGCTCAAAAGCCATGCGGAACTCCTTGTGGGATGAACTCAGCAGCACGATAGCGCGATGCCGGATAAAGCGCATCGGTGTGCGTGCGTCGTTGTGTTGGATGCGCGCACACCGGCTTTGGATAAAGCAGCCTCTCCCTTGCTGCTGTGAGCAGGGTAAGCGCGAGATGCAGCCGCGCCAGTTTCCCTGAGGCATACCGGTGTGCGCTCTCCGGGCGGCATCCAAGGCATCCATGCAGATCGCAAAAGGCATGTACGACTGGCTTGAGGACGACGGTGCCGCCCCTGGGGCCCCCGGCTTACCGCCCCGCTGGACTTCCAGCAAGAAAGACGCTGTTTCAACGGCCTATGCCGCATCCAGCAAGGTCTGGTTTACCCTTTCGCACGGCACGCTGAACGAGATCTACTTCCCCACCATTGACCGCCCGCAAACGCGTGACATGGAGCTGCTGTTTTCCGATGGCGAGACCTTCGTCCATGAGGAAAAGCGCGACTTCGAATACGACTTTCACTACATCGACGATGAGGCGCTGGCGATCCGGGTCGTGGCCAGCGATCTGGAAGGACGGTACACCGTCACCAAGGAGTTCATCTCCGACCCGCACCATCCTGTCGTGCTGATGAACGTAAAAATCGACGGTGAAGAAGAGGTCTTGTCACGGCTGCGCTGTTATGCGCTGCTGGCGCCGCATCTGGACGGTGGCGGCGCGGGCAACTCCGCGCGGTCGCTGCAGGTAGCGGGCAAGCGCTGTGTGTTGGCGTGGAAAAACGAGAGCGCGCTTGCCTTCGGCGCAAGTTGCGGATTTGAGCGCACCTCCTGCGGCTATGTGGGTGTGAGCGACGGGTATCAGGATCTAACAGCCCATCTCGGGATGCGCTGGCAATACGGGGAGGCGCTGGAGGGCAACATCGCTGTGATGGGCGAGATCGATGTGGCGCGGCATCGCGAGTTTACGATCGCCATCGCGCTAGGGGATGGCCCCCACTCGGCTCTGGCCGGCATGATGCAAACGCTGGCAACCCCGTATGCCACACACCAGAAGCGATTCATCGACCAATGGCACCGGGCGACGAGCCCGGAAGGACTGGCTGCGGCGTCCACGGATGGCGGCAAGCTGGCGCGTGCCTCCCAAAGCGTTGTCCTGGCCCATGAGGACAAGACCTATTCGGGTGCATTTATCGCGTCGGCCTCGATTCCCTGGGGTAATGCCAAGGGCGATGACGACCTGGGCGGCTACCATCTGGTGTGGACGCGCGACATGATCCAGTCCGCCACAGCGATGCTGGCCTGCGGACGCACGGATACGGCCCTGCGTGCGCTCGTGTATCTGGCCTGCACGCAGCATCCGGACGGCGGCTTTTCGCAAAACTTCTGGATCGATGGCACACCGTACTGGTCGGGTATTCAGCTGGACGAGGTGGCGTACCCGATCGTCCTGGCGTGGCGGCTGTGGAAGGTGAACGGCCTGGGGAACTTCGACATCTTTCCGTTTGTCGCCAAGGCTGCGGGCTTTCTGGTGCGCTATGCGCCGGTCACGCAGCAGGAGCGCTGGGAGGAAAATGCCGGGTACTCACCTTCGACGCTGGCGGTGGTGATCTCCGGTCTGCTCTGCGCAGCGGACATCTGCCGTAGCTTCGGTTCCGGCGAGATGGGGAGCTTTCTGGAAAGCTATGCCGATTGGATTGAGGCGCACCTGGATGCGTGGACGACCACGATGGAGGGTGTGCTCGATCCGGAGATTCCGCACCACTACATGCGCATTCGCCCGCCTGCCGAAGGGGAGCCGTTTCACAATCCCACCATTCCGCTGGGCGATGTGCTCATTGCCAACCGCGAACCCGGTGAGCAGTACACCTTTGAAGCCCGCGCTGTCATCGATGCGGGCTTTCTGGAGCTGGTGCGCTATGGCGTGCGCCGCGCCGACGATCCACTGATCGTCGACTCGCTCAAGGTCGTCGACAAAGTGTTGAAGATCGACACGCCCTACGGTCCATGCTGGCGCCGCTACAATCACGACGGCTATGGACAGCGTAAGGATGGCGGCCCCTTTGTCGGCTATGGACAAGGACGCGCGTGGCCGATCCTTACCGGCGAGCGCGCGCATTATGAGCTGGCCGCCGGGCACGATGTGAAACCCCTGATGGCGGCGATGGAGCGCTTTTCTTCGATTGGCGGCATGCTACCCGAGCAGGTGTGGGACCGCGATGATTTGCCCAGTGAAGGCATGTACTGCGGACGTTCCGCAGGCTCGGCTCAGCCCCTTGTGTGGGCGCACGCAGAGTACCTGAAGCTGCTGCGATCCCTTGCGGATGGCAAGGTCTTCGACCAGATCTCGGTCGTTGCCGAACGCTATGCAGTGCCTAAAGGGCAGCGCAGCTTCCAAAGCCGTACCGAAATCTTTCGCGTCACGCGACCGATCAGCACCATGGTGCAGGGCGGCACGCTGCGCGTCACGGACGCAGAGCGCTTTCAGCTGGTATGGACCGCCGATGACTGGGCGACGGTCAACCGCACAGAGTCACGGCAGGTCGGACATCCCGGCTCCTACGCAGACGTGATCGTGGGCGCGGAGCAGACTGGCTGCCTGATCTTTACGATCTTCTGGCCGAATGAGAATCGCTGGCTGGGCCGCAACTATGAGGTGGCTATCCACCCTGAACAGCCGGTGCAGGATGTCGCTGCCGTAAAGCCGTGCGCGTAGGGCGCGCGAACGGTTCTGCAGTCAGGCCCCGAGGAAGACGGGTCGGATGTGCCGCTCGAAGAGGTTCTCCGTTACGTTGCGGGCGATGGTGCCGTGATGTTCCTGAAGCGCCTGTAGAAACCGCGGGCCCATCGTTGCAGCTACTTTGAAGCCCACGTGGAGCAGCTGCCGAAGGTCTGGGTTGTACTCCGGGTCCGCCTCGTTATGCCGCAGCGCGCGCACAAACTGTTCGCTCGTCCAGCCGTGCACAACCTGCGGCGCTGGCAGCCTTGCGGCATCGATGTCGATCACCGTGGCGTACGGCGCGCAAAGCTCGTCCGCTTGCGCATACGCCTGCGTGTAGATGTCCTTGACCAGGGCGAGGCCGGTGCCGCCAGCTTCGGCCAGGCCGATCAGCTCTTCAAGCCACGTGGTTCCGGCTGTTTTGAGGTGCAGGCCAGCGTCGAACTCGGAAAGGCCTTGCTGGAGGGCCGGGTAGATCGAGAACTTGTCTGAGCCCGAGTGCACACTCAGTTTCAGGTTGCGAGGAAGTTCGTAGCGCTCGATCGCATACGCCAGCGTCGCCAGATCCTGGCGGAACTCCTTCGCAAACTGCGGCACATCTCCGGCATAGTCGACGCCCTTATTGAAACGGCCCGTGAACTTGGGCGCGAGAGTTTGAAGCGGAACCTCCTCGTCGGCGAGCGCAGCCAGAATGATGAGCAGCTCCGGCGGGGTCTGCGGATGGTCCGTTTCATCCATCGACACCTCCGTGATGAAGGAGCCTTCGCCTTTGGCCTCTGCAAGCGCCCGATAGATCGCGCCCGCGTGCTGTGCCGCTGCCAAAAACTGCCGCGCTACCTTCTCTGCAAAGGCGCGATCGATGCGCAACGGCGCTTCAAGGTGCGGAACGATGACGTCTCCGATCAGCTCGGGGTGGCGGTCAAGAAATCTGTTGACCTCTGCCGCTTCAGCCTGCTTGCCAATCTGGTCGGCGACATCGATGGTAAAGAAGTCGCACGGCGCCAGAAAGCGTTGGTAGGTCTTCAGGTTAATGTGATCCGCATCCACGAAGTATGGCTCAGTCCAGCCAAGCCGACGCACGGCCGCATCCGCTGCCACGCGGGTTGCGGTGGGTTCCGAACCGATGATCAGGTGCTCTCGGTTTGACTTGTTCCACACCGGAACGATCTCGACTCCGGCCCCTGCGGCCAGCATGCAGGCGCGCAGTTGCGCTTCGGCCTCCTGACCGAAACGGTCGCCGACGCCGATCGAATACTTGGGAAGTTGCAGCGATCCGCTCAAGGGGTGTTCCTCCTTTGCCAGAGTTACTGGTTCACGCCGCTGGCGAGAAAGCCGCCGTCCACGACGATGGTCTGGCCGCTGGTGAAGGACGCCGCTGCCGAAGCCAGATAAATGGCCGCCCCGACGAGCTCTTCGGTCCGGCCGAACCGGCCCATCGGCGTGCGCATGCGCAGCTCCTGGCTGCGGGGCGAGTTGTCCAGTAGCTGCGCGTTCAGGTCGGTGCGAAACACCCCAGGCGCGATCGCGTTCACGACCACACCGTGCCGTGACCACTCCACGGCGAGGGAACGGGTGAGCGACACCAGAGCGGCCTTGCTGGCCGCGTACGCCGCCACTTCGTTCAAGGCGACGAAGGAGTTGAGCGAAGCAATGTTGACGACCCGGCCGTAGCCGCGGTCCAGCATGTGCTTGCCGAAGATCTGGCACGCGCGGAGCGTGCCTGTGAGATTGGTATCGAAGATGTCCTGCCACTCGGACTCCTCCACCGTCAGCGTGGGCGTGCGCTTGATCTTGCCGGCGCAGTTGACCAGGATGTCCACCTTGCCGAAGGCGGTAAGGCAGGATGTGAGCAGGGTCTCCAACTGCGCACGTTCACGCAGATCGGTAGGCTGACGCAGGGTTCTGCGGCCGCGCGTTTCAATCTCCTGCGCCACGGCGTCGACCTGCTCGCGCCGGCGGCCTGTGCTCACGACGTCGGCCCCTGCCTCGGCCAGCCCAAGGCTGAGCGCCCTGCCAATGCCGGAGGTGCCGCCGATCACCACGGCCACCTGGCCTTCTAAACTCAACGGATGTTGCATACTTGGGTTCCTTTGCAAGTGATGCTGTTGCGAGCTAAAGGCGATACGCCTGACGGACGAGGTCGTAGCTCAACGCGTGCGCCACGTCCACGGCTTCGTCCTCGTCGAGACGGCGTTCCGCGACCAGCCGTGCGAGAAAGGCGCAGTCCACACGTCGCGCGACATCGTGACGGGCGGGGATGGACAGAAAGGCGCGTGTGTCGTCGTTGAAGCCGACAGTGTTATAGAAGCCGGCTGTCTCGGTGGCTTGTTCGCGAAAACGCATCATGCCTTCAGGGCTGTCGTGGAACCACCAGGGCGGCCCCAGGCGGAGGCACGGGTAGTGTCCGGCGAGCGGCGCGAGTTCGCGGCTGTACGCTGTTTCATCGAGCGTGAACAGGATGATGGTGAGCCCGGGCTCGTTCCCGAAGCGATCCAGCAGCGGCTTGAGCGCCTCCACGTACTCCGTCCGCGTGGGGATGTCCGCGCCAATGTCACGGCCGTAAAGCTTAAACAGCAGGGCATTGTGGTTGCGCAGGGAGCCCGGATGGATTTGCATGACCAGCCCGTCGTCCAGGCTCATGCGCGCCATCTCAGTGAGCATTTGCGCGCGAAACAGCTCCTGCTGTTCCAGCGAGGCCTTACCGTGGCGCACGGTCGCATAGAGTTGTTCGGCTTCGGCGGTGGGCAGGTCCGCCGTGCGTGCCGTGGGGTGTCCGTGGTCGGTCGCCGTGGCGCCCAGAGCGCGGAAGCGAGCCCGCGCCTGCCGCAAGGCAGCGAGATAGCCGGGCCAGCTGCCCGTGTCTTCACCCGTCTGCTGGCCGAGCCTGTCCAAGTTTTCGCGGAAGCCTGCAAAAGCAGGATCGACGACCGGGTCTGGACGAAAGGTGGGAAGGATGCGGCCCTTCCATCCTGAATCGCGAATGGCCCGGTGATCGGCGAGGGTGTCCAGTGGGGAATCCGTCGTGGCCAGCACCTCCAAGCCGAAGCGCTCATACAGTGCGCGCGGGCGAAAGGCGGGCGTCGCGAGTTTTTCGGCGATCGTGTCGAAGTAGAGGTCCGCGGTCTGGCCCGATAGCCGTTCGGTGAGGCCGAACAGCTCCTGAAAAGCGAAGTCGAGCCAGAGCCGCGTCGGTGTTCCGCGGAACAGGAAGTAGTGTTCGGCAAAGATTCGCCAAACCTTGCGGGGCTGCTGGAGTGTCGCGGCGCCGATCTCCAGATCCTCGAGCGGGATGCCCTGGCTGTAGAGCATGCGGTGCACATAGTGGTCCGGCTGGATGAACAGCTTCGCTGGATCAGCGAACGGCTCATCGCCGGCGAACCACGCCGCCTGGGTATGACCGTGCGGGCTCAGGATCGGCAGGTCGCGCACCGTTGCGTAAAGCCGGGCGGCGATGCGACGCGTCTCCGGATCGGCAGGGAACAGGCGCTCCTCATGGAGCAGACTCATCGGCAGCCCTCGTCAGCAGTGGGATGCGGGCGCCACCGCACCCGCAACAGGTACTTTGTTGAGCCAGCGGTTGTCAACGTCCCGAAGCCGACGTCCGCGCGCGTACCAGCGCTTGCACTGGGGAGCCCTTTCCTGCTTTCCCCGGTAAAGGTGTTTCACCCCGTGGATGACAGGCGCGTAATCTGCATCCGCAGCCCGACGGAATGTATCTCACAGGGAGCGGGCCTCGGCTGGAAGCCTGCGATACTTTGAGGACCGGGCCGCCGCGTGACGGGCCGGGGCAGGGGAGAGTATGGCGAGTAGCGTTCAAGAATCGGTGCAGGTGACAGCGCAACCCGTGCTGGCTGTGCCGCGCCGCCACTCAGCCCGGGACACCTTTGATTCGACGCTGCGCAGCGCAACCTCCACGGTCGCTTTTCGGGAGATCGTGGCGCAGGCGGTGGATACCTTTTGTGCCAGCAAGGCGCGTTTCCTGCTCACGATGCTGGGCATGGTGATCGGGTCGGCATCCGTCATTCTGGTCGCCACGCTGGGGCTCACGGGACGGCAGTACGCGCTCAATATGATCGCCTCCATCGGCCCAAACATGATCGAGATGCAGGGCGGCGGCGGCAACGTCACAGGCCCGGACAACGTCAGCGTGCCGGACTTTATGACACGCGAAGACATGGCCGCCGTGTTGGAGCAGTATGGCCCATGGATCGTCGCCAGTTCCCCGATGCTTGAGTTCCACGACCGCATCCCGGTGGGCGGTGGCCAAGTGAAAGAAGCGATGCTGCTGGGCGTCAGCCCGCAGTACAAACAGGTCCGCAACCTCAAGGTGCTTACGGGCCGTTTTTTCGACGATGAAGACGAGATCACCCATGCCAAGGTTGCGGTCATCATTGAGCCGCTGGCACAGGAGCTCTATGGGAGTTCTGCCGGCGCCATCGACCGCACCTTGACTGTAAGGGGGATGCCCTTCACCATCATTGGGGTCTTCAAGGAAAGTATTCAGACCTTTGGGCAGAGCGAAGTCAACAATCAAACCATGTTGATTCCCTATCCCGTGGCTCGCTACTTCGAAGGCACCGACAACCTGAAGCAGATCTTCTTCACCGTGGCGAATTCCAACGACGTAGAGCCCGTCGCGAGGAAGATCGAGCGGCTGATTACCTCGCGGCACCGGGCGGGAAATACCTTTACCGCCTTCACGCTCACCAGCGTGCTCCAGGTGATGGGGCAGATTGCAACGATGCTGACCATCGTGCTGACGCTGGCTTCGGCCATAACGCTGGTGGTGTCTGGCGTAGGCATCATGAACTCCATGCTGGCCAACGTGCAGTCACGTATCAAGGAGATCGGCATCCGCAAAGCCCTGGGGGCAACCAGTCGCGAGATTCGCATTCAGTTTTTGACGGAAAGCGTATTTCTTTCGCTCGCCGGCGGCATGGTCGGGACGCTGCTGGGGCTGGCCCTGCCATGGACCGCGCGCATCGTTACCGGGCTGAAGATCCCGATCTCGCCCTGGAGCGCGATCATCTCGCTGTTCACGGCCGTGCTGGTGGGTGTTGTCTTTGGGACGCTCCCGGCGAACCGCGCCGCCAAGCTGGATCCGGTCACAACGCTGAAGTACGAGTAAGCGGGAGCCGTACGCCTCGAGCAAGCGGCACAGGTCAACCCACACCCAGGCAAACGGGGCAACCCACTCCGCTCCGCTTCTAGATACGCTCAACCATGACTTCGGTGGCTTTGATCAGGGCGGCGGCGGGATCGCCCTTTTTCAGATCCATTTCGCGCACGGCATCGGCGGTGATGATCGCGGTGATCTGCTGTTCGCCAAAGGCGATGACGACCTTGGCGAGAAGACCGTCCACCTGTACCTCCACCACATGGCCTACCAGTTGGTTACGGCCCGACACGCGCCGGTAGCGCTCGCGCGATTCGCGAGCCGGCCGGGTCGCGTCCGCGGAAAGAAAGGGTTTCAGCGCGGCGTGCTCGATGCGATGGTGCCCCCCGGGGGTCTGCACGGTCCGCAACTTGCCGGCCAGGATCCACTGCTTCACCGTGGGGTAGCTGATGCCCAGCATGGCGGCGGCTTCACGGGGCTTGAGCAAGGGCAACGCATCCGGCATGGGAGCGATTGTACGGCGGGCAAGCAGAAGCCGGAGCGCACAGGCTCCGGCCTCCGCCCTGGAGGTTAGACAGTGCTTACTTTGTCAGCGTCGTTAGTAGGCTTGGTGTGGGGCTGCCCCAACCCGTGACGAGATCGTAGCCTTTCACGGCCGTGTAGCTCCCTGAACTCCCTGTGATGATGTCGTGGAAGTCGAGGGCATACGTGGAGGCTGTGGCGTTCTGGCCATAGATCGTCGGGTTGAGAAAGCCGACGTAGGCGCGGTTTTCCGCATGCAGCTGCTGGTTGATGAGCGCCACGTACGCCGCCCACATGGGCGCCGCGAAGCTGGTGCCACCGTAGACATTCGCCTGGCATGCCTGCTGATCCCCACAGGTGTAAAAGGTGAAGTTGGCGTTGGCCGCGACGTCGGGCCCGTTGCGGTATGTGGTCGAGCCCTTGTTGGTGGAGTTAATGGCCGCTTTCTGCCAGGAGGGGATGGCGATCCTATCGGGTGAGATACCCCCGCCGGAGTCGACCCAGGCCGTTTCAGACTTCCAGGCTCCGCCTGCGCTGGCGGTGACGAGGTCCGTTCCCCCAACGCCGGTGACGTAGGCGTCGTCAGCAGGCCAGGCTTCGTTGCGGCGCGACCAGGTCGAGCTGTCTCCCGAGGCGGCGAAAAAGCTTTGGCCCTGGGCAGCCATCTTCTTGAAGTAGGGATCCAGCGTTGCGGGATCGGCGGGGGTCCATCCCCACGAGCAGCCGATCGTGGTAGGGAGGGGATCGTGCGTGGTCATGGCCGCGATGATCGCTGTGTCCGTCGAACCGACGTAGACCTGCAAGCTGGCCAAACCGGGCGCCATGCCGAGCGCCTGGGTCATGTCCAGATTCTGCTCGCCATCGTCACAGCCGCTGGCGTAATTGCAGGCCGTGGAGGTGCCATCCGTGGAGATCAGCTGCGGGGTGAGCGGAAGCGTCTGGCCGATGTTTTGGTAGTAGGTCGTGAGGTCGGCGAGGTTCGTGCCGAGGTACTCGAACAGGCCGAGATTCTGTCCCGCACCGGTCAACGAACCCGAGCCATAGTAGGCAGCCCGCATGTCCGACCCCAGGTAGGAGGCGGACGGGCCGGATCCGGTGGTCGCATGGCTGACCACGGCCTCAGGGCTGATGCCGTTGGCAGCAGCGTAGTCCGTCTTTTTCACCAGGAGTGGGTGCGGAAGGGAGAAGTTGTCGAGGCCGGAGACGTGCCAAAGCGCGAAAGGCAGCGTGGTCGTCGGCTCGCGGTCCGGGCCGAAGAACGTCCGGTTCTCGGAGGGGTGGCGGAAGCTTTGAATGTTGAGGTGGAAAGCACTCTCAACAGCCGTGATGGGGCCTTCTATCTCGACGTTCATGCCGTCCCGTGAGCCACCCGTGACCGCGAGCCCGTTGGTCTTGGCGAACTTGAGCACGGCGTCATACTCGGCCTGGGTAGGACCAAACCGTGCCGTGAACTGCGCCGGCGTCAGAAAGTGGCGGTAACGCCCAGAGGACGGGTTATACAGGTCGTCCAACAGCGTCTCCAGACCGCCCGGGTCCCGCATGGGAAGCACAAGATCGAGGCGAAGCACCTGATCCTGCGACACATGCCCGACCGCCTGGGTGGTGCCATTGGCCACGACGTCGCGTACGTGGCGCGTGCTGACGTTTTGGGCGAGCAGGCTGGCGGAGGCAATTCCTGCTGTGGCGGCCAGCGCAAACGACTTGGCGACGCTGGACCGGGAAGCCGAAGACGCAAAACCAAAGACGCTGGAAGCCAACAGGCCGGGGGCTGAAAGCGGAGTAGCAGGCATGAAAACGCTCCTGAAGCGGCAAGAATGCGAGGCTCCCCACAAGCCTCCGGACGCAGAGCGGGGCGACACTGGTAACTAAGAGCCAGTTACCTTTGGGTCGAAGTTCGATTACGGTACCACCGACGGGGCGCTGCTGGGAAGGCGTTCCCGAGGATTCTTGCAAACGCGGCGGCGCAGGGGTTGACCTTGAGGATTCGGCCCTGAATTGGCCGGTGCGAGGCGGCTTCCCCGGGGTGCTCTGTGGTACCGTTCAAGGTACTTCACTGGGCAGAATGCCTTTGCCCGGATCTTGTCCTTGCCTGGTCTCCAGGGCAGCTACCTCTTGCTTTTGTCCACCATCGTACCGTTGAGCACCAAAGACGACGAGCGCAGCACCGGCAGGAACACCGCGCCGTTGCCTTGAGAGGATGGGTCCATGGTTGGGGAAACAAAGCCGGATAGTGTGAGCACGCGATTTGGACCGTACCTCGGGGAGCTGCGTGAGTTCTTCACGAGCCGGCAGGTGCGGTTCGGCAACCCCGAGGACCTGATCGCGTTTGCGGAACGAGCGGCGGAGTTGGGCCCCTTTCAGGACGAGATGGGGTCGATGGTGCGGTCGATCATGTACCGCGAACACGAGTTGCTGGGCCGTGGCGAGCTGGTGCAACTGTTGGCTGTCGCAGTAGGCGGGCCCGAGGTGGAAGGGGCCGCGCAAACCATGCAGGGCGCCGTGCGCCAGCTGTTTCTGTTCGTCAACGGAGCCCTGCGGCAACGCCGAACTTCGTTTCCGGAAGACGCCGCTGCGGAAGACGCCCGCAACGAGGCGCCGGTAACCGCGGGGGATATTCTCGCCACCTCTGCGGGTCGGGAGCAGCCCGCGAGAGTGCCTGCGTCCCCGCGCTCCTCCAGGCTGGAACCGGAAGCTCCGCCCGAGGTTGCGGCGGCGAGGGCGGAAAGCGAGCCGGGCAGCGCTGGCATGCTGTTTCGCGCGGTCAGCATGGCCGCGGACCAGCCTTCGGGCCGGCTCTCGGGTTTGCCCTCGGACCTGCCATCGGATCTGGAGCTGCACCGTAGGGCCCGACGGGTGCCGCAGTGGCTGGTACCCGCGATTGCGGCAGGTTTGGCGGTGGCCGGCGTAGGGTTGTACGCCGGAACGCACGTCCTGGGGCACAGGGATGCGGCAACCCGGCTAGCCAGGGTCCTCGGGCCGGCACCGTCCCAAACGGGCGCCGAGGCATGCGTGGCCCCGATGGCGGCAGGCGTGTCGCGCTCGGGCATTGAGGAGCGCTCGCGATGGGCGCATACCTTGCTGGATCAGCAGCTGTACGAAGTCGCGCTTCCCGAGTTGCAGGAAATTGCACGGCTGGACCCCGGCTACCCTGGCATCAAGCTGGACGAGTCGCAGACGTTGCTGCAGCTGAAAAAGCCGGAAGAGGCGCGCGAAGCGGTGGACGCGCAGATTGCGGTCTCGGAATGCCTGGCGAAACAGCCCCGCCCCGTCCTGGAGGCGTACTGCAGCGATCAGTATCCCGAGTCGACGCGTGCGGGCTGCCTCCCGCAACTGACCCACCTGCGCGAAGGGGCACAGCTACAGGCGGCGCTGGTCCACCTGGAACTGGGGCATCGGATGGCTGCGGACGGCTCCGCGGAGGCTGCCCTTGCGGAGCTGACGAAAGAGCCCGACGCCGCGCCCGTGCGCTCGCGCCCCGCGCCTGTTGCGCCCAAAGCAAGACGCGTGCTCCCGTTACCGCCCGCCACCGAGGGCGATGCGGACGAGCCGCCGATGCCGCGCCCAGCACCGATCGTGCGCGTCGCACCGGCCGGGGCTGCCGCAGAGAAAGACGCCGTCGGCACAAGTGCAGCGAAAGAAACGCCGCGCCCTTCCTCCTCCCGGCCGCAGTGACATTCAAGCGCCGCGTCATGGCCCATCCCAGGGATCTGGATGGGATTGAGCTGAAGTCTAGGGGAAACGAAAGCGGCGCCCGTTGAGGAGCGCCGCCGGCGTTGACACTGCGTGCGGGCTAGGCCCCAGCGTTTTCGGTCTCGGCGGGGACCACCTGATCGGGCTGGTCGCTCTTGACGTTGACTTGCACGTGCGCCGTGACGTCGCGGAACAGACGAACCGGCACGTGGAACTCGCCAACGGTCTTGAGCGGCTCATCGAGCTGGATCCGGCGGCGTTCTACGGTGTGGCCCTGGGCTTCGAGAGCCTGGGCGATGTCGGCGGAGGTGACCGAGCCGAAGAGCTGGCCCTCGCCGCCGGCCTTGCGCTCGAAGCTGAGCACGACGTTGTTGAGGGTCACGGCCACCTGCTCGGCCTCGGCCTTTTCCTTAGCAGCCTTGCGAAGGGCAGACTGCTTCATCTGCTCGATCACAGCTTTAATGGCGAAGGTCGCCTCGATGGCGAACTTCTTCGGCAGCAGGAAATTGCGGCCGTAGCCGTCGGCGACCTTGACGACATCGCCACGGTGACCCAGGGACTCTAC
>CAXUIF010000017.1:0-26337 GCA_964250995.1 uncultured Acidobacteriaceae bacterium
GATCGGGCAGGGAACTGGTACGCCGATTACGTGCGTCTGCGGTTCCGCGCCCTTGCGTACCCGCGACCCGGCCGAGTCCCCGAACGCGCTACCATAAGCTGTTTGCCGCCACCCCCGTGGGCGGCGCTGAAGGAGCACGAAGCACCCATGTCCGCTGCCGCAAGCCTCGCTACGCCGACCCTCCCTCCCCTTGCCTCCCTGCCCAGCACGATGCGCGCACTGGTCAAGCCAAAGGCTGCGCCCGGCATGGAGATGCGCGAGATGCCGGTCCCGGAGATCGGGGCAGATGATGTCCTGATCGCCGTTGAAACGGCCTCGGTGTGCGGAACCGACCTGCATATCTTCGAGTGGGACCGCTGGGCGCAGCAGCGCATCAAGCCGCCGTACATCCCCGGTCACGAGTTCTCCGGCACCGTTGCCGCGATCGGCAATCGTGTCACCAACGTCCGTCCCGGCGACTTCGTCTCGGCTGAGATGCACGTGGCCTGCGGGCACTGCCTGCAGTGCCGTACCGGCCAGGCCCATGTATGCCAGTTCGTCAAGATCCTGGGCGTGGATGCCGATGGCGCCTTTGCTGATTACGTTCGTATTCCGGCCAGCAATGTGTGGAAGCTCGACCCACGCATGCCGCGCGAGTGGGGTTCGCTCTTCGACCCGTTCGGCAACGCAGTGCACACCGTGCTCTCCGGCCCGATCGCCGCTCAAACTGTGCTGGTCACCGGCTGCGGCCCCATCGGTCTGTTCTCCATCGCGGTCGCAAAAGCCTGCGGCGCTACGCGCGTCTTCGCGATCGAGCCCAACGCCCGTCGTCGCGAACTGGCGGCGCAAATGGGCGCGGACGAACTGCTCGACCCAGCCGATCCCGCCACGGAGATGGTCGTGAAAGACGCCACCTGGGGCAATGGCGTCGATGTGCTGCTGGAGATGTCCGGCCACCCCTCGGCCATCCGGCAAGGCTTTCGGCTGCTTCGCAATGGCGGCCGTGCCTCGCTGCTGGGGCTGCCCTCCAAGCCGGTCGAACTGGATCTCGCGGACGCGATCATCTTTAAAGGTGCGACCGTTCACGGCATCAATGGGCGCAAGATGTACGAGACGTGGCTGCAGGCGGAAGCCCTGTTGCGCGACGGTCACATCGACCTTTCGCCCGTCATCACGCACCGGCTCCCCTTGGCGGAGTTCGATGGTGCCATGCATCTGCTCCAGTCCGGAGAGGCCAGCAAGATCCTGCTGCAGGTGCAGCGGAACTCCTGAGCGGCTTGCGATCCGATCTACCCCCAAAGGACCCGACAGCTACGGCTTGTCCGCATCGACCCAATAGGCACTGCGGGCCCTGATCTCCAGGTCCGGCCTCTCCCGCAACTGCAATGCGAGCGCATGCAGCCCCGGGTGCGGCGACTCCGGCACAAAGCTCAGCACGTAGTGGTTCGGCACATCGTTGGAGATCGTCACCAGGTGCTGGGACAGCGAGCGCGCGTCTTTGAACGCGAAGTACTCGCCCCCGGTCAGCCGTGCAACTGTCTCCGGCACGTTGCGCTTTATGCCTTCCTGGGCTGCAAGGAACGCCATCCGTGCGATCCGGATCGGCGGAAATAGATCGCTCGCGCAGTCCAGGGCCTGTACGCTGCGCTTGCCGTGCGCATCTGGATCCGCGCCTGGTTCCCGGCTCATACAGCCGCCTGCGGGGTAGGGCGTCATGGAATACTCGGTTCGCTTGACGGGCCTGGGCAGCTTCGCGCCCTCGTGCTTCAGCGCCGCTTTCGTACTGGAAAAGCCGAAGCTGTAAATCGATGTATTCGTGTCATCCACAGCACGCAAGGCATCATCCAGGCTCGTTTGGCTGCCATTGTCTGCAGTTTCACTCAACATCAGCACGACACGTCGATAGCTCGCCGGCTGCGCGCGCAGCAGGTCGATGCTGAAGCGCAGGCCGTCCAGGATGGCTGCACCCTGATCGCCCGCGTCGAGCCCGTTCAGCACCTCTGCCGCGGCGGTCGTGTCGGCGGTGAAGGGCTGCTCCAAATGCGGCGCACCGTCGAAGCTCACCACCGCGACCCGATGACGCACATTGCCGATTACCGCGTCGAGTATGGCATCCAGCCCCCGATAGTCCTTCAGGTGCGTGCCTCCCAGACCTCCTGTCTCGACAAGCACCACCAGCGCCAGCGGCTGGGCATCTGCGTCCGGCTCCAGACGCAAGCGCTGCGGAACCCCGTCATCGGTCAGCACGAAATCATCTGCCGCGAGCGAAAATACAAGCTCACCGGCTTTGGTCTTCACTAACGCAGGTACAAGGACCAGTGACGAGCGCACGGTCAGCGTCGCTGGCGCCGGTGGCGCAGGGGTCTGCTGCGCTCCCGCTCGGCAGCCCAGCAGAGCTAACGCAACCCCAAGGACGTGGCGACACCAGCGGCTCGCGCCTTTGAACCTTGGACTCACTACGCGACTCCTTCCGCCGGGGCGCGAGGGGTCAGCTTGGCCGCGGCATTGACGTTGCCCTCTCTAATGCTGGTTGGGCATCGTAGGCTGCGGCACCTTGGGCGACTGCAGATTTTGTTGCGCCTTCGTTTGTGTCGTAGACGTTCCATCCAGCACCGCCTGCGGCGAACTCGGCGAGATCTGGTCAGCGGTGGGCGGCGTCGGTACAGGTTGCGCTGCGGTCGGCTGCGCCGCAGGCCGGCTCGCCTGTCCCTTGTCCGTTCCGCCTCCCTGCGTCGTACCGCCATGGCAGCCCCCGAGCAGGACCACACCCACCAGGGCGCCGCCGGCCCACCGTAGACAAGCGTAACTTCGGTTGCGCAAGCTCATCATGACGCGCTCTCCTTTAGCGCTTCGGATGCGTTCTCTGCCCCTTCCCGTAGCTCGCCGCGTTACCCTAGAAGACGCCATGAGCTCCGCCACCCTCGCCTTGCCCACGCCCTCCGTCGCGGCGCCCCGCCGCCAGCAACTCGCGCACCTCACTGCCGCGCTCGACGACCTGCGCGCCCACGGCACGTACTTCCGGCTCCGCGTGCTGGACGACGAGCAGGGTCCCCTCTGCCACTACGACGGCCGCGAGGTGATCAACCTCGCGAGCAACAACTACCTCGGCCTCTGCAACCACCCCAAGCTCCGCGAAGCCGCGACCAGGGCCATCGCCCAGTTCGGTGTGGGCTCCGGCGCCGTTCGTACCATCGCCGGCACCATGCGAATTCACATGGAGCTTGAAGAAAAGATTGCGGCGTTCAAGGGCGTCGAGGCCTGCGTCGTCTTCCAATCCGGCTTCACGGCGAACGCCGGCACCGTATCGTCGATCCTCGGCAAAGACGACTTCATCCTCTCCGACGAGCTGAACCATGCGTCGATCATCGACGGCGCGCGGCTGTCTCGCGCCAAAGTCAAGGTCTTCCGCCACAAAGATGTCGCCCACGCCGAAGAGCTGCTACAGGAGGTAGCCCACGAACCCGGCCGCAAGCTCGTCATCACCGATGGCGTTTTCTCCATGGACGGCGACATCGGTCCGGTGGACAAACTCGCCGAGCTTTGTGAGCGCTACGGGGCCATCATGATGGTCGACGACGCGCATGCCTCGGGCGTTCTCGGCCGGAATGGCCGCGGCAGCGTCGACCACTTCGGTTGCACACAGCGTGTGGATGTCCAGGTCGGCACCCTCAGCAAAGCTATCGGCGCTCTGGGCGGGTACGTCTGTGGCAGCCGCGATCTCATTGACTTTCTGTACCATCGCGCCCGCCCCTTCCTGTTCTCCACCTCGCATCCACCCTCCGTGGCCGCCACCTGCCTCGCCGCGTTCGACATGCTGGAAAACGAACCCGAGCGCATCGAGCGTCTCTGGGCCAACACACGCTACTTCCAGGACCAACTGCGGACCGCGGGCTTCGATATCGGCGGCCGCACCACCCCGGCGACCGAGACACCGATCACGCCCATTCTCGTCGGCGAAGGCCGCAAAGCCATGGAGTTCTCGCGCGCCCTCTTTGAGCGCGGCGTCATGGCTACGGGGATTGCCTTTCCAACCGTGGCGGAAGGCAAAGCCCGCATCCGCTGCATCATGACCAGCGAACACACCCGCGATCAGATCGACACAGCGTTAGAGACGCTGACTGCTACAGGGAAGCAACTCGGGCTCCTTTGAGGGAGCGATGGAACGCTTGCCCTCGTTCTTACGTTCTATGCGCGTGGCCTGATGTAACGTCCCTCCCCCAGCGCATCTTCGGTCCGGTCCTGGAGGCGCATCTTACAAGGCAGGCGCTCAGCACACCCGCGCGCCGAAGGAGATTTACATGGCAGATCAAGCCGCATTGCAGCAGAAGTACGCCCCCGTGGGCCAGGTCATCGCCGATTTCGCCCCGGAAGGGGCCAAGTTCGACGGCATCTTCATGGAAGGCAACAAGCTGATTCTGAAAGCCGACGTCCCGTCCAAGGTCGTCCTTAACCGCGTGTGGGACGTCACCAAGCAGTGCGATCCCAGTTACCAGGACTTCGAGCCACGCCTTACGGTGACCGGCGGCGAGGACCAGCCGTACACCATCAAGCCCGGCGACAACCTCAGCAAGGTCTCGGAGAAGTTCTACGGCAGCGCGAACAAGTACCAGACCATCGCGCAGCACAATGGCATCGACAACCCTGACCACATCCAGGTCGGCCAACAGATCAACATCCCGCCGCTGGGCTAGGCCCCTGCCAGGCAGCGTAGGCCCGGGCCGTGAAGTTTGGCCCGGGGCTCTCGCCTTGCCGCCGGTTGCTCTGCCGATCATGGGCAGACGCGGCGTCAATACACCAAGCGCACCGTCTGCACCATATACGGCGTCACCGGCACCTTCACCTCATTGCCGCTCACCGTCAAGGCTTGCCCAACCGGCTGCTCCATCAGGTTCACCACCTCAGCGGACTTCACGCCCTCGGGTGCTCGCAGCGTCACCTCGCCACCCACTCCCGCCCACTCATAGAAGCGCGCAATCAGCCCACGCCCATCCTCGGCCTTCTTCAGGCCCGTGAGCACCACCGGCGCGCCACTCACCGCGGCAAAGCTATGCTCCGGCTCGAGCAGTCCCTCGTGCTCGCTGCTCTGCATGGCCTGGAGCCCGTAGTTGAACTCCCATCCACGTTGTACCGTCGCTGCAGTCTTCCAAGTGCCAGCGTGGGGGTATAGCGCATACGCAAAGTGCTGTTCGCCTCGGTCTGCCTCCGGGTCGGGCCAGGTCGGCGAGCGCAGCAGGGTCAACCGCAGCGTGTTGCCCACCGCGTCGTAGCCGTACTTCGATTCGTTGATCAAAGAAAACCCGTGCTGCGCGTCGCCCAGGTCGCCCCAGCGCATGGCCGGCACCTCGAACTGCGCCTTCTCGAAGCTGTTGCTGCGAGTGGTTGGCCGCTCGATCGAGCCATACGGGATCTCGAACGTCGCCTTCGGCCCCGCAGCCGCGAGCGGGAACGCAGCCTTCAGCAACACGTGTGTCTCATGCCAACCGATGTCGTTCTTCACCACGACCTCATCCGCATCGCGATACAGGATCACGTCCTGCGCAAAGGTAGACTGCCCCCAGGCGCGCTTGATCCGCACCACCGCACGCAGTGGCCCTGATTCGGCCATCTGGATCGAGTCCACCTGATGGATCAGCGTGGGCGCGACATCAAACGTGCCCGGGTCCACGTTCCATGCATCGTAGTTCTTCGGCGTGTCCTTGAACGCTTGCAACTCATTCCCGCAAGCCCCGGCAGCCAGCGTCTCAAAGCCTGCACGTTTGTTATAAAGCGACGTGATGCAGCCCGTAGAGCGGTCCAGCGTAACACGCAATTTGCTGTTCTCCATCGTGAGATCGCTGCTCTTCAGATCGCTCGCAAACTCCTTGCGGCCCTCCACCGCATGCAACACCGTGTACCCCATCGAGGGCACCGCCTGCGCCTGCACCAGAAGGCGGAACGTATGCGTGGCTGCGTCGCTGGACAAGACTTGCGAGGGCACAACGTGCTCTTTCGCATCCCGCACCGAGATGGTGTCGACGGCTCGCGGCATCTGCACGGACACCTCAACCAATCCGTCCCGCTCCCAAGCCAAGGGGTTCCACACAAAAAGCGGCACGTCGCCCTTGCCGCGCGTATCCACACGGTCCGCAATCGTCTTCAGCGACGTCGCGCTGACCTGATCGGTCGCCCACTTCACCTGGTCATAGTCCTTCTGCGCATCGCGATAGATCACAGCAATGCCGGAGCCCGCAGCCAGATCGTGAAACTGGTTGAACAGCACCTTCTTCCAGGCCTCGTTCAGCTCTTGCGCCGGGTACTCCTTGCCCTGAAGCGACGCGAGCGAAGCCGCCTTCTCCGCGTTCAGCATCCACTCTTCGCTTTGGCGCATGTTGCGCTTGTGCGCCGCCTGCGTGGTGAACACACCGCGGTGGTACTCGAAATACAGATCATCCTTCCACGTAGGCACGCTGATCTGTCCGGCTGCGGGTGTGGACAGATGCGCTTCGCCGCGGCCCAGTGTCGCGTAGTTCCACGTCGGCGACTCCGGGTTCAACTGCGCCTGCACCTCGTGAAAGTAGGGCAGCGCCGTACCGAACTCTTCTTTGGGCACCACCTTGCCCGGCTCCATCCAATGCAGCCCTTCGTCGAGCATGGTGCGTGTGGGCCCGCCCCCGTGATCGCCCACGCCGAACAGGTCCAGCATGTTGGTCATCCCCGGCGCGCGTGTTCGCGCTTTGGCCAGACTCGCGCTTAGGCGCTCAGGGTCCAGGTTGGTATACGCATAGTCGTCGGGAAAGTAGGTGAGCACCTTGCTGCCGTCCGGAGACTCCCACCAAAACAGCTTGAGCGGCAGCTGGTTGGTGTCGTTCCAATGCATCTTCTGCGTGACAAAGTAGTCGATGCCGGAGCGCTTATAGATCTGCGGCAGCTGCCAGTTGTAGCCAAACGAATCCGGATTCCAGCCGATCTTCGCCGTCGTCCCATACAGCTTCTGGAACGCCCCCTGCCCCACCAGCAATTGGCGCACCTGGCTTTCGCCGTCGGGCATGTTGAGGTCCGGCTCAATCCACATGCCCCCCACGATCTCCCAGCGGCCCTCTTTCACGCGCTGCGCAATCTGCGTGTTCAACTGCGGGTACTTATCGGCCATCCACTCGCTATAGGCCGCGGCCGACTGCGAGAACGTGGCGTTCGGATACTCGTTCATCAGCTGCGCTGCGCTCGAGAAGGTCCGCTTGACCACATCGACCGTCTCGGTCCATGGCCAGAGCCAGGCCGCGTCAATGTGCGCATTGCCGCTCAGGTGAAAGTTCGCCGTCTGCAGCAACGGCCGCAGTGTGGCAAGCTTCGCCTGGGCTGCCTTCAGGGAAGCATCGAAGGCCACCTGGTTGGCCACGTCCAGGGCATGAAGATCGATCGTTCCGATCGCGAAGTGGAGAGCCACGACTTTGTTGGCATCGCCTGACGCCAGCGAGGGAGCCAGATAGGCGGCGGAGATCAACTGCTTCTCCAGATCCTGCGGGTTGGGCCGCGACGCAGAAAACGTCACCCTCATCGCGGCGCCGCGAAACCGCTTATCGTCCACAGTCGGCAGCAGCTTCACCGCGACCAGGACCTTGTCGCCGGGCTTCACGTTGTGAAACAGCGGGACCTCTTCCAGATCGTCGCCCAGCGCCACACGCCGGCCGTCGAGGTAGATGATCTCCGGCATCGGCCCGTTCGCGTCCGCCTGAAACTGAAAGCTCACATCGGTACCTGTGAGGTTGTACCCGTGCAACGTGCGCGGGATGAGGACCTCCCGCCGAAACCATACAGCGTCCTTGCCCTCGGTCGCCGGCGCGGTCACAGTTTGCCACGCGCTGTCATCCAGCGATGGGGCTTCGCCATGCGCCAGATCGCCCGTATGCACACGCCAGGGCCCATCCGGCAACGACGAAAGCTCGTGCAGCCGCTGCAGTGTCGTGACCTCCGCGGGGAAAAGAGCCTCCGGTCGCTGCATCTGCTGAAAGCTCTGGGCCGCAGCGATCACGGGCAGTGTCCATGCGAGGAGAGCACAGCAAGCTGCACTCGTTCTGCGGAGCGTCAAGGGGAGTGTTTGCATGAGGAGGTCCTAACCTGAAGTCGAAAGCGAGATGGCTAAAACATACTAGCGCCATCGCAACAGGGCAGGGGAGTCGTTGATCTGTTTAGACCTTCTGCACGCGGTGTACATCGCGTACGCCGGGCACCTTGCGCAGGTTCTGCTGCAGGCGCGTCAGGTGGCGCACGTCCACGGTTTCGATTACAAAATCGACATGCACCTCACCGTCCTCCGTGGGCCGCGTATCGACGCTGCGGATGTTGGTTCCGTCTTCTGAAATGATGGCCGCGAACTCCTTCAACAGACCGGCGCGATCGTCCACTAAGACTGTCAACTTCACCGGATAAGTCTGCGGCTTTGGACCAGCACCGCCGGCGTCTCTTGCGGCCGAAGAGGGCCCGCTGGACCACTCCACCTCAATGCGGCGGTCGGCCTCGTACAGCAGGTTCTGCACATTGGGGCAGGTGCGTGCGTGCACGGCCACACCCTTGCCGCGGGTCACATACCCGATGATCTCTTCGCCCTTGATCGGGTTGCAACAGCGCGCCCGGTAAACCAGCAGATCGTCCTGGCCCTCCACCTGGAGGCTCTCGGAACCTTTGCCGAAGAAGACGCGCTTGACGGCCTCGCTCATGTGCGAGAGCGCATGAGTGACGGGGTTAGCCGCCTGATCGGTGGCTCCTGTATCGACGCCGCCGCTTGTCGTCCCGGGCTCCAGCTTGTTCAGCACCTGCCGCGTCGAGTACTTGCCGAAGCCTATCCCCGCTAGCAGATCCTGCTCGCCCCCCAGGCCGTACTCGCCCGCGACGCGATCGAAGTCCGCCGTGCCAAACTTGCTCAGCCCCAGCTTGTACTTGCGGGCCTCGCGCTCCAGCAGCTTTTTGCCGATCTCGATGGCGCGGGTGCGCTGGTTCTCGTTCAGCCAATGCTTGATCTTGTTGCGCGCCCGCGAGCTCTTCACAAAGCTCAGCCAGTCGCGCGAGGGCGCGTGGCCTACCGCCGTCACCACCTCGACAATGTCGCCATTGCGCAGCCGCGAGCGCAGCGGCACGATGCGCCCGTTTACCTTGGCGCCCGTCGTGGCATGGCCCACATCGGTGTGGATCGCGTACGCGAAGTCGACCGGACTCGCGTCTTTGGGCAGCACGATCACCTTGCCTTTGGGCGTAAAGGTGTAGACCTCCTCCGGGTACAGGTCGATGCGCAGCGTCGACATGAACTCATTGGGATCGGTCATCTCGCGCTGCCATTCCATCAGCTGCCGCACCCACGCCAGACGCTGCTCGTCCTTGGCGCTGACGTTGTCGGAGGCCTTGTACTTCCAGTGCGCCGCAATGCCTTCTTCGGCCACGCGGTGCATGTCCTCGGTGCGGATCTGTACCTCGAACTGGTGGCCGCCCTCGGCGATCAACGTGGTATGCAGCGACTGGTACAGGTTCGGCCGCGGCATGGCGATGAAGTCCTTGAAACGCCCCGGCACAGGCCGCCACGTCGAGTGCAGCAACCCTAACACGGCATAGCAGTCCTGCTCGGATTGCGTGATCACGCGCACCGCGAACAGATCGTAGACCTGCTCCACAGGGATCGAATGCAGGTTCAGCTTTTGCTGAATGGAATACAGCCGCTTGATGCGCGACTCCACCCGCGCTTTGATACCGCCGTCCCGCAGCTTGCCTTCGAGCGTCGCGACGGTGCGATCCAGAAACGCCTCGCCTTCACCGCGCAAGGAATCCACTTCGTCCGTCAGCTTGGTATAGGCCAACGGGTCCACATAGCGAAAGGCCAGGTCCTCCAGCTCACCGCGCAGTTTGCCCATGCCCAGCCGGTGCGCCAATGGCGCGTACACGTCCAGCGTCTCCTTGGCGATGCGCGCCTGCTTCTCCGGCCGCAGATGCTCCAGCGTGCGCATATTGTGCAGCCGGTCCGCGAGCTTGATGATGACCACGCGCACGTCCGTCACCATCGCCAGCAGCATCTTGCGGATGTTCTCGGCCTGGTGGTCCTCGCGGTTGGCGAACTTGATCTTGTCCAGCTTGGTCACGCCATCGACAATGTGCGCCACCTGGTCGCCGAAGCGCTTGCTGATCTCTGCCGTCGTGACGTCAGTATCTTCCACCGCATCATGGAGCAGCCCCGCCGCGATCGCCGTCGCGTCCATCTTCAACTCAGCAAGGACTTGCGCGACCTCCAACGGATGCACGATGTAGGGCTCGCCGGAAGCGCGCTTCTGCTCCGCATGCTGCTGTTGCGTAAACATCCACGCCGCGCGTACAAGATCCTGATCGTCATGCGGTCGGTTGTGGCGCAAGGTGGCCAGCACCCGCTCAAACCGATCCTCCAGATGCAACGGATCCGCGGAAGGGCCGTTCTGCCCGGCGGGGGGCGGGGCAATCGAAGCTGGTGGCGGCGGACCCACAACGGGAACGAAAGCTCCCGAAGGCTCATCGAGCGCGCCTGCTCCGCGCGTCCCAACGTACGGCCGCACCGCGGGCTGTCCCAGCGCTGCTTCCAGCCGCATACCGGAATCGCTTGTTTCAGACGCAGGAGCATTCGCCGGCCTGGCAGATGCATCGCCAGAAAGGCCAACCCCGGTCTGTGAGGATCCCATGCTGCATTATATCGGTCGTATCTGAAACGAGCTTCAACGGGGAGTCTGGTCCTAGCGAAGCAGGCCGGGCACCGGACGCGGGCCCCCATGGGTCCCCGTCACAAGATCATCAAAGGCCTTGCCGAACTCCCACGGCGTGATGGCACAATGCCCGTCGTGCGGAACATACTGCTGCACCAGGTGGTCGCCCTGGCCCGCGCCTTCCACCATCTCCGTGTACAGGGTCAGCGTTCCCGGTGGAATCAGCGGGTCAAAGATGGTATGGACCGCCAGCATCGGCCGGCCCAGGCGCCCGCTCGGCGTGTAGTGCTGCATCAGGTACTCGCGGGCTTTGGGGCTGGCGGCGTAGCGCCGCACGGACGCGTTCAACTCCTCATCCGCGCCGCTGGACACCGGATTGGCTCCCGAGTAGATCCAGTTGCGGTTGTCAAACGGATTGCCGCCGGACCGTCGCTGCATGTCGGCAATCACAAACGTGAAGTAGCTGAGGTCGCGGGCTACCTGCAGATCCGTGTGGAGCCGCATCAACTCCCGCATCAGCGCCGCGCTGGCGGGGTTGGCTTTCAGGGCGGCCTGCAACCGCTCCCGCACAGCGAGCGTGTCATCGTAGTCGGCCGGCACCGGCACAAGCGGACCCATAACGCCCGGAAAATAATGATCAAAGGCGGCCCGCAGCGCAAACCGGCGATCGAACGAAACAAACGTCGGCCCCACGGCCCCGCACAGGTCCAGACCACCCAGAAAGGGCTTCGGGTTCAACTCCAGGGTGATCATCACCAGCGCACCACCCATCGATCCGCCTACCGCATACGTCTCGCGAGGATGGCCATATCTGCGATCGAAGTAGTGGCGAACGGCTTCGCTCTCCGGATAGGCCTGTTGCAGGGCCCATCCGGGCTCCGAGTAGGCGCTCTGCACGATCGCATAGTGCCGTTCCAGGAAGTTCTGAAGGTCGGCCCCCACGTGCTCGGCGATATGAAAGGTGGTGCCATGTTCGGAGTACCCGTGGTACCAGACGACCAACTTCCCGTTCCACTCCGCCGGCATGTCGATGCGGTACTCCGCCCCGAGCAGCATGCCGACCTCGGTTGTACCGGACGTGCTGCGGACCACCTGCGGCGGCTCCTCCGATTTCACGCGCTGCGCGAAGCCGACACCCGCGGCACACAGCAGACCGCTTGCCAAGGCAAGAAGCCCTGAAACGGCCGTGCGGCGTGGTCGTGTGTGCGATGCGGCCATAGCGGTGTGGTTCATTCTAAGCGCGGTTTGCCGCCCCAAGCAGTTCTTTGCAGCCAAGCGCCTGCGTCCTGCTGAAACTCCCGCTCATGGAGGCCGCAGCTGACCCGCGAGGTTGCGCGGCCTCCGCCGAAATTTCGCCTGCAGGATAGACTGCTTGTGCTCGAGGCATAGAAGGCGGAAACCCTTGCAAAGAACTCTGGAAGCGCAACAACGACTGCGAACACCCTGGCGGTACCGGCGCGCCCTCCTGGTTCTGGCGATCGTTATAGGACTTCTTCTAGCTTCCGGGCAGTGGCTTCTGTCCGGCTGGGTAGACCTGCTCTGGTTTAAGTCTCTGGGGTACGGAGAGGTCTTCTGGACGTCGAGAACCCTGGAGGCGGCAGCCTTCGTCTTGTTCGCCCTGCTGACCTTAGCCGTGCTCTACGGCACCTTTGCCGCGCTGCGTCGCATGCACGACGCGGACCTTCCCGCCGCGCGCAGCCTTGTTATCGGCGGTCAGCCGGTCAACATCTCCATCCAGCCGTTACTGCGAATTCTGGGCTGGGTGGTTCCGCTGGGCATCGCGGTCCTGACTGGCGCCTCGATGGCGGCAGAGTGGCCCACCTTTGCGCTCTTCCTGCACGCGCCGCACCCTCCAGGCCAGGCGACTGACCCGATCTTTGGAAGGCCACTGAACTTCTTCCTGTTCGGCTTGCCGGCCTGGCAGGTGTTGCTGAACTGGCTGTTGACGCTTTCTCTGCTTACGTGCGCGGCGGCGGTGCTGTTTCTTGTGCTCACCGCCGGTACGCGCGCGCTCGATAAGGAACGCACCCACTACGGCCCGTCGCCGTGGCGTGGTCTGCTCCTCGCGTTCTCCTTCCTGCTGCTGGTGCTCGCGGTAAACCTGTACGTCGACCGCTTCGGGCGCTTGCTGGACCACCACACCATCTTCGATGGCGTCACGTACACCGATGCGCACGTGATGCTGCCGGGGCTCTTACTCGTCTGCGTGACGCTGGTGCTTGGCGCCGCGATCGCCCTCGCCGGAGCCGTGCGCCACGCCGGAGGGGTTTGGCTACTGTTCGCGGCCGCACCTGCAGGGGTGTGCTATCTGCTGCTCGGGGTGGTGTCGTGGTACGTCAGCGGCTTCGTCGTCAAACCCAACGAGCTCGTGCGGGAGCGGCCCTATATCGCGCACAACATCGCGATGACCCGTCAGGCCTATGGGCTCGATCGCTTCACCGCGCAGGAGTTCCCCGCCGACATCAGCGTTGCCGCGGCCGATCCGGCCGGCAACCAACCCACGCTGCAGAACATTCGCCTCTGGGATTGGCACGCGCTGCAGGACACGTTGCGCCAGGTGCAGGAGATTCGTACCTATTACGACTTCCCCGATATCGACATCGATCGTTATGTTTTAAACGGTAGCATGCGCGAGGTGATGCTGGCCACGCGCGAGCTCAACGTCGAGAAGCTGCCGGAAAGCAGTCGCAACTGGATCAACGAGAAGTTGATCTACACGCATGGCTACGGCGTCACGATGAACTCCGTCAACGGCTTCACACCGGAAGGCCTGCCCACGTTTCTCCTAAGCGATATGCCGGTGCAGAGCACGCTGCCAGGTCTCACCGTGACCCGTCCGGAGATCTACTTCGGGCAGCTCACAAACACCGATGTTTACGTTAAGACGCGACAGCAGGAGTTCGACTACCCCCAAGGCCAAAGCAACAACCTGACCACCTATCAGGGCACCGGCGGCATCGCGCTCGGCGGGTTCCTCCGCCGCGTGCTGCTGGCGCTAGATCGCGGCGACCTGGGCAAGGTGCCGTTCAGCGACGATATCGGCACGGAAAGCCGCCTGCTGATGCGGCGCAACATCCGCGAGCGGGTCAACGCGCTGGCCCCCTTTCTCACCTTCGACCAGGATCCCTACATTGTCGTCGGCGAAGATGGGCGGCTTTCCTACATCATCGATGCGTTCACCACCTCGGACAGCTACCCCTATGCCACGCACTATGACCTCGGCGATCGGCCGCTGAACTACATGCGCAACAGCGTCAAGGTCGTGGTGGATGCGTACACCGGAGCCACTACCTTTTACGTCTTCGACCCCGCCGATCCGATCCTGGCCGCCTATCGCGGCGTCTTTCCCGCACTCTTCCAGGATGCGTCCGCGATGCCCGCAGGGCTGCGCCGGCATGTACGCTACCCGGAGCTGCTGTTCAAGCTGCAGTCTGCCGTCTACGGCCTGTATCACATGACCGATCCGGGGGTCTTCTTCAACCGCGAAGATCTTTGGACCGTGGCGACCGAAACCGGGACCGGCAGCAACGGCGAGCAAGCCGCGCAACCGATGCAGCCCAACTTCGTTCTGATGAAGCTGCCCGGCGGTACAACCGAAGAGTTCGTCGAGATTCTTCCATTTACGCCTGCCAATCGCAACAATCTTATCGGGTGGATCGCGGGGCGGAGCGATGGGCCTAACTACGGTTCGGCCATGGTGTATGACTTTCCGAAGTCGCGCCTGGTCGATGGCCCGCAACAGATTGAAGCGCGCATCGATCAGAACGCACAGCTTTCCGGGCAACTGACCTTGTGGAATCAGCAGGGTTCGCACGCCTTGCGGGGCAACCTGCTGGTCATTCCGATCGGCCGCGCGCTGTTGTATGCCGAGCCGATTTATCTGCAGGCCCAGGAGAGCCCCATGCCGGAGCTGCGGCTCGTTGTGCTCGCGCTGCAGGATAAGCTGGCCTATGCACCGACGTTTCAGGCGGCTCTCGCTTCGCTCTTCGGCACGGAAACTCCCGCGCTGTCCGCGACGGAGACATCCACTGCGGCTGCAACGCAAGGATCGCTGAAACCCGCAACAGACGTTCATGCGCTCATCCAGCAAGCGGGTCAGGCCTTCGCGGACTATGAGCACCTGACCGCGCAAGGGAAACTCGGCGACGCAGGCCAAAAGCTCGATGAGTTGAAGCGCCTGCTCGGCGAGCTCAACGCCCATCCGAAATAAGTCGTCGTACGGCCAAGGAAAGGGTCTGGTGCGCAGGGTCGTCCATAGACATCGAACAGACCATGAGTTCACCCCAGGCCTTCGCTCCGGCATCTCTCGGGTCTTCCTCCTCCGCCGCGGATACGGTGCGCTTCGGCTTCCAGAACACCTACGCACGCCTTCCGGACCGCTTCTACGCGCATCAGGCGCCCACGCCGGTAGCCGCCCAGCACCTTGTTCAGCTCAACGTGTCCCTGGCTTGCGACCTGGGGCTGGACCCCGAAGCCCTGGCGAGCCCGGAAGGTGTCGCCATCCTGGCCGGCAATCGTGTGGCCGCGGGCTCCGAACCCCTGGCGCTGGCCTATGCCGGCCACCAGTTTGGGCACTTCGTGCCGCAGCTCGGCGACGGGCGCGCCATCCTGCTCGGGGAGGTGCTCGCGCGAAATGGCCAGCGCTACGACGTGCAGCTGAAGGGCTCCGGTCCGACCGCGTTTTCGCGCCGTGGCGATGGCCGCGCCGCGCTCGGCCCCGTGCTGCGTGAGTACCTCGTGAGTGAGGCCATGGCGGCCCTGGGCGTGCCCACAACGCGGGCTCTGGCCGCCGTTGCCACCGGGGAACGCGTGCTGCGTGAGACAGCGGTCCCGGGCGCCGTGCTCACCCGCGTGGCCGCCAGCCACCTGCGCGTCGGTACCTTTCAGTACTTTGCGGCGCGTGCCGACGTAGACGCGGTCCGCACACTGGCCGACTACGCCATCGCGCGCCACTACCCTGACGCCGCGCAAGCCCGGCAGCCTTACAGGGCGTTGCTGGAGGGCGTCATCCTGCGCCAGGCGCAGCTGGTTGCCCAGTGGCTGTGCCTCGGCTTCGTCCATGGCGTGATGAACACCGACAACACCTCCATCTCGGGCGAGACGATCGACTACGGTCCTTGCGCCTTTCTGGAGGCGTACGATCCCGGCAAGGTCTTCAGTTCGATCGACCACCAGGGACGCTACGCGTATGGCAATCAGCCCGGGGCCATGCTTTGGAACCTGACCCGATTGGCTGAGGCACTCTTGCCCCTTCTGGAACAGGAAGCAGGAAGCGCCGAGACGGCAATGGACGCGGCCAAGGAGGCGCTTTCTTCCTTCGAGACGCACTTCCGATTGCGGTACCTGGCGGGGCTGCAGCGGAAGCTCGGCTTGTCCACTGAACGCGAGGGTGATGCGGCGCTGGCGGAGGATCTGCTGGGCCGCATGGCTGCCAACCAGGCGGACTTCACGCTCACCTTCCGCCGCTTGTGCGACGCGGCGGCAGCACCGGAGAACGACACCGGCGTGCGCGCGCTGTTCGCCGACCCCGTCGCCTACGACACGTGGGCCGCAGCCTGGCGCGAACGCTTGCAGGTCGAGCCTGCCCCAGGCCCCGTTCGCGCGGCCGCCATGCGTGCCGCAAATCCTGCGTTCATTCCACGGAATCATCAGGTCGAGGCGGCGCTGCAGGCCGCTGTGTGCCAAGGGGACTTTGCGCCTTTTGCGGCGTTGCTGGACGTCGTCACGCGCCCGTATGAGGACAGGCCGAGCCTCGAGGCCTACACGAAACCCGCCCGCCCCGAGGAGTGCGTCACAGAGACCTTTTGCGGAACCTGATGAGGTCTTTGCGTGAAGTGAAGCAACAAAAGCGCGTTCTGATGAGCGCATCGGAATCTTGCAGCAGCCCCGGTGCACTCTGGTGTTCGTGCGGAAGGTGTACTTCCATTGCAGAACCACTTTGCCAAGGAAAGCCCCACTGATCGCCAAAGTGCAGCGTCTCAGCGGGGCCACGGTACGTTAATTGAGGGAGACGAAGTTTAAGTTGAAGGCACCATTGCCGGAGTCGATGTAAAGGCGCAGCACGTGCTTACCGGCCGCAAGATGCGCGGTAGCTTGCGCGTTGGCCCAGGTCTGCCATCCACCGGTGGAAGAGACCGTGATAGGCCCGGTTAGATTCGTGCCCGTTTCATCCTCGAGGTGAAAGGTGCCCGCGACGCCACTGGCGACGCCCGAGGCCACGCGCGCCACTACGGTGTAGCTCTTTGTGCTCTGCACCGTCACGGTGTACCGCATCCACTCGCCAGGTTCCGTCCAACCGACGTCATACCCGCCGCCGGCATCGGTGCAGGTCTCGATGTCCACGCCATCGGCCGTTCGGTATTTGCCGCCGTTGTTGGTGGCGTCGGTGTCGTGATAGGCGACCCCCTCGCCTCCGAGGTCATAGTTTTCAACCTGCACGGTTCCTGGCAAGCTGACTGGCGCGCCTGTGTACGGCGTGCCCGTGTAGCTGGACGTTGTGCCGAAGCTCATGTACTCCAGATTGAAGGTCCCGTTGCCGCTGTCGAGAACCAGCCGCAGAACGTGCGTTCCAGCGCTCAGCGTCGCTGAACCGTTCAGGGACACCCAGGTCTGCCATCCGCCGGTCGAGGACACCGTCATCTCGCCGGTTAGATTCTTGCCTGTCTCATCTTCCACATGGAACGTGCCCGCAGTGCCTGACGCGATGCCTGAAGCCACGCGAAAGATTACCGGGTAGGAGGCCGCCGCCGCCACTTTGACGGTGAACTTGGACCATTCGCCCGGCTGATTCCAGCCCACATCGAAGCCGTTCCCGACGCCGTTGCTGTCCGTCGAGGCTTCAATGTCGACACCCTCTGACGGCCTGTACTTGCCGCCGTTGTTGGTCGCGTCTGTGTCGTTGTAAGCGACCCCTTGTCCGCCTGCGTCAAAGTTGTCGAAGTTGATCGTGCCCGGGATGGCCGCGGGGGTACCCGTGTAGGGCGTTCCCGCGTACGCCGTTACAGCCGGCTGGGCGGAAGCCTCGTTAGACAACCCGCTGGTTCCTGCACTATTCCCAGCCGCGACCTTGTAGAAGTATGTGGTCCCGTTAGTCAGTCCGGTGTTCGTGTAACTTGTTCCGGTGACGCCACTCGCGATCGGCGTGGGGCTCTCTCCACCCGCGGTGTTGCCGCGATAGACGTTATAGCTTGTGGCTCCGCTGGTCGCGCTCCAGCTCAGCGACACCTGGGCCGTGCCGGAAGCGGCTGTCAGGTTGGAGGGCGTAGCGGGGGCACTGACCGTTGTGGAGCGCTTGAAGATCGCAAAATCGTACGGCTGCAGGCTCAACGTACCGGGTTGCACGTGCGATTGGCCGCCGGGCGATCCGCTTGGGGTTACGTCGGTCCATGCATTGCCCGCGGGCACGTTCACTGTGCCGCTGACCGTGGAGCCAGAAAAGTTAATTTCGACCAGAAACTCCGTCCCATTGCTCACACGGTCATACGTGGCCACCTGTGCTGGCGAGGAGTTTGTCTGCCACGCCAGGGTGCCCTGCTGCAGCGCCGGGTTCGCTAGCCGCAAAGCAATCAGCTGCGTGTAAAAGCTGGTGAACTTTGCCGCGTTCGGCGAGGTCCAGTCAATCAGGGTGTGCGTATTGTTGGCGCTGGCGTCGTTGCCCACCTCTTCGCCGTTGAAGAGCAACGGCACGCCGTTGATGGTGTAGTTGAACACCGCCGCATCCAGGGTATTGGGGACCCCGCCGTAGATCTTCAGGTCCTCGCCAAGGTCCCAGTCCTGAGTGAGCGACATATGCAGCATTCCCGCAGGCCAGCCTGTTACCTGGTTCTGCCATGTGCTTTGCAGGCCGCTTGTACTGTTGCCACTGGTGGTCGCTTGCACCAGCGCGCTTTGCAAGTTCCAGCCGTAGTCCAGCTCAAAGGGTGCCAGGGCGAGTTGCGCGTTTTCTTCTTCGCCCAGCATCAGAATGTCCGGCTTGGTAGCTTCGAGCGAGGTCCGGAGCTGCTGCCAGAAGGGTTGGGGGATATTGCGGCTCGGCCCTGAGGGATCGTCGGCTGTGTCGAAGCGAAAGCCATCTACGTTGTAGGTCGTGATCCAGGATTTCAGCATGTTGTACATGTAGGTCCACAGCCCATAGCTCTGGTTGCTGTAGTCGAGCTGGACGACGTCGCTGAAGTTGAAAGCCTGCTCTTCGGAAGCGACGTTGTACGCGTTGCCATCGCTGTGCCGGTAGTACTCCGGATGCTGTGTGGTGAGCGCGTTATCCCAGGAGGTGTGATTGAGCACCTCATCAAGAATGACCTTCATGCCAAGGCTATGTGCGGTGTTAATCAGGTTCGTCAGATCGGCGGAGGTGCCGTAACTGGCATTCACGCCATAGTAATCATGGACGGCATAGGGACTATCAAAGGCCGGGTGCCCGTTGTACGGTTGACCTAATGGGGTGACCGGCATAAGCCAGATCACATTTACGCCCAGCGAGTGCACGCGATTCAGCTGCTGCGTTACGCCGGCAAAGCCGCTGGACGAAAAGATCTCCGGGTACACGCAGTAGACAACCGCGGAGTTGATCCAGGAAGGATGTTGCGCCGGAGCAGGCACTCCATGGCCGAGGAGGCCAACGGCCGTGGACAGAAGAAAGGCTTTGCAGAAGGATGCGACGCGTTTCAGAAACATGGCGTGATTCTCCGGGGTTGACCTAGCAAATGAAAGTTAATGGTTTGGGGCGCGAGGTCGTACATCGTCGATTCCCTCGGGGCGGTTGAGGTTCGTCCAATCTTCGAGAAGGGCTTGGGGGCTTTTCCTTGGCCAACGGAAAGAGCTCTTGCGGCAAGCGACTGCGAACATTCAGCATTCGGCATCTTCGCTGCAATCGTTTACTGCCCACTTCTTTCTTGATTCGGAGTCACTAGCTAACCGCCCGCGATTGAAATACTTATGCCCGGAGTTTACCGACTTGCACCGCCTGTGTATCTGCCCCAAGGGGATGTACCTTGGTTCAGGAAAGGGTAGGCACAGTCGCAGTTCCGGGCTCAAGACGCCTCCTGGACGGCTTCTGCGGCGGGCGCAAGAATGGCCCTAGCCAGCCCCGCCGGGGCTGGCTAGGCATCCTAGGTTCCTGTGTGGCGTCAGGGGTTAATAGGCGGAGCACTGGCTCACGTCACCGTGCGTAACCCGTAGACTGCGGACCGCAGTTCCTGGGATACCGCGACAGAGCCACCGAAGGGTGGAGGAGGAGGCTCACTCTACCGCCGCGGCCGCACAGCTTTTATATGCCAGTCGCCAAACCAACGCGAGCTACATATGTTTTCGTTCTAACTAGCCCTGCCCAATCCGGACTGCGGAGAAAGGTGCTTTGGCGCACTGGCAGAAGAAGCGGGGCAGGGCAGCCAGGTTCACGACATCTCGTTCCGACCTTCTCTAACGCAAGCGCGCCAGCGACCCCGAGGCAAACGCATCGGGACCGCCCTAGGCTTGCACAGGAAGGGTTCTTTGACGAGCTACTTTCCATGGTACGTATAGTGGAGATTTTCATTTAGACCCTTCTTTATGTTGATCCGCGTTAACTCTACTCCTCTGGGCAACAGACAAGAGGACATCCTGTCGGGAAGGTGGAGGCCTGGTGATTGTGTGTGGGGCGAGAAGTTGCCTCGAGTCATATCGCACAAGCAACGCAGATCACACACGGGCGTGTTTGATCTGAGGACAGGCGAGTACCTCTTGAGTGAAGGCTCTTCTTATTGGCCTTTGAATAGGATGTTGCGACCCGAACGTAGGACCGTGCTATTCGTCCGAAACCAGCCGCGCGATCCGAAGTGGTCCCTACGAACGCGTGAGCGAACCGAGACTCGAGTGCTTGCCTGCGCATGGTCTGTGCCCACAGTGGTCTGGGTAAGCTCAGAGCGAGCCTGGCCGCCGCATTGATTTCTCCCCTCCAAGCAGGTTAGGGTGAAGCCGGTGGCGCCCATCCCATTCTCGCGATTGTTCGGTACCTCTGGCCGCCGTGCCGTCGAAGCCAGCGCGCCTCGCCGCACCTTCGACGATGTGATCCTGTCTCCTGCGACGCGCCTGGCTCTTGAAACGGCGCTGGCCCAGGTGACACAGCACGATCTGATCTTTAAGGGCTGGGGTCTTGGGGAGCGGCATTCCACGGGGCTTGGTCTTGCCTTCAACTTCGCTGGGCCGCCGGGCACCGGCAAGACCATTTGCGCCGAGGCCATCGCGCACTCGCTTGGCCGCCAGCTTCTGGTCGTTCGATACGCCGAGCTGGAATCCATGTGGATGGGCGAAACGTCGAAGAATGTGGCCGCGATCTTCCGTGCAGCGCGCGAACAGGAAGCTGTCCTGTTCTTCGACGAGGCGGACGCGATCGCAGCGCGGCGATCGACCTCTGTCGATAGTGGGGCCCAGCGCGAATCCAACAGCGTGGTGAATGTGCTGTTGCAAGAGTTGGACAGGTACACAGGGGTCGTGATCTTCGCGACAAACCTTGCCGCGAACTTCGATCCGGCCTTTGAGCGACGTATCCGAACGCACGTCCTGTTCGAGCTGCCAGGCGAGGCGGAACGCGTCCGCATCTGGAAGGTGCAGGTGCATCCGTCCCGGACGCCGCTGGCTCCAGACGTCGACTTCAACGTCCTCGCCCAGCAGTACGAGGTAAGCGGCGGAGACATTCAGAATGCTGTGCTAAAGGCAGCCCTGGCCGCGGCGGCCGAGCCCCTCCCCGATCTCGAGAAGAAGATCCATCAACGTCACTTCGAGGCAGGGATAGAACAGGTCGTCGCGAGCAAGCGGGTCATGCAACAGTCCATCTTTGCAGAGCGGGCGATCGCGGTGCCTGAGCCGGAGGTCATGCGGCCAGCAACGGCGTTGCAAGCGTCGCAGCTGTTGGTGTACGGCCTCCCTGGAGCGGCGCTGCTGGTCGCGCTGATCGCGCTCGGAGTCGCGCTGTCTCGTTAGGGGCGGCGTCCTCACGAGCCCAAAAGCGGATCACAACGCAGCACGGCCGACGCACCGGCCTGCTGCGTCTCACCATCCGCGTCGCACCTCAATTCAGGCAACGGAACGTCTACCTGAGTTGAGGTGCCGTGAACCAGCTGCTGTTGACCGCTCCTGCCAACCTCGAGAGCGACTGCCGAGGTTTGCGGGACAGAGGGCGTCCCTTTACCGGCTGTACGTGAAGCGTCGCTTCACCCCTCCTACGACGACGAGCAGGCCCGTGCCGAGTAGAGCGAGGCTGGAGGGCTCAGGAGTCGATGCAACCGCCGCGATCGTGATGGGCACACCTTCATAGACATCGGTTCCGCTGCTTTGTTCTAAAAGCGCATCGACAGTGCCACCCTGCGGATTGAACAGATTGATTTGCGCCCCGTCGCTTAGGAGAAACGACAGGCCATTGCCATCCAGGCTGCCGACGCCGTTCGTTACAAACAGGACGTTGTACTATGCAGGGAAGATTCCGCCGATGGTCGGGGTGGGGAAGGTGCCTGGAGCCAGAATGGAACTTATGACCAAGTTAGGGGCCGAGGGAGCTGTTCTAGCGGTTCCGGTCACACTTGCGATCGAGTACTCGCCCGGAGCCTGCAGCATGCCCGTGGTAAGGACCCCGGAACCGCTAAATGAGTTGGAAGAATTACCGAACGTAAAGTCGAAGCTGTCAGCATGAGCAGCGAGACTGGCCGAAAGCAAGGCTGCGGTCGTGACAAAGGTACGTAAATGCATAAGAACTCCTGAAGGTGACTTGTGCTCACTCTACAACCTTCGTGTCATAGCCGACGTGAATGTTCGGTTACGTATCTCACGGCAGGACGCGCCTCCAGAATCGGTCACCTTTCCCTAACAACAGAACCTTCCGTCAATACCCAGCCAGTCTCAGCTGCCGCGACGGATTCGCGGCAGAGAATGACCAGGCCGACCAATGGAGCGGTCGGATTGCTGCACGTTTCAGTCTTTAACTATAGATGGAGGAAATCCAAATCTAATCGATCAATCTCCAAAGCTTTCAACTCCGGCTCTCTATTTCAGACTGCGATTTCTTCGGCGCCTGGGCCGGTCAGATGGACACCAAGCATAGCTCCTCACAAGGAAAAGAAAGGCCCTCTTCCCCCGGTTTTGGGAAGAGGGCCTCTTTCGTGAAGTACCTTTCTTAGTCGTCCAGGTCAGCAGTGATGGGTGCTGTCTTTTTGAAGTCGCTCGCAGGCCGAACCTTCTTCTCGCCCGGATACGGAAGGGTGAAGTTCGTAGACTCGTACCAGTCGAGGTGGTTCACCGTAGCCGGGTCTTCGGCATCCGGGATGTGTTGTTTGCCGGCAAAGACTTCGGACTTCTTCTTCATCCAGCCAGTTCTCAGCGCTTTAACCGCCGGGCTTTCCGCCGGCTTGAAAACAACATCGACCTGAGTGGCCCCCGGGGCCTGAGTCGATGTCTGCGTGAAGGCCTGGTTCAGCGGAGTCCCACTCGTAAGGTGCAGCATCGAGCGAGCGTTCAGAGCTTGGGCGGCAGAGCTGCCACCCGTGTTCAGCGCAGCGCTGAACTTGGGAGTCCGGATAGGCTGAGTCGGCGTCTGCTTCACGCCCTGATTCAGCGGAATCCCATTGGCCACATGCGTCCACGGCTTGAAATTCTCCGCAGGCGGGTTGTCGATGAAGATGTCACTCATCGGCGAGGCTGTCAGGTCGAACTGGTTCATGGGCGTCAGTCCAAGAATCTGCTCAATGGTGCGGGTCATGTTGACTTGCGTGTAGAAGATACTGTCCTTGGTGACTCCCGCCCCGCTGCCGTCCGCTTTTACCTGCTGCTGGACATAGGGGCTGAAGATGTAGCCTGGGCTGCGATGACCGTCAACGTGGTCGACGCCGTCTTGCGCGTCGTCCTCTTCGACGAAAATGGCGGAATCGCTCCAGATCGAGCTATGGCTGATGGCATCGACAAAGCGGCCAAGGGCCAGGTCGTTGTCGGCCTGCATAGCTTGCGCAGTCGGTGGCCCGCCGGTGTGGTCAGAGCTGATCCACATGAACTCCAGTTGAGGCACCGAGCCACTCGCGACATCTTTCTTGAAGTCCTGTTGCCAGATATCGAAACGGAACTGGTCGGGAATGCCCAGGTCGAACTGCGGGTAGTTCTGGACTGTGTTGTTGATCAGGTTCGGGAGTGGAGAATACGAACCAATGGTGTTGAAGTTATAAAGCTGGTTTTCGGCGCCGGCCTCGTACGCCAGGGTGTCGTTGTAGAAGTCAATCCATTGGGGCTCGTTCGTCGACCCGGTGGGTGTCCGGAAGGTGTTGTACTCGATGTACTCGCCGAAGTTCTTGAAGCTGACACCCTGCTTCACCGCCACGTCCCACAGGTGACCAACCTTTTGATAGGCAATGGCGTCGCCACCGTTGGAAGGGTAGTCGCGAAGCCAGTCCGGCGACTGGATGTCGTCGGAGTAGGGCGCCATCGCCTGAACAATCCAGTTGTGTCCGTCAGCGGACTGGCGGCTCGGGTCGTAGAAGTTGTCGAAGAGCGGAAAGCGCTGCGTGAGCGCGTGTGCGTTGGGTGTGACGCGACCGAAGGTTGCGTTGTCACCGAAGACAGCCAGGGCAGGGTCGCCATTGCCGCCGGCAACGTCGCCCAGGATCTGATCGTAGGTGCGGTTCTCACGGATGATCACGAACACGTGTTTGATCTTGGACGGAGCGCCGATTCTCTGTGGAATGGCGAGCGGCTTGGCGCTCTTGCTGCCCCCTGAAGCCGCGAAGATGTTTTGGGCCAGATCCCAGTGGTTGTTTTGAAACACCTGCTGTGTCAGCACTCCCAACGCACTGGATGATGGTATGGGGACCATGCTCACGGTGCCAAGGTCCTGGTGCGTGTTGAAATACGTTACGCCATGCGACGTTCCATAGGAGTTCTCCGCTGTCTTCGTCGGAGGAGGAGCCACCGCAAATCCTGTGGTTCCGATGCCCTTGTCGTTCGCAACAAGCAGCGTGCCGTCCTGAGCGTCCAGTACAACCGAGCTTGGTGCGTAGCCGACCGGGATCATGCCCTGGAGGGAACCACCGCCGCTGAGACTCACCACAGCGACCGCGTTTGCGTTGTAAAGCGCGACATAGGCGAGGTTGTTGGTTTGATCCACAGCGATCGAGTTCGGCCCCGCGCCATAGGCTGCTCCGCTTTGCCCGGGGACCTTGATAGGCAACCCAAGGTTGATCGTCTCCACCACCTGGTTGGTGCCCCTGTTAATCACGGTAAGGGTGTCGCTGTAGGTATTCGCGACTAAGAGATTGTTGCCCCAGATGGCCATACCGGTCGGGTGCAGACCGGTGGGGATGCTGTCGACGACCGTGAACGAGGCCAGATCGACTACCGAAACAGTGCCAGTGGCCGTGGAGCCAGTCGGATAGGCCGCAACAACCGGAGTGCCGTTCGAGTACTCCTGGAAGTCGCTCTCTTTCGCGATTCGTCCAGCCTCATTCGATACGTAAGCCGTCTTGCCATCCGGCGAGATCACCACACTGTGCGGCACGTTGCCGACACGCACCTCCGCCCCTTTCACCGGGGTTGCCGCGGTGAGGTCGATCCTGGTGAGGGTATCGTTGTTGTCCAGCACGGCGTAGGCGGTCTTGTTATCCGGCGAGACGGCGATCCCCGTGGGATAAGACGTGGGTGTGCCGTTCCCATTGATCGAGACGGTCTGGCCGCACGGAATCGGAGCGCTGCCCGTCGTTCCCGGAGGGCTGTTTGGGAAACAGGTGACGGTGGTCAGAACGCCGGCTGCATTCACAGCGATCGGCACGCTGACATGGGCGTAGTCCGCGAGCAAGCCCGCGGAGCTAACGGCGGCAATGCCAACGAAGCTTCCAGACCCGGAGTTGCCGTCCTGGCTGAACAGAAGGTATTTACCGTCCGAGGTATAGGTGATGCCGGTGCTGCTGCCATCTCTATCCTTACCAGCGACCGCCGAGTAGGTCTGGAGGACGGCGCCGGTTTGGGTGTTGAAGATCGTGACAGCCTGGGGGGCGCCCATTTGGAGGACGGCGGCCGTGTGATTGGCTGTCGGGTTCAGCGCAACGGCCTTGGCGCGCGTCGTGGTGCCGAGATAGACCTGGGTGCCCGCAGGCGTGATGATCTGGCCACTACTGACGACCCACGGGGTAGGCAGGGTCGACGGGTAGCTCGGGCCCTTCGGGGCGTCCTTGTTCTCGCCTACCGTATAAGTTGGAAAGGGTACAGACTGCGCGAACGCCGTGGCCCCGAGCCCCGCCGCCAGCAGGCCGGCGAGCGGCAGGAAACGGTGTGTCGTTGATTGACTGCGATTTACATCTTGGAACGTTTTGCTGGACATCGATCATCCCTCACGGTTGTTGACGACGCAGGTTGAGACTGCCCACTGGACGACACTAAAAGACTCGAACTTCGGCCAATGGCTAAGGACGGAAGAGCAGACAGAGGCGGCTTGCGCTGCTGGCAGTTGAGGTTAGGGCAGGGCGAGAGAAAGCCGGATCGACCGTGTACTGCGAGACCCCACGGGGGCTTGAACGTCGCAAAACATGGAAGCGGGCATGCTCAATCCACTCTCACGGCTGAAGTATGGCAGGCGATTGTTAACGCACTTGTGACCGCTACGTTAATTTATGCAACGTTCGCGAGCGGGATGGTTCTCGCTGCGTCGTCGTACGGAATCGTTCGC
>CAXUIF010000018.1:0-3185 GCA_964250995.1 uncultured Acidobacteriaceae bacterium
GCCATAAAGCCCTGCGCAATCTGCGCAAAGGTATCGAGGTCGGCGCGCGGCACAAAGCAATGATCGACGGACACACACATCTGCCCGTTCTTGATCATCTTCACGCCTACAACCGTGCCCACCGACTCCGGGGTGACGCTCCCTGGCAGCAGCACCGCCGGGCACTTGCCGCCGAGTTCCAGCGTCACGGGCGTTAGATTCTTTGCAGCCGTCGCCATAATCTCGCGACCGACGTTCGAGCTGCCCGTATAGAGCAGATGGTCCCAAGGCAACGCCGTGAACGCGCGCGCCAGATCCAGCCCACCCACGGCCACGTAGACGAGGTCGGGCGCGAAGGTAGCCGACACCATCTCGCGCATCAGCGCGGCGCACGCGGGCGCAAACTCTGACGGCTTCAGCATCACGCGGTTCCCGGCTGCCAGCATGTCCACCAAGGGGCCGAGGCCGATTTCGAACGGGAAGTTCCATGGAACGATGTTGCCGACAACCCCTTTGGGCTGGCTTTTCACGAAGGCCCGCAGGACCCCTGCATAGGCTTCGTCCACTTCGCGCGGCATGGGCCGCATCCACTCTTCCAGATGCTTCAGGGCATATTCGGCGCGCTTGGACACAGCGAAGACCTCCAGCGCGTCGGCGCCCGCGGCAGGATGCACACCGAAGTCGGCATTCAACGCCGCAACGATCTGCTCACGATGATTCAGCATCATCGGAACCATGCGCTCAAGTCGCTCGCGCCTCACGGCCAGACTGGGCTGACGGTCCTTTGCAAAGGCGCGACGTTGCGCCTCGAACGCCGACCGCAGTTGATCGATCTCCGCCGCATCCCCTTGGACTGAAAGGGGCGCCTGTGCCGTCTTCTCCGCTGCCAACAGTGACATGATCTTCCTCACGCGGCGCCCTGGCCGCCTCACGCACGCGGTCCTCTTGGGTGCGGTGCGGCGCGGCCTGTTTCCACGCCCCGTTCTTTTACATTACCCAACGGTCAATTAGCAAGCGCAAGCCTGGGAGGCAGCTTTCCAGAGGGCATTCGTCCTCGGGGAAAGCAGCCAGAGCGCGCAGCACGAGGGGCAGCATGAGGCACACTTGCGCTGGCCCGTACGTGCGTCGTCAGCCGTTCAGCTTTTCAGGCGCGGGAAGGACGTAATGCGGAGCTTCGCTGCGCCGTACGGCACCAGGGTGATCGTTTCCTGGGGTTCGTCACTCACCACGGGGCTTTGCGGCACGGGATTGGCCACACCATCCTCTGCCCGCCAGGACGGCACCTTGCGCGCGGCTACCTGCAACGTGACGGGGGTGCCCGTCAGAGCGAACGGCGAGCCGCTTACCGGATGTTCTTCCGCGAGGAGGCCATGAGGCGCGCCCTGCTTCACATCCAGCGCGTAGTTCCACTCCGATTTCGGAAAGACCTGCCAATCCGCGGTCATCCCGCGGGTGCGCAGCTTTACCCAGCTTTCTTCGACAGGGTACGAAAAGACCAGAGGTCCCCGTTCGACCGATACCGAATCCCGGTAACCGCCATGGAGGATCGTTGGCGTCATCGGAAACGCAAGCTCCACCGTGTCTCCGGCCTTCCAGACCCGCTCCACAGTAGCGAACCCCTCCTGCACGGGCGACGGCTGCGGATCGCCATTGACCGAAACTTTGGTTCCATCCGCCCAGGCCGGAATACGCAAGCGTAACGGAAAGCGCACCTCTGCGGCCGGTTGCAGGACGATCCGAACCGTGCCGCGAAATGGGTACTCGGTCTCTTCGGTGACATGCACCGCCGTGCCCGCGACGACGGTATGCACCTCGCACGGCGAGTACGCCGCAGCCACCAGACCGCCGTCCTCGGACGCCATCCACAAGCTGGCCGTGAACTTCGGCCACCCCTGATGAAAGTTGGCCGTACAGCAGCCAAAGTTCGGCTCCAGGCCATACAGGTTCGACTCCGGACCGTCGGTCGTCCACGGCTTGCGGTGCAGACTTACCTCCACCTGGTTGGGCTCCTGGTTGTATTGGTGCGCCCACATATCGTCGGTAAAGGTGCCCGGCAGCGCATTGAAGGCGATGCGCTCCAGCCGATCGCCGATGCGCGCATCCCCAAGGATCGCGAGCGACTGTTCGAGTGAAAACATGGTTTCCACGACGGTGCAAAGCTCCGAGCCCTGCGACGGATTTCGTCCTGCAAGATGCTCATCGCAGGAAAACATGCCGTTCGGCAGCCCGTGGTACTCGTCCAGCTTGCCCAGCATGGTCTGAAGACCGCTTCGGTCCGCTGGGCTGCCGGTCACCATGGACCATACCGGCGCCGCTTTCAGAGCCTGCCCGTTATTTACGCCATGGGAGGCCAGTGCCGAATCCCCCAGCCCGCGATTCTCATCCAGCTTGATGCTGGCAGGCGTTACCGGCTCGGTGAAGCGGAAGTTCGCGAAGTCAGCCTGCCAGTCGAACCCCTGTTGATGAAGCAGCTTCACAAGATCCAGCAGCTTGGGGTCGCCCGTGCGGTTGTACAGCCACAGCACCACCAGTGCATTGTCCTGCCAACGGAACTTGCCCCAGTCCCGCAGCGGGCGCGCCGGAAGCGCTTCCAGCTGATGGGCGAAGTAGCGAGAGAGAACGGGCACTACCCTTGGATCGCCGGTGGCCTCTTCGTACTGGGCAAGGACCTTCAGCATCACCATGCGCGGCCACCAGTCGTCGTTGCTGGCGGGCCCGATCATGCCGTTTGGGGCCTGGTGCGTCAGCGTCCAATCGATGTAGCGCTGCGCCTTGGCCTTGAGGCGATCGTCGTTCAGCAGGTAGGCCAACGGCACCAGGCCGTCAAGAAAATACGGCCCACGTTCCCAGCTCTCCCCGGTGCCGCCCAACCATCCGCTGTTCGGTCCAACGTCCGCCCAGGTCTCGTCCAGATGCCCACCCAGGCCGGTCGCCTGAATCTCCAGCTGGCGTCGCAACCATCCTGCCGGCCGTACCGACGTGAGCGGAAGAAGATAGAACGCGTTCGGCGCGAGGGGGGCGCGATTGTGGACCGGCATGAGCCGGTTATCGCGATCCTTGGAAGCCGCTGGTTTCGACCCCCCTGGGCGCATAGCCGAGCTGATCCCGTACGCCCCACGCTCTTCCACAGCCAGACCGGCTGCGGCTCCGGCAAGAAGTTTCAGAAGCGCCCGCCGTCTTAGAAAGGTCATGTTCTCAGCCCCCTT
>CAXUIF010000018.1:3285-26019 GCA_964250995.1 uncultured Acidobacteriaceae bacterium
AAAACCCAGGGATTGCTGTTCGAGTTCTTCGTTCCGTGTTTGCAAGATCGGCCTTGATGTCTTTCCGGGAGGTTCACTTTGCTCAGCACCATACGACGTAAGACGTTCGCCCTACTCACCTGGCCAGCGACGCTGCCGGTTCCCCGGATGGTTGCTGCAGGGTCCGCCGCTCTCTATGTCTTTGCCCTTTCCCCGATGGCGATGGCCCAGTTCAGTGGAACGATCCAGGGAACAGTGACCGACAACACCGGCGCGCAGGTACCGAACGCGAGCGTCGTCGTGACCAATACGGATACGGGCGTTGCTTCGGCGCTGACCACGAACGGGTCGGGCCAGTACCACGTGAACAGCCTGGGCCCGGGCACCTACCGCGTTCATGTAACTGCCTCCGGGTTTCAGCCGAAGGACGTTGCCGCGGTCGTGACGACCTCGCAGGTGGCCGGCGTCGACGTGGCACTCGGCGTGGAGAATGCTACCCAGACTGTGACCGTCTCCGCCGAGGGCAACGGCGGTCTGAACCCTGAAGAGACCCGTGTGCAGGCAACGCTCGACACCCAACAGGTCCGCGACCTGCCTTTGCAGAATCGCGGCACGCTGGCCCTGGTCAACACGGCCCCGGGCGTCAGCGGCTACACGGAAAACACCAACAACTTTGCGGTGGAACAGACACCCGCGGCCAACGCGAACGGCCATTATTTTGGCGGCAATCTTTACATTCTCGACGGCATCTCGATCAATTCGAACATTACGACCGGCACGGCCAACATCTCGCCGAACGCGGACTCCCTCCAGGAGATGTCGCTGCAGGTGAACACCTTCAGCATCGACTACTCCGGCGGAGCAGGCCTCACTACCGCCGTGACCACCAAAGCCGGAGCCAACCAGTTTCACGGGACAGGCAACTTCACCTACACCGATCAGAACCTCCGCGCACACGCCCGCTTTCAGCCTGGTGTGATTCCCACGACCAGCAACAAGGACGTGAGCGCCACCTTCGGTGGGCCCATCATTCGCGACCGCACCTTTTTCTTCGCCTCGGTCGAGCGGCTCAATAATAAGACGGCCGGCACAAACCTGTTCACCGTGGAAGATCCGGCTTTCATCAGCTTTGCGCAGGCCCGTTTCCCCAACACGATCGGCACCGGCCTGTTAACCAAGTACCCGCTGCAGAACGGGACGCGCGCGGGGGTGCAGCTGTATGCGACGCCGGACTTCACCGCCACCTGCACCGCACCCACAGGGACTTGCAACACGCCCTATATCGACAATGCGGCTAACAGCGTCGCTCCGTACCAGCATGGGCTGCAGTATTCCTTCCGTGGGGACCAGTA
Organism: uncultured Acidobacteriaceae bacterium; assembly: GCA_964250995.1. Classification (GTDB taxonomy): domain Bacteria; phylum Acidobacteriota; class Terriglobia; order Terriglobales; family Acidobacteriaceae; genus Granulicella. The sequence continues at coordinate 4,617 of CAXUIF010000018.1, forward strand.
CTTTCGGGGCGGCAAAGATCGTCTTTACGGCTATCTCTTCGAGCTGAAGCTTGATTCGCAAGTGGTTGATCCGCGCGCCAACTTCAACTCTTTGAATCCCAATCGCTCCTGGTTCAACAACATCAACTACACCCACATCTTCTCGCCGAATGTTTTGAATGAAGCACAGTTTGCGTCGTACAAGGTGGAAGGGTCGGCCGGCATCGGCATCAACCCGCAGATCCCGCTGATCAACATCATCAGCGCCCCAACTCTCGCGAACTTCGGCGGGGCGTGGGGCCCGGGAAGCTTCATCCAGCACAACTACTCCTGGCGGGATGTGGTCAGCTATGTGCGTGGCAAGCATAACTTCAGGTTTGGCGTGCAGGCTGAACACGGAGACGACAGCGCCAACTTCGGACCTCCGCAGGCGCGGCCGCAGTTCAGCTTCAACAACCTGACCGATCTGATCCAGGACAAGCCCTACAGCGAAGGCAATATCACCTACGACCCGCTTACCGGGCAGTTCAAGCCTCTGCAGTTCGGCGATCAAGGCACGAGCTTCGGGGTGTACGCCTCGGACGAATGGAAGGTCACCAGCAATCTGTCGCTGACCCTCGGCGTGCGTTGGGACGACTTCGGCAATCCGACCACGTACGGCTACCAGACGTACATCGACTTCGCCAACGTCAAGCTCGCGGGCTCGTCGACGCACCCCGATTTCAGCGCGCTGAATCCGCAGTTCGCCAACGCTTCCATCCAGCAAGTGAACAACGTCTACCCGAACCGGCAGAACTTAAACTTCACGCCGCGCTTTGGCTTTGCCTGGCAGCCTTACCACAACTTTGCGCGCGTGAGTGTGCATGGTGGGATCGGGCTGTACCGCGATCCGATCACCCTTGGTCAGGTGATCGATGGCCTGCGCACCAATCCTCCGGGCTGGATCACACCCACGTTCTCTCCCACACAACCCATCCAGCCCCTCTACTCGTTTGGCACAACGGATGTGGCGCCGTATGGGTACAAGTACCCGACGATTCCTGCGACGGGTCTGGACAGCCGAGGGGGCGTTCCCGGGGCCGCCGCACCGATCACCGGCCTCGACCCCAACATCCGGATCCCGAAGACGCTGAACTATACCGTGGGCGTGTTCACGCAGCTGCCGCGCAATATGGTGCTCGGCATTAACGGCGTGGGGTCGCACGCCTATGACCAGCTGAGCGGAACGGACTTCAACCGTTTTGCAGGGGATCTGCTGGTCAACAACGGCAAACTGCAGCGTCTTAATCCCAGCTTCGGATCCATCACCTACGTGGCGAATCTGAATACGGCCAACTACTTTGGCCTAGTTACCACGCTTACGCAGCAGCTCCATAACCTGACCTACCAGGCCTCCTACACGTGGTCCAAATCCACCGACTATGGGACCTGCGGAACACGGTTCGATTTCAACGCGGCAACAGATTGCCCGGGCGATCAGCACAACTTCGCCGCCAACTACGGTCCTTCTGCCTTCGACATCCGACAGAACTTCAAGTTCTCCGGCAGCTACACGATCCCGAACTACCACATCGAGCCGATCGTCGATCACCTGCTCAGTGGATGGGAGGTGGCTTCGATTGCCACGGCTCAGTCCGGCATCCCGTTCAGCCCCACAAACCTGACTCCCTACAACGCCGCCTGCACCGGTGTCATTGTGACCTGCGGCGACTACAACGCGGATGGCTACAGCAACGACCGGCCCAACCTGGCGCCCGGTACGCAGACGCGCGGCTTCAGTCGACAGCAGTTCATCGCCGGCATCTCTCCACGGGCCGTAGTGACCTATAACGGCGCCAAGTACATCGTGCCCACAGACTTCAGCGCGCCAACGGCAGGAACGCTGGGCAACGTCTCTCGCAACTCCTTCCGCAACCCCGGCCTGCTGGCGGTGGATGCCAGCGTGCTGAAGAACAATGCCCTTCCCTGGTTTGCCGGCGAGCACAGCAATTTACAGGTGCGACTGGACGTCTTCAACTCGTTGAACCGCGTCAATCTGCTCCCGGTGGACTACAACATCGGTTCCTCCACCTTTGGGCAGTCAACCAACACGTACCAGCCGCGCATCATGCAGCTTGGGGCACGGTTTCAGTTCTAGTACCCCTCTCAGAGTCTCCGCGGCGGCGATATACGACCCACCCATTGATCGTCGCCGCGCCCTTGCCTACACTCATGGGCAGCGACGTGCACTCTTTTCTCCGTCTGTCTTGGTGTCTCTTCGGGTCGACCGGCGCGCTGCGCGGACGGCTTGGCGGGGGTGTGCTTTGGCTGGCCTTGTGGCTTCCCGCGCGGGCTGCGGCGCAGGTTGCACCGAGTCGCCCAACGGCAGCTGAGCTGCCCAGTTTGGTGCGCCAGCATCAGTTCGCCGCAGCACTCGCGGCGGCGGATACCCTGGTTAAAGCCAATCCGCGCACCGGAGAGTTGTGGTTTTACCGGGGCCTGGCGCTGAACGGCATGGGGCACCCAGCCGAGGCGATGCATGACTTTCAACACGCCCTCGACCTCGACCCACATCTGCTTTCCGCTGCGGAGGCGGGAGCGCAAATCGCCTATCGCGACCACAGCCCTGCGGAGGCCAAGTTTCTGCAGGAGGTCCTGCGCCTCGACCCGCCGAACCCCACGGCCCATGCCATGCTCGGCGTACTGGCGCTGGAGGCGGGAGATTGCCCGCTGGCGCTGGATCACTTCGCGAAAGCTGGAAGTCTGGCTTCCGCAGACGCCGCGACGACGCGCCGGCTGGGTTTGTGTGACGCCCAGGGAAAGGCACTGGCGGGCGACCTAGACGGTGCAGCCCAGAGGCTAGCGGCACTGCATGCTGCGGAGCCCGCAAACGCTGCGGTGGCGCTGGACCTGGCGTCGATTGAGCTGGCACAGCACCACCCGGAGCAGGCCATTCCTCTCCTTGAACCGATGCGTGCGACGCTCTCTGCCGCGGGCCTGAACTTGCTCGCGAGCGCCTATGCGGGCCATCAGGAGCTGCCCGCCGCCATTCAGGCCTATCGCGACAGCATCGCGCGCGCTCCACTTGAGGACACCAGCTATCTGGACCTTGCCACGCTTGGCATGGAGCACCAGTCGCCGGAGGTGTCGTTATCGGTGCTCGATGCAGGTCTGAAGGCGCATCCCGGCTCCACCCGCCTGCTGGTGATGCGAGGGACCGTGTACGCGCAACTCGGCAAGGATGATCGCGCGCAGCAGGACTTCGAGCAGGCCGACCGGCTTGCGCCGTCGAGCAGCTTCGGTGCGCTGGGCCTTGGCGTGCTGCTGCGTGAGGACGGCAACCTCGCCCAGGCCCAGGCCGTGCTGGAGAAGAAGTTGCAGGTGACGCCACACGACGCAGTGCTGTCGTTCCTGCTGGCCGATGTGCTGGTTCGCGCGGGTGCAGCCCCTGGTGACCCCGCCTTTGAACGGGCCCTTGGGCTGCTGCACGTTGCCATCGCGAATCAACCGTCGCTGGCTTCGGCCCATGCGCTTCTGGGCAAGCTCGAACTCAAGGCCAGCCATCCCGAACTTGCCGTGCCGGAACTGGAAGCCGCGATCAAGCTGCAGCCCACAGACCGCACAGCCCTGAACCAGCTGATCGCCGCGTACCGCCGGCTCGGCCGCACCGCCGATGCCGAGCGCACCAGCCGCGTGTTGGAGGCCTCTGTGGCCGCGGACCGCGCGCAGGAGAACGAAACGAACCGGATCCACCTTTCGCTTGAGGGCAGCACGCCCTCGGCCGCACCACCCGCCCTGCCGCAACCTGCCCCAGTCGCTCCTGCGGCAACGACGCAGCCGCACCCATGAACCCGACCCGGCGCTCGCTGCTTGAACTCGGCCTCCTGACCCTGGGCCGTGCGGCCTTGCCCCAGGGCGTATCGTCCCGAAACGTCCAACCGCAGACACGCGCCAAGCCCTCCGGACTGCCCTATCGCGCGCAGTTCGTCGATATAGCCGCCGCGGCCGGCTTGCACTACCCGTCGATCTACGGCGAGGTCGACCGGAAGGATTACATTCTGGAAACGATCGGCTGCGGCTGCGCCTTCCTCGATTACGACAACGACGGCTGGCCCGACCTGTTTGTCCTTAGCGGCACGCGCGTCGGCAATCCCCCGCCAAACACGAGCAACCGCCTGTATCACAACAACCGCGATGGCACCTTCACAGACGTTACGGAGAAGGCCGGCCTGCTGTCTTCGGGCTGGGCCTCCGGGGTCTGCATCGGGGACTATAACAACGATGGTTGGGAGGACCTTTTCATCACCCAATGGGGCGAAAACAAGTTGTTCCGCAACAACGGCAACGGCACCTTCACTGACGTGACACGCGAGGCGGGTCTGCTGCACAAGGGCCCGGCTCGCTGGGGCACCGGCTGTACGTTCACCGACTACAACCGTGATGGGCATCTTGACCTGGTGGTCACCAACTACCTTGTCTTTGACTTCGAACACGCGCCGGTGCCCGGGGCCAACACGAACTGCAGCTTCAAGGGCGTGCCGGTCAACTGCGGCCCGCGCGGTTTACCCTATGGGCGCCACTCCCTGTATCGCAACAACGGGGACGGAACCTTCACCGACGTGTCCGTTTCCAGCGGACTCGATGCGATCCGCGAGACCTACGGCTTGACCGTGGTTGCTGCGGATTTCAATGATGACGGCTGGCCCGACATCTACATTGCCTGCGACTCGACGCCCAGTGTGCTGTTGATCAACCAGCATGATGGCACCTTCAAGGACGAGGCCGTCGAGCGCGGCGTCGCTCTCAGCGAAGATGGCATGGAACAAGCTGGCATGGGCGTTGCAGTGGGGGATCTCTTCGGATCCAACCGGCTCGACATCTTCAAGACTCACTTCGCCGATGACACCAATGTGCTCTACCGAAACCTAGGCAAAGGGAACTTCGACGATGTGACCTCCTCCTCCGGACTCGGCGTCGAGACGCGCTTTATCGGCTGGGGCGCGGCAGCGGCAGATTTCCAGAACGCAGGCTTGCAGGATGTCCTTTTCGTCACGGGCAATGTGTACCCGGAGATTGCCGCCAAGCTCGCCCAATATCCACTGGCGACGCCCCGCGTCGTCTTTCGCAACCTGGGCGGCGGCAAGTTTGAAGAGCTGATCGATGAAGCTGGGCCAGGCATTCGCGCCGCGCACTGCAGCCGCGGGCTGGCGCTCGGCGACTTCGACAACGATGGCGACCTCGACGCCCTGATTGTGAACCTGAACCAGCCACCCTCTCTGTTGCGAAACGACGTGCGCGGCGAGGGCAACTGGATCAAGCTCAAGCTGATCGGGACAACCTCCAACCGCAGTGCCATTGGCTGTCGCGCGACGCTCCGCTTCGGTCCCGCCACAGCACAGAAAACCCTCATGCAGGAGCTCTTAAGTGGCTCTTCGTTTCTTTCCAACAACGAGAGCCGCCTTCACTTCGGACTCGGGCCGGCAACTTCAGCGGATGTGACACTCCGCTGGCCTACAGGCCAGACCACCGTCCATCCCAACCTGGCCGCCAACTCCCTGCACACCATCCACGAGGGCGCCGGCGCTGTCCGATCCCGGCTGCCTTCCGCGTCAGCACGATAGCTGTTCTTCGAAAGCGAGTCGCGTCCGGGACACGCTTCCCGCTGGCTTAGCGGCGCACCGGTACCTGCGCAGACGGAGTCCCTCACTGTCCGGAGCAAGTATCCCGACGCTTACGGTGTTCTCAACCTGAGCCAGGCGCCGCCGCCTGAGGCCTCTTCTGGAGCCGGGGTTCCGCAAGGCCTGCAGGCGTGCTGGATTGTGCGCGAATCCGGGAGGTTCGCGATACCATCAAACATGACGATGCGAGCCCATGTGAACTCGACCCTGTTCGCCTGCATGGGCCACCGCCGCGCGCGCTTTCTGTAGCGGCGCCTGCAGGAGTTTCGTCGCCCTCCCCTTTGCCGTTTGGAACGCCTTACTACCTCGGGGCTTCAGGCCCTGCCCTCCGTGCCCTTCCTATGTTTGACCGCTTAGACCAAATCGACGCCCGCTACGAAGACCTTGGCCGCCAGCTCTCCGATCCTGCCCTGCTGGCGGACCAGAAGAAGTTTCAGAGCATCGCGAAGCAGCATCGCGATCTCGAGCCGACCGTAGAGGTCTTTCGCCGCTACCGCAGCCTGCAGCAGGCTCTGGGGGAGGCGCGGGCCATGGCCGCCGATCCCGATCCAGACATCAGCGCTATGGCCGCTGAAGAGCTCGCCGAACTCGAGCCAAAGCTGCCCGTGGTGGAAGAAGAACTGAAGGTGCTGCTGCTGCCCAAAGATCCCAACGACGACAAGAACATCGTCATCGAGGTACGCGCGGGCACAGGCGGCGACGAGGCCTCGCTGTTTGCTGCCGAAATCTTCCGCATGTACCTGCGGTTTGCTGAACAGCACCGCTGGAAGGTGGAGATCCTTTCCGAGTCGGCCAGCGAGGTGGGCGGTTTGAAAGAGGTCACAGCCATCTTTGAAGGGGACAAGGTGTACTCGCAGATGAAGTACGAGTCCGGCGTACACCGCGTGCAGCGCGTTCCGGCGACGGAGACGCAGGGGCGTGTCCATACCTCTGCCGTGACGGTGGCGGTGCTGCCGGAGGCCGAAGAAGTCGACGTGAAGATCGAGAACAAAGACCTTCGCGTGGATACCTTCTGTTCGTCGGGTCCCGGGGGCCAGTCGGTGAACACCACTTATTCGGCGATTCGCATTACGCACTTGCCCACCAACACCGTGGTGAGCTGCCAGGACGAGAAATCGCAGATCAAGAATCGCGAAAAGGCGATGCGGGTTCTTCGTTCTCGCCTCTACGAGGTGGAGCTGGAGCGCCAGCACCAGATTCAGGCGGCCGCGCGCAAGTCGCAGGTCGGCACCGGGGACCGCTCGGAGAAGATCCGGACGTATAACTTCCCGCAGAATCGGCTAACCGACCACCGCATCGGCCTCACCAATCATCAACTCGCGATGGTGATGGAAGGCATGCTGCAGCCGACCGTGGACGCGCTGGTGGCGCACGATACCGCCGAGCGCCTGAAGGCGGAAGCTACGGCCGCCTGACGCCCATGCGGATCGGCTACTTCGGGGGCAGCTTCGACCCACCGCATCGTGGCCATCTTACGGTGGCGCGCGCCGCGCGGAGCCGCTTCGCGCTCGACCGCGTCCTGCTCGCGCCCACGGGCCGCCAGCCACTCAAGCCGGACGGACCCGCTGCGCCCTTCGCCGACCGACTCGCGATGACAACGCTTCTGTGCGCGGGCGAGCCCGGGCTGGAGGCGTCGACGATCGATGCACCGCGGCCGGATGGCAGCCCGAACTACACCGTGGACACGCTCCACCGTCTGCGCCGCACGCTTCCGGCCGGCGCAGAGATCTTCACCATCGTGGGTGCGGACGCGTTTCTGCACCTGCCGAAGTGGCGCGATGCGAGCCTGCTGTTCGATCTCGCCACATGGGTCGTGGTGAGCCGCCCAGGGTACACGTCTGCGCAGCTTGCGCAGGTGCCGCTTTCAGCCACGCAGCGCCCTCGCGTCCACTGGCTCAAAGACGTCACCGACCCGACCAGTGCGACCGAGCTGCGCGCTCGTCTGCGGGCCGGGCTGCCTTGCGAGTCCCTGCTCTCGCCAGAGGTGTCTCGCTACATCGAGCAGCATGGCCTGTACCTTGCCTAAGCGGTTGACGCCCTTTGTCCTTTTGGCGCAAAGTGGCGGAAGCGACTTTTTCGCCTATGGAGGGCGACACGATGGGCGTCTTTGATGGACAGATTCAAACTCCCTTGGCCGTTTCCGATCCCAGGACGGACTGGAAGCTGCCGCCACCTGGCGCGCTCAGCTACGCCGCTATTACCGCTGACAGCGCGCTGGCCGGAACCAACGGCCATGACACGCTGCTGCTGGCCGGCGACCGCGATCGCCAGATGAACGGCAATGAACGCACGCGCATCACCGACAACCGTTCGCACACCGTGGGGGGCAACCAGCAAAAGCAGGTCGCGGGCAACAAGGACGAGAACGTCGTTGGCAACTTCGCGCAGACCACGATCGGGAACCTGCACAGGTCCATCATCGGGGCCACTAATGATCTGTACACGGCCGCGCACACCATCGCGCATAAGGCAGACCAGCTCCTGGATGAGCCCGTCAACTACATGCACAATATCTACTCTGTGTTCACCCAGGGCGAAAAGCACGCCGATCACTTTGAGGACTACTCTCTGCAAGCTGGTCATGTTCTGAATGTGATCGGCATCAACAACGATTTTAAGGCCGTGCAGACTGCTGTCACGGGCGCAGCCTTCGAAAAGGCGGGGTTCTCGATAGCGGATCACGCTGTAAAGCTTCATGATGCTGCGGTTGATCAACGGTTCGAAGCCCTGGACAGCAAAGTTGGCGCCCTTCAACCGGTGGTCCACGTTGCGATGTTCCATGAGGTTGCTTTTACGCAGAAAATCATCGTTGTGGGTGCGAATCAGGCGATCTAAGGCAGTACGTTTAGACCACCAGAAAGACCTTAGCGATAGAATGCCCTTACTTACAATTCAGCAGAATACGCCCACACAGTTGGTTGCGGTGCAAAGCCCAGGTACTGCAACTGCGTATAGCATCTGGGTCTTACTCACAGCGATCGCTGTGGTCGCTTGCGCCTTGTACTATAGGCGCTGGTGGCTGGTCATTGTAGGCATCGCGCTTGTTGTCTTCATGATTCCCTGGCGATCCTCGCAAAGAGCTCCAAACTACGAGGTGGTCGTTGACAAATCAGCACGGATCATCACGTCCAAAACCATGCTGGGTAACCGCATGGAGCAGACCTTTTCAGAAGACGCTAGGGATCTAGCCTCCGCAGAAATGCAGTTCAATCGAGGCGCCACCCGTATCGTCCTGATCCAGCAGGATGGTCAGCAAAAGTTTCCTTTCGGAGAGTTGCACTACCAAGATGAGCCAGATCAGTACGTGGTGCTGAATGCGATGCGGCAAACGATCGGGCAAGTGCCATCGAGCGAGCAGGGACACTAGTGACAGGCGCGCCCGAGTATAGTTCATCGCCGGCACAGAGCCGCCCGGCAAACCCTGCGGCTGTATTGCGTAAACGTCTACGCTGAGCACACTCCACATCACCGAGAATACGTCCGCACGCCTGGAGGCTCTGCAGACGCCGCAGAGTGCACATCTGGTTCCGATGCTCGGGTTGCTCGTCGCCCTAGGCTTTCTGGTGAGACTTGCTTGGCTTCGCCAATGGAGCATGGCCGTCATCCCGGGAATCTTCGTGGTGACTCTGCTGTGGCTCGTCCTGCTGCCGGAATACCCCACATACCAGATGACGCTTGATCGCTCCGCGCACAGTCTCACTTTGAGGGCAACCAGAAAAGGAAAGCTCGTCTCTTCCTTCCAGGTCTCCACGGCGGAGCTGAGTTCGGCGGATATGCAGTTCAACCGAGGTGCGCGCACGATTGTGCTGGTTCGTCGCGACGGTTCGCTGCTGTACCCCCTGGGTGAGCAGCAATTGCAGGACGAACCCGATCAGTAAGTCGTGCTCAACGCCATACGGCAAGCCATTGGGCAAGCGCCAACCAGCGAGCAGGCACCCTAGGACGGCCTGGCAGTGGTGCGTGAGTTGTACAAAGGTCATCCAGAGACTTAGGCGGCCCGGCCTGCAGCCTGGCTGTCCGGAAGATGACTCAGCTGTCATGCGTGAGTGCCCCTTGCCGGGAGCGGCCCTGCTATTACGGCGAGCCGGGCTAACGGACCTTGGGGTTTTTAGCGTCTCAACTCACAGAGGCGCGGCATTTCCGCCGCGCGCAGCCGATCACAGCCCCATCGATCTCCCCACTCACTTCACAGCGCAGTACAACGGAGCGCATTTCTTATGTCTCAGCACACCCTGACAACACAGGCCGGCGAAGAGCTCGGCAACGGCGGCGAACTGCATCAGATCGCGGGCGGCACGCACCCGCCCATGACCGGCCAGACCGGCTTCATCGTCTCTGATGACAACAACTCCCTGAAGGCCGGTGAGCGCGGGCCCGTGCTTTTGGAGGATCACTACCTTCTTGAGAAGACCCAGCACTTCGATCACGAACGCATCCCCGAGCGCGTAGTGCATGCGCGCGGTTTTGGTGCGCACGGCTACTTTGAGCTCACGGATTCGCTGGCCGGTATCTGCCGCTCGGCTATCTTTAACAAGGTAGGGGAGAAGACCCCCGTGTTCGTGCGCTTCTCCACTGTTGCCGGGAACAAGGGCTCGGCCGACCTGGCGCGCGATGTGCGCGGCTTTGCGGTGAAGTTCTACACCTCAGAGGGCAACTGGGATCTGGTCGGCAACAATATCCCCGTGTTTTTCATCCAGGACGCCATCAAGTTCACCGACCTGATCCATGCGGCCAAGCAGGAGCCGGACCGCGGCTTCCCGCAGGCACAGACCGCGCACGACACGTTCTGGGACTTCACCTCGCTGATGCCCGAAAGCACCCACATGCTGATGTGGATCATGTCCGATCGCACAATCCCGCGCTCGTTCCGCATGATGGAAGGCTTCGGCATTCACACCTTCCGCCTGCTGAATGAAGCCGGCGATTCGACCTATGTGAAGTTCCACTGGCGTCCCAAGCTGGGCATGCAATCCGTCCTTTGGGATGAGGCCCTGAAGATCAATGGCGCCGATCCGGACTTCCATCGCCGCGATCTGTGGCACGCGATCGATGAGGGGAACTTCCCCGAGTGGGAGCTTTGCGTGCAGCTGTTCGACGAAGCCTTCGCGCAGAAGTTCGACTTCGACGTCCTTGACTCCACGAAGCTTATTCCCGAAGAGCTCCTGCCCTTGCGCGTGATCGGCCGGATGGTCCTGAACGAGAATGCGAGCAACTTCTTTGCGGAGATCGAACAGGTTGCGTTCTGCACCCGCAACGTCGTCCCGGGCATCGACTTCACCAACGATCCTCTGCTCCAGGGCCGCAACCTTTCCTACGTGGATACCCAGCTCAGCCGCCTGGGTGGCCCCAACTACGAACAGATTCCCATCAACGCCCCGAAGGTCTCCGTGCAGAACAATCAGCGCGACGGCCATATGCAAATGCGCAAGCAGACTGGCCGTGTCAGCTACTCGCCCAGCTCGCTTGAGCCGAACACGCCGCGCGTCGATCCAAAGCTTGGCCTCAAGTCCTACCCGGAGAAGATGCAAGGGGACAAGCTGCGCATCCGTGCTGCGTCCTTTGGCGATCACTACTCGCAGGCGCGGCAGTTCTTCTACTCGCAGACGGAAACGGAGCAGAACCACATCATCTCCGCGTTCATCTTCGAGCTGAGTAAGGTGCTGACCAAAGCCGTGCGCGAGCGCCAGCTCTCGCAACTGGCCGCGGTGGACCCCAAGATCGCGGCACGCGTGGCCAAGGGCCTTGGCATGGAGGGCACCATTAAGCCTTTTCCGACCAAGATCCCGGCGCGCACCGACCTCCAACCCTCTCCCACGCTCAGCATCCTCAAGAAGGCTGTGCCGACAGTCAAAGGCCGCAAGGTGGGCTGCCTGGTAGCCGACGGTACGGACGCTGCCATGGTCGAAACGCTGAAGGCTGCCGCCAAGGCCCAAGGCGCCGATTTCGCCGTGATTGCGCCCAAGGTTGGTGGGGCCAAGTCATCCAAGGGGGGCATGATCGAAGGTGACTTCCAGCTTGCGGGTGGACCCTCTGTGCTGTTTGACAGTGTGTTCCTCGCGCTTTCGCCCGAGGGCGCCCAGATGCTCACGATGGAGTCCTCCGCCGTGCAATTCGTCAACGACGCCTTCGCGCACCTCAAGGTGATCGGCGGCACAGAAGGGGCGAAGACGCTGCTGGACCGCGCAGGCATTCTGCCCGACAGCGGCGTTCTTCTCGGCGGGAAGCCCGAAGCCTACTTTGCGGCAGCGGCCCAGGGCCGCGTGTGGGCGCGCGAGCCCAAGGTGCGTAGCGTCTTTTAACCAGCCAACACTCTGATCAACTCGAAGGACCTCAGTATCTTGCCCGGAACCATACCAAGCTCCCGGGCACGATGCAGAGGTCCTTCCTACGTTCGGAGCGGCGCCCTACTCGGTCCCACTGGCTATTCCCGGAGAGCTGTCCGAAACCCCCCTAGCGTATGAGCGACGCCCTACGAACCGAGTTCCTGTCCGCCAACGGCCTTACCTTTGAAACGCTCACCTGCGGCGATCCGAGCAGTCAGCGTTTGGCGCTCTGCCTGCATGGCTTTCCTGAGGTGAACCTGAGCTGGCGCGACCAAATGCCCGTGCTCGCCGCGATGGGCTACCGCGTGTGGGCGCCCAATCAGCGTGGGTACGGGCAAACCACGCGGCCGCTTCGCATGCAGGACTACGCGATCGAGCACCTCATGGCCGACGTCGCTGCGCTGATCGATCTTGCCGGTGCCCGCGAGGTCGTGCTGCTGGGCCATGACTGGGGTGGCCTGGTCGCGTGGACCTTTGCGGCGCGGCGTCTGCGTCCTTTGCAGAAGCTCGTCATCCTCAACGTGCCGCATCCCGTGCTGTTCGCGCGCGCGCTGCGCCGCCGTCCCGGGCAGATGCTGCGCTCCTGGTACGTGGGGCTGTTTCAGATCCCGCACGTGCCCGAGTGGCTGCTAAGCCGACGCGGCGCGCAGCCCGCAGCCGCCATGCTGCTGCGCACCAGTACCTCGCCTCAGACGTTTCCGCGCGATCTGCTGGAGGCCACACGCGCCAACGCGGCCCAGCCCGGCGCGCTCACCGCCATGCTGCATTGGTATCGCGCCTTCGTTCGGGGCGGCGGCCTTCGGCGGCAGCTGCAGCAGGGCTTTCCACCCATCGACATACCGACGTTGCTGCTGTGGGGAGAGAAGGACGTCGCTCTCGCCAAAGAGACGACCGACGGCACGGAGGCATTCGCGCCCAACCTTACGACGCGGTACCTTCCAGGCGTGTCGCATTGGGTACAGCAGGACGCGCCGGCGCTCTGCAACGAGATGCTCCGTAGCTTTCTGTGATCGGAGACCGAGCCCGAATGCGGCTTTCCGTCCAGGCGGAACGGAAGTTCTTGAACACGCCTCCTGTCATACTGGCGTCACACGTCTTCTCAGGAGCCCTTCCATGCCCATGGACCGCCGTGCCCTTCGAGCGTCCCGCTACCGCATGACACGCTGGAGCACCGTCGCGCTCACCGCCACGCTGCTTGCCTTGCCCAGCTCTGCGCAGAAGCGACGTGCCGCAGCCAGCGCCGAAGGCGAGAACCCGAAGAGCCTCCCCAGCGACTACGGCCCGCAGCCCGCGCTGGAACAGCTTGACCTCACCATGTACGCGCGCATCCGCACCGAGGCGTTTCAGCATGGCCACGCGATGCAGCTCGCCGAGGCGCTGATGGACGGCATCGGCCCGCGCCTGACCGGTTCGCCCAACATGGCGCGCGCAAACGCCTGGACACGCGACACGATGACCGCCCTCGGCCTCAGCAACGCGCACCTTGAGGATTGGGGCGAGTTCGGCTTCGGCTGGCAGCAGATCAACACGTGGGCGCGCCTGGTGGGCGCGGACCCCGAGCCGCTTTGGCTGCAGGCTGCTCCCTGGTCGCCAGCCACCCAAGGCGCGGTGACCGGCGCGGTCGTGTACCTGCCCCTTCGCGAAGCCGCCGATCTTGAGAAGCTGAAAGGCACGCTGCACGGCAAGATCGTCCTTCTGGGCGCCATGCGCGCGACGCCGGACATCACCGAGCCGCTGTTTCACCGCTACACCGACGCCGAACTTCGGGAGATGGAGACCTACGAGCAGCCGGGCGGGCAGCGCCGCGCCGGGGCACCCACCCAGACGCGCGAACAGTTGCTGGCCGAGCGTCGCCGCCTGGCGCAGCTGCGCCAGCAAGCCCTGAAGATGATGGCCGACGAAGGCGTGCTCGCCATCATCACGCCGAGCCGCGACAGCGAAGACGGCGGCGGTACCGGCATCATCTTCGACGACAACGGCGCGAATCTTGCGCAGGCTGCGCAGAAGCCTGAGAACGCCGTAAAGATTCCTAGCGCAGTCATGATGATCGAGCACTACAACCGGCTCGCCCGCATGGCAACCGCGCACGTGCCTGTCACCGTGGAGCTCAACATCGAAACCAAGTTCACCGGCGACCACGAGCACGGCTTCAACACCGTCGCCGAGATCCCCGGCACCGACCCAAAGCTGAAAAAAGAAGTCGTGATGGTCGGCGGCCACCTGGACAGCTGGATCTCCGGCACGGGCGCGACCGATAACGGTGCGGGTTCGGTGATGGCGATGGAAGCCATGCGGATCCTCAAGGCGCTCAACGTTCAGCCGCGCCGCACGATTCGCCTTGCTCTCTGGTCGGGCGAGGAGCAGGGACTGTACGGCTCGCAGGGCTATGTGCGGCAGCATTTCGGCACCTTCGCGCCGCCGAACCCGCCTGATCCTGCCGGCACCCCCGGGTTCCTAGGCCACCATGGCGCGCTGAGCACCACCAAGGAGTGGGAGACGCTCGACGCCTACTACAACCTCGACAACGGCACGGGCAAGGTGCGAGGTGTGTACACACAGGAGAACTTCGCGGTGGGCCCCATCTTCAAGCAGTGGATCGCTCCGCTCGCCGACCTTGGTGTGAGCACGATCAGCAACCGCAACACCGGCGGCACCGACCACCTAAGCTTCGATGCCGTGGGCCTACCTGGCTTTCAGTTCATCCAGGACCCCATGGACTACGAGACCCGCACGCACCACTCCGATATGGACACGGTGGACCGCCTGCATGCGTTCGACCTGGAGCAGGGGGCCGTGTTGGAGGCGATCTTTTTATACAACACCTCTCAACGTGACGAGATGATGCCCCGCAAACCCTTCCCACACCCCGAGCTCGACCGGCAGCGCGCCGATCCGCTCCCCAACCTCTACCCCAATGCCCAGGCCCTGACGGTGCCCTTACCCGACGCCGGCAAGCCCGATACGACGCCCGGCACACAGACGCATCAGCATTAGAAGGGCGGCATGGCGTCCACAATGAAGAGGATGGTTGGTAACGCGATACCGTCGAGCCACGCCGAGAAAGGGTGCGTCCCTTCGGAAGCCTCTCAGGCTAGCCCTGTATTGTTGTGCGTCGACGGTAAATCCCAAGACATGCTGCACTCAGAAGGCCAGTCCCCAACAGGACTAGCGAGCCCGGCTCTGGCGTCGTCGCTACGTTTGTAGCTACATACCGGTTTACTCCGGCGCTTAGCGGGTCTTGGCCGCCAAGATTGGTTCCACTCACAGTGAAGGCAAGTGTGGACGATGCCGAAGAGGCTGTGAAGCTGAGTTCCTCTGTCGTCCAGGGCAACTGGAAGCCGCCATAGGCACTGTTGAACTGCATTGGAATGGTGTCCAGTGTCATCCCATTTAGGAGGACGTTCAGGTACTCGGGGCCGTAGCGCGCATTGTTTTCGTTGCTTAGGCCGAAGGAGAGCGAATAGCTGCTGCCGACGGTGGTGCTTACGGTCTGCTGAAGGCCGTCCCCGGAAGCGGGCAGCGAATTTCCATACCCTCCTGTGTCGTAGTAATACGTAAGCCCGTTGTAGGACGGTGTACCAAAGACGCTGTCAGCGATGACGCCATCCGGCCGGCCGATGTTGGTCCAGCCCAGCGGGGGCTGGGTTTCACTGTAGCTATTGTTGGTTTGGTCGAACCCGCCATTGACGAGTATGTTGGCCTTGGCGAGGGGCCAGGCGAAGCACAGCAGAACAGTGACGGCGGAGGCGAGCCTGTATCGGGAGAAGAGCATTGTGAGTCTCCTTGCGCTGCAGATGGGGAGCCCGAGAAGCGAGTGTGTTGAGCCTACCTCCCGTTGCTCAAATTTTGTCCCCCATGTCGGCAAGAGGCGGCAGTGCCCCCCGAATTAGCCACACTATCCCGGTCCCGTTTCCGGATTCGACAGCCTTTGCGCTCTAAGGCTTCTGTGAGTGCAGCGACCGGCCTTTCGGTAACGAGAGGAAGGGCGCTCCTGTCCTCTGGAAAACCGTGCTACAATTCAGGCTGATCGTTGGTATCCGATCTGGTTTTTTTGAGAAGAGTTGGCTGTACGCACCCTTTACAAACAACACCACATTGCGTTCAGCGGTACATCATAGCTTTTTCAAGGAAATCAGTATGGAACAGGGAACAGTAAAGTGGTTCAACGACACCAAGGGTTTTGGGTTTATCAGCCGTCAGGGCGGTGAGGACGTGTTTGTTCATCACTCCGCCATCCAGAGCAATGGCTTCCGTTCGCTCCAGGAAGGCCAGCAGGTCACCTTTAACGTGGTTCGCGGCCCCAAGGGCCTTCAGGCAGAGCGCGTTCAGGTTCTGTAGGACGCAACAACCTCGCGAAGAAGGGGCAGCGGGCAACCGCTGCCCCTTTCGCATTTCCTGCACCGCTATTGCACCTCTGGCGTGCCTGTAGACCGGCACGGATTAGCCACAGCGTTCGCCAAGCTTTCACTTACCAGGCAGGCTTCATCGTAGTAGGCCTCGTCTCCGGCCCTTTGGTAGAGCAGAACAGTCGACACCCCGTTGATTGGGCCGGAAATCCGCTTGCTCTGCGTGACCACCGGCAGATCCGTCGTGCCCGCCAGCGCTTCACGCAGGATGCGTCCCTGCAGCGTCCCGTAGAAGGGCAGCCCGATGTGCATCAGGTACGCGAGCGTCGGCGCAATGTCGGCGTTGCTCATCGGCACGCTATCCACATAGCCGGTCTTGAAGTCCGGGCCAATGGCGGCGATGTTGTTGTAGGTATCTGCGCGGCTGAGCGATCCGTGCATCCCCTGACCCTCCTGCAGCCCGGTATCGGCGACCTCGATGCCGGTTTGCAGATTGGCAGGATCCAGGTAGAAGGTCTTGAAGTTCACTGAAATGGCGGGCCGCGGCGTTTGCGCACTGCCTATCAGCCCAATCGAGCTCAGCGGTAGAGAACCCGGGATGTCGCTCGAGTAGGCGTCATCGACGAAGATGCCGCCGACATAGCTCTGCTGCGCAAGGAAGGCGACGATCTGGCGTACGGTGGCCGCATCGTGACTCGGCACATAGATGAGGTCAGATCCGCCGTTGGCTGCTACCACGATCCGCGCGTCGGTCTGGTTCAGAATGGCGCCCGAGCCGCCGATCAGCCCGTTGCCGGCAGCGGGGTGCTGCAGCACCGTCGCCGAGGCCTGCCCGGCGCCGGGGTTCACCGGAACATAGCTGCGCACGCCGCCATTGGTCACCACCACATCCGGGTCATAGAGCGGCAGGTTAAAGGCGTGCGCCAGATCGAGGGCAAGGAAACCCACCGGCAGAAAGCCCGTGTTCACTTCCTGCCGGCCGGTGCTGTCCTTGTAGATCACCGAGGACGCGAAGTCGTTCACAACAGTCGCGCCCGCGGCATCTGTCTCGTGCTTGGAGATGGTGGAGAACCCGTGGTCCGCCGTCACAACGATGTCCGTGTTCGCCGCCAGGGCGGGGTTGCTCTGCACATACTTCACGATCTGGGCCAGGTTGTTGTCCGCATTCTTGATGGCAGCAAGCGAGGTAGGCCCGTTGATGCCCGGCGTGAGCGAGTTCAGGCTGTCACCCTGGTTATGCTGGGTGCCATCGGGGTCACGCGACCAGAACAAGACATAGAACGGTTTGCCGCTTTGCGCAAAGGTGGGCAGGATGGCTTTGGTCATGGTGTCGGCGAAGTACTGCTGCTGCACGACGTTCGGCGTGTTGGTACCGGGGGTTACATTGTTCCCGGCGAAGCCGTTATTGCATCGCGCCGTCCCCGCGCAGCCGTTGGAGCGGTCCGGGGCCACCAGGGCGATGCCCGCCGCGGTGAGCGCGTTTGCGATCTGCTGAGACAACGGGATACCCGCTGCGCGGCCCGTCGCGTCGTCGATGAACACGGTATTCGGGGTAGGAATGACCTTGTTCCGCGGCGTAATCTGGCTCACGTCCTGGATGGCCACCGGCCCTACCTTGCCGACGCTGGCAGTGTTGTAGCCATTCTGCCGCGCCAGTGCCATCAGCGCCGTCTCATTGAGGTAATTGCCGTTGTAGTGGTCGTTCAAATCAGCCAAAATCTGGTCGTTTTCGACAAACGGCGTCTGCGTTCCCGGCAGATACCCGAAGTTGCCTGTGTTGTACATCGGGTAACCCGAATAGATCGTATTGCTGAAATCGCCGGTATCGCCCAGTTGGTGGCCGGTCGCAATAGCCGATGCGTTCGCCGTCGTAAAGGTCGGGAACAGCGAATGGCTGTTGCTGAAAAAGACGCCGCCGTTGCGAATTGACAGCAATGTCGGCGCGACCTGCGCATTCACCGAGCCCGCCCGCAAGCCATCCGCAACGAAGATGATGATGTTGCGCGGACCCGCGGCGGCCGGGGTGGAAGGCGTGGTTTGCGCGAGCGCGCCAAGCAGGCTGCCCGCAGCCCCGGCTAACGCAAGCGATCTTGCTACTGCACGTCGAATGTTCATGAAAGGACAAGTCTCCTGGCGGTCACGTTACCAGCCAGAGGAAGACTCGCTCATCAATGGCCGGTGAAAGCAGCGCGGGCCGGTGAATGCATCGCGGTTCGGAGGGATCCATGGTGGTTTGGTGAAAGCGCGTGGTCTTCGCACCCGCACTCGCCCGCTATGCTTTAGAGGATGCCCGCCCACTTCACCCCCGAGACGTTCCGCTTTCTGCGCGGCCTCGCCAGACACAACGAGCGGGCGTGGTTTGAAGAGCGCCGCCCCGTCTACGAGCGCGCGCTCAGGCAGCCTCTCCATGCGCTCATCTCGGAGATCAATGCCGAGCTCGCCGCCTTCGCCCCCGAGCACGTTCGCCCTCCGCACAAGGTCGCTATGCGTCTTTTTCGGGATACACGCTTCAGCCCGGATAAGCGCCCGTACAAGACACACCTTGCGGCTTGGTGGAGCCGACAGGGACTGGAGAAGCGCTCGGCGGCCGGTTTCTTTCTTCAGGTTGGGCCTGCAGGCGGAATGCTCGCCGCGGGCCTTTACGCGCCCGAGCGCGAAGACCTGCTCACCTTTCGGCGCTGGCTGCTGGCGCATCATGCGCGCTACCGCGAGACGGTGACGCCGCTGCTCCAGCCCGCAGGCGAAGGCGCGGCCATGCAAGTCATCGACCCGAATTCCTTGACACGCAATCCTCAGGGCTTCGCCGCCGA
Source organism: uncultured Acidobacteriaceae bacterium (assembly GCA_964250995.1). Classification (GTDB taxonomy): domain Bacteria; phylum Acidobacteriota; class Terriglobia; order Terriglobales; family Acidobacteriaceae; genus Granulicella. Next base: position 23,732 of record CAXUIF010000018.1, read on the forward strand.
CCATCCCGCGAGCGATCTGCTGCGCCAGCGCAACTGGGGCGTGACGAGTCCGCTCGGCGCCGAGGAGGCGCTCGGCGCGCAGCTGGGCGAACGCCTTGTTGCGGAGTTCCGACGCATGGCGCCGCTGGTCGCGCTGCTGAACGAACCCTTCCTGAACGGAGACGATACAAACTCGTACCCGCAAGCGGGGAGCAAGCAGCGGTAGAGTCCAGCCAAGTTCCGGAAGTGCGGGGCGGTAGAGCGTAGCAGCTTGCACTCCTCACCGGCTTGGAGCTCATGCTTCGTGATTTCACTGAAGATGGCCCAAAAGTGGCACCATGCACCCCAAAAGGCACAATCTACCTAGAAAAACCGCAGAAACACTGTGGAAACCGCAGTTTTGGTGTTGACAAGGCGGGGGCCAAAGGTGGAAGGTGAATCTCGGCGCGGTGCTCCGCACCCGCATAAACACTGGACATTTCGCAGGGTGGCCCACATCTTCGCCGCCTGCGGGAGCGCCGGACCAGCAGTTCGGACCACCCACACACCTCTGTGCAAGGAGCACACCACGATGGCAAAAGGCATGACCAAAACGCAGCTGATCCGTTTCATGGCGGAAAAAATGGAGCTTAATAACAAGCAGAGCGCCGCCTTCTTCACGATGCTCGCGGATACCGCCGTCAAGGAAACCAAGAAGAATGGCGAGTTCGCCATTCCCGGCATCGGCAAGCTCGTCAAAGCAGAGCGGAAAGCCCGCATCGGTCGCAATCCCCAAACCGGCGAAGCGATCAAGATCAAGGCCAAGACCGTCGTCAAGTTCCGTATCGCCAAGGCCGCCAAAGACACCATCGCCCCGCCCAAGAAGTAGCCTCGGTTCGACCAGAGCCCCGTCCCTTAGCGGTTGTGCGAGGGCGGGGCCTCTTACCGCCATGCAAGTGTGTGCTCCGCGAGCTTCACCTGCGAGATAACAAGCTCACCGTCCGTGCCAAGACGCTATCTGGCGAGCGTACTGCTGACGGAGCGCCCCTGCCAATCAGGCCGTCGCGGGCGTTTTCAGTTTCACCCGCGGCAAGAACGCGCGCAGCACAAGGGAGACGCCAAACGAGATGCGCAGGCCCTTGCACCGCGGCAGCGCATTGAAGTCCCCCCCGAAGGCTGCCAGCGTGATCACCACGCCGACCATATAGCTTTCGCCCATCACCGCCGGCAGCCATTGAGGCCGCTGGCCTGCTGCCGGCACCAGGGGCTTCGGCGAGGGCAGAAAGCGCGGCACTCTATCGGCATAGTCGCGATATGGCTGGCCAAAGCGGGCCGTTAAGAAAGGCTCCTCCGCCAACGCCAGCCGCACCTGCACGATCCAGATGGCGGCAATGGCAAACACGGCACCCGCGGGCGGCATCAGCAGTGCCAGCCCGACCGTATGCAGCAACGTGCCCAGGTACAACGGGTTGCGCGATCGCCGGAAAGGGCCATCGGCCACCAGCGCTTGCCCGTGCATGCCGGCCGCGTTCACCACGTCCGCACCCACATAGGCCGAGCCCCATATCCTGAGCCACGCACCCAGAGCCGTGAACACGATGGCAACCACCAGCAGAAAACTGGTGGCGGCCTGAAATCCGAGCCAGCCTTGACGCGCAAACTCCGCGCTGAGGATCAGCCATGTCGACTTCGTGGAGAAGCCCAACCATGGCTCCCAAAACGGCCAAAGGCCCAGGGCAAAGATGGCTACATGCAGCAGATAACGAAAACGGTACTCCAGCGACGTAGCGCCCATGAGCTACACTCTCCCGGCCAGGTCTCGCGCTGGGGCTCAAGTCTCACCCTCGCCATAGAGAGCGCCGGCTCTGTGCCCCGGCAGCCTGCCTACTGACTAGCCTGCGCCGTCGCGGGCCCGCGGTCAACCGCCGGCGTCGCTACCTGCTCCGGCTGGGCCTCGTCCTTGTACACTACGCCGCCTTTCATCACAAAGCGCACATGCTGCAACGTGCGCACATCCTGCAGCGGATCGCCCTTGACGGCGATCACGTCCGCCCACCTGCCGGGCTCCAGCGTGCCTGCACGATCGCTCCACCCCATCAGGTCGGCCGCGTTCAGCGTCGCCGATTGCAGTGCCTGCAGCGGCGTCATCCTATAGTCGTTCACATACACCTCCAGCTCATGCGCGTTCAGTCCATGCGGGTACACTGCTGCGTCCGTGCCCAGTGCCACCTTCACACCGGCCGCAATGGCCCGCTTGTGATTCGCGCGCGCCACAGCTGTGGTGTCCTTCATCTTCTGCGCATACAGCGCCGGCAGGTGCCCGTTCTCCT